>DASXAK010000221.1:0-16732 GCA_036406715.1 Bryobacteraceae bacterium | reverse complement strand
CAGAGACGATCTGCAATTCGTTTGGCAACTGTTTGGATACAAGCCAGGGATGGAAGCAAAGCTTCGGCGTCAAAGGGCCGCGCTGTTCCGCGAGTATCTGCGGGCCCTTGAAATGGACTTTAGCCGCATCTGCGCCGTATTACGACTGCTCGCGGTCGAAGCGGACCGGGATCGTCCCGATATCGCCGCGTCAGTGCTGCGCGCCGAGTTCGAGTTCGCCCGTGGCATGTTGCTGGCCAGGTTGAATGTGCTGTTCTATCGCCTCGGCGTGGGCAACGTGGATGCCGTGCGCCTGTTGAGGATCTTCCGATCCATGCACGTGGAACTACGCGCGCTTGTGCCAGCAGGGACCGCCGCGTAGCGACTCGCCTTGGCTCGTGCGACAATGATCGCCGATGACGCGGCGCAGCCTCCTGCTCGGTCCGGTATTCCTCCAAAGACGCCGCCAGCGCGTCATCGTCGTTATGGTCGATGGCTTGGGGCAGGATTACATCTCCTCCAGCCCGATGCCGGTGCTGACCAGCTGGCAAAAAGGCGGCATCGGCAAAAACGTCGATGGCGTGATGCCGTCCGTGACCAATGCGAACAACGCCAGCATCTGCTGCGGCGTCTGGCCCGAGAAACACGGCATCACCGCAAACTTCTATCTGGACGAGACCACCGGGCGCGAGGAATATATGGAGCAAGCGAGCCTGGTTCTTGCGCCGACGCTCTTCGAACGGGCGGGCGCGCGCGGCGTCACCTCGGCGCTGCTCTCGTCCAAAAAGAAGACGATCACGCTGCTGCCGCGGGGAGCCTCGATCGTGATGTCGGCCGAGATCCCGGACGCCGAATGGGTCAAGCGGTTGGGAAAGGCGCCTGACATCTACAGCGCCGAAATCAACCACTGGCTGCTCAAGGCCGCGCTGTGGATCGTCCGCAATCAGCCGGAAATCGGCGTCCTCTATATCCACACCACCGATTACCCGATGCACATGTGGCCTCCCGACCATGACGCATCGCGCCGTCATCTTGCCGGATTGGATTCACTTTTGGGCGAACTCTCCACGGCTGCGCCCGAAGCCGCCATCCTGGTGACTGCCGACCACGGCATGCATCACAAGACGCGCTGTTGGGATTTGATGCTGGCCTGCGCCGCCCGCGGCCTGGCCCTCCGCGCCGCCATTTCCGCCGAGCAGGACAAATACCTGAAGCATCACAGCGGCTTCGGTGGAACGACGTGGGTTTACCTGAAATCCAGCCGCGACGCCGATCGTGCC
Organism: Bryobacteraceae bacterium; assembly: GCA_036406715.1. Classification (GTDB taxonomy): domain Bacteria; phylum Acidobacteriota; class Terriglobia; order Bryobacterales; family Bryobacteraceae; genus PSRJ01. Next base: position 15,473 of record DASXAK010000221.1, on the reverse strand, counting down.
GCAGCCATCATCTCCGGCCTTTCCGGCGTTCAGCATGTGTTGACACGCAGCGAGGCTGCCCGGCGCTTCCGCCTCATGCCCGCGCGCATTGGCGAACTCGTTGTTCTCGGCGACCGCGACACTGTCTTCGGCAGCCTTCAGTCCGAGTCCGTAAGCTTGCCTGCGGAGTACCGCAGCCACGGGAGCCTGGCCGAGGCATCGGTCCCCCTCGTAGTCCACAATGCGGAGCAGGCGCCCGGACCGGATTTTTTCCGTGCCAATGTAGATCTTGCTAGATGGCTGTTTGCGTAATCAGTTGCCCGTCGGCTCGAACGACGCGTCGTACGCGATGAGCCGCCCGGCCAGGACCATTCCTGCCCAAAGGACCAGGGAAAGAACCGCCGCCAGCTTCGCCTGCGAACTGATGCCGGCGTCCTGTTTTTCGGGATGGCCGTAAACCCCCGCGCGAAAAACACGCGCGTGCACTCCAACCAGCGCGAAAAGCGACATCTTCACCCAAAATGACGGGCTGCCATACAGCCGGACCGGCTCCGCCCACGCCAGCAGCAACCCCGTCGCCGTGATGGTCACGAACCCCAATCGCTTCCAGGGCCGGAACTGGTACCACAAGTCGGAAAATCGGCGTTGCGCCATCACCAGGCCTAACAAACGCAGATCGGTAATCAACAGCGCTCCGCCGAACAGGGCAATCGACAGCAAGTGAATGCCGCCGATGATCGGATACGGTAGCCCGCCCTCGCGGATCGCGATACTCAGCCTCGTACTCTCGATCCATTCGAGCACCGATGGGTTAGTCATGAGGCCGCTTAGATGAACGCGATCATTCGTCCGCCCGCCACCACCAGGCTCCAGAGCACAAGGGAAATCACCGCCGCGCCCTTTGCGGCAAGGGGAGATATGCCGGGACGAACCGCCCGCCGATGCACGGTGAAGTGCAGGAGCAACGCCAAAGCCAGACAGGTCATCTTGAACTGAAACGACGGATTGAAGTGATACGCGACCGCGTCGGTCGAGAACATCAGCGGTCCCGTGGTCAGCATGATCACAATGCCCAACCGCGTCCAGGGCTCAAGGTCAGCGGCCAGGTCGGCGGCCGATTGGCGCAGCATCCCAACGCCGAGCAGCCGTAAGTCGACCATCGCGATCGTCCCGATCGACAGCGCGAAACCGATGAAATGCAGGCTCTGAACAATCGGGAAGACCCACTCAGAGCTGTTCATCACGTGCGACCAGGGACTGTTGACCAGCCACCGGAAGAACTCGATGGGCAGAAGCCGGAAGAAATGATCTATTGTTTTTTCTCCTGCTCTTTTTCTTTATCTTTCTCGGTCTGGTTGAGCGTCTTCGCCTTATCGGCGTCAAACTTCTCGGGATCGGGCGCGCCCGTGCCGGTCATGCCGAGGAACAGCTTGCGCCCATCCGGGAACGTCACGTTGCGGGCGTTAGCGCGCTTCTCGCTATGATCGCGGGCCTGGTAGCCGTCCACCACGACGTCGGTGCCCTCCGGAAAGGTGCTCTTATTGGCGCCCCGGCGTAGCAGCGTGTTGGGACTTCCGCCCTCCACCATCCAGGTTTCCTTCGAGCCGTCGTCCTTTTTGATCTCGACGTGGATCCACGTGTGGGGGTTGACCCATTCGATCTTGGCGATCTTGCCTTTTAGGAGGACGGGCGCATTAGCGTCGAACTCCGAGCCGAAGGCGTGGTGAGCCTTCACCCCCGCTCCATCGATCAACACGGCGATCACTACCACCGCAACCCCAAGCGCTATCTTCCAGAATGTCGTTCGCACAAAGCACCTCCAGCTTTCTTCATTGTCTCGTAGAGCCCCTGGGCGCGGCAGCCTCTTTTTCGCGCAGCCGGGCGCCTTTCAGAATATCGACAAGGGCATAATTCCCTTCATGACACGCGTATTCGTATATCTTCCCATCCGTGGCCGGCCAGGTGTACTCTCCCGTCCACGGCCGCGACCACGTATCCGGGTCTTCGATGGTGAATCGATACAGCAGCGATTTGTCGTCCACGCGGGTGAAGCGCTCGACCACATGCAGGTTTTCCGTCGACCCGCGGAATCGCGTCTTGTTGCTGAAATTGGTGGTGTCCACCACGAGCGTATCGCCTTCCCAATGGCCGACCGAATCTCCCATCCACAGCCGGATATTCTTCGGCACGTGCTCCGCGTTCATCCGGATGATGCGCGCGTCGTGCACCATTTCGCTCAGGATCATCACCGTGTCCGGCGTCTGCACAATCTGGTGGAGGTTGTTATAGAAGTAATCCGGCAGCGCCGGCGGCCCCGAAGTCGAGCCGAAACCCAGCAGGCACCGCTCGCCGAGCGGACGCCGTTCGGGATCGTCATACGCGCCTGGGGCCTTTTCGAGGCCGGGGTCGTTGCTCTCCTGCGTGTCCGACGTGGGACGCGACCGGAAAGCCGCGGTCATGGTTCGCTGTCTGGCAGCCGGTGTCATCGCAGGAACCCGGCCGTCCGCCGGATCGATCACGATCGACGATCGCGCCTGACCGTCCACCACCGTGAGGCTCGAACCCGGATCCAGCCATCCCGTGTTGTAACCACCCACGTTTCCGGCGGCTCCCACCGATCCGTCGCCGCCCTTCGGCGGCGCCGTACGGTTTCCGTCGAGGGCCTGGTCTCCCTGTTGCCTTTGCTTAGCCGCCGCACTCTCGCGCTTGCGCGCCTCTTCCTTACTGTATGCAGCCGGAGCGCCCATGGGACGCTCCACCGGCGTGAGCGTGGCCAGATCGTACATCCCCTGCAGATCGGGATGGCCGTCGGCAGTCCGGCGGACCTTCGAGGCGTTCGATTTTGACGTCGCGGTTTGAGCCGTCCCCAGGTGAGCGTTCACCAGGAGCAGGACCGTCATTCCTGTGCATGCCGTCAGCAGCCGCCGCATGATCATAAATCCTCGCGATTACCGGCTCAGCGGATTCTTGCGATATTGGCCGTACATCAGTTCTTCCACGAACTCCACACACTTGAAGTCCAGAATCTGGGCGTTCTTTTCCTGCCGCCGGTAGAGCGGCATGCTGATCTTCCAGGGCCGCGTGAAAACCTTCGGATCCTCGATGGTCGCCTCGTACGCGATCACGTCCGGGCTGGTGCGGCGATAGCGTTCAGTCACGTGCAGTGCGTCGCTGTGGAAATTCCCCGCCCTGTCGAACCACGTCGAATCGTTGAATCCCGTCACGTCGACCACCAGCGTATCGCCCTCCCACCGGCCAACGGATTGCCCCATCCATGAGTCCACGGGCGCCGGGCCGGGATCTTTGAGGTAAATATTGCGGACCGCGCCGGCATACTGGTACGCGATAAAAAGCTGGCTGGCGCTTTGCAGGATTCGGAACGGCTGCGGAATATAGGTCGCGCGCGGCACGCCCGGCAGGTAGCATTTGATCTCCGGATCGCGGCTCAACCAGTTCGCCTGGTTCTCCTGCTTCTGCTTGAGCGCTTCGGGCTTGTATGGGATCTCGCCGCCCTCGACCACCCCGAGGCTCGGCGGCACCGCGCCGACCGCCCCCAGCGCCAAGACCTGCGCCGCCGGCACCGGGCCGTAAGGACCGGGACGCACCGCCATTGCCGGCCGGGCGTTATGCCCTTCCAGATCATAGTTGGCTTCGTTCAACACTTGCCAGACGCCGTTGAGGTCGGGTTTGCCGCCCTCGGCACGCGGCGCCCGATAGGCAGAAGTCTGGGCGCACAGCGGCAGGGAAATAGCCAGCGCCATGCCGGCCATAAGGATTTTCTCGACAGCCATCCGCATCAGGGCAGCATCCTTTCCGCTCATCATACCGCAACACTCGACCGTCCGGACGGTAGAAGTCTGGGCTCTCATTTGGACCGCCGGTCGAATACCGAAGCCTCGATCGCAACGTTCGTCTGGATCTCGCTGAGTTGAATGGCGTCGCGTCCGTCCATCCAGGCGAAAGTCATGCGAAACGGCATCTTGATTCCGCCCACATCGCGATAATCGCCGTAATCCACCTGGGTGGGAATGCGCCCGATCGGCGATTTGCCGTAGCGCACCATGCGCACCAGCAGGCCCGTTCCCTGATCGAAGTACAGCGTCGCTGGGATTCCGCGAGGACCCGTACCCTGCACCACGTTTACCAGGCGGTCCTGCCCGATCGTCACGGCACTGATCTGCGACGATGCTTGGCTCTCCGGCGCCGGAAGGTCGCTGATCGACGTAGGCAGGCTTACACGCAAATCCGTCAGCGCCTGTTTGATCTGCGCCGGGAACGCAAGTTGCGCATCCAGCCTGGCGCCGTCCAGTTCACCGCCCGTCAACTCGTATTGGCCCAACACGGTGAGGGGGGTCTCCAGCCAGCCTTCCCGGCCATTATAGGTCCGGGTGGTGCGGCGGTCCGGATTCTTCGGAAACGTGATCAGGGTGGCGCGCTGGTCCGGGAACTTGGCGTAGATCTGGACCTGGCCTCCGCCGCCGAAACCGCCGAAACCCACGCTTATGCCCTTCGCCTCGTAGCTCTTCAAACTCGCCAGCCGCTCGGCGCCGCCGATCGCTTCGAGGTATTTGTCGATGATCTGCGTTGCCGCGGGCTGCCCCGGCATCTGCGTAAGGATGTCATCCATCTCCTGCGTTGCCGGGCCGTACATGTGTTCCAGCGTCGGAGTTGTGGCCGGATGGTCACGGCCGTGGTGGCAGGTCCAGCAGGTGACCACCTGGCGCCCCGCGAAGTTGTCGCGGTTGATCTTGGTCATCATTTGGACCATGAACCGCGCCATCACCTTCTTGGGAGTATCGGCGGCCCAGTCCACCTTCTCGGTTCCCGCGTTCGTATGGCAATCCGAGCAGTCGAAACCGAGGGCGGCGCACATGATCCCCATGGACCCCATGAAGTCGTCCACCGGCACGCCCTTCATCACCTGAATGTTCTTGAAGACCTTATCGGAAGTCTTCTGCGCCGGCTGATCCTGAGGCGCGGCCCAAATCGCCGCCAGAACGCCGACTGCGAGGATCACCAACCGACCGACCGGTTTGCTCTGAGCCATGGGCGATATTGTAGCGCAGGCCCCCAGGCCTGCCGCGCCCGGCACTCCTGCCGGCGCTGGTTCAAGAACGCCGCCGCGAAGCTGGTCCTTCCCCTCGGCGCGCAACGCCGCACTTAATTCATCATCGCCTGATAAACCATCGTGCGCGCCTGCCGCCAGATCGTATTAAGATTGGCCCGCGGAGTCTGCGCCATCAACACCGCGACTAGTTTGGTCTGCGGGTCCACCCAGAATAGCGTGCCCGTAATGCCGCCCCAGGAAAAATCGCCGATCGAACCCGGCAGCGGATTGCGCCCGGCATCGGTGCGGACAGCGAAGCCCAGTCCGAAACTCGTGCCCATTTCCGGAACGGGACCGAACGGTCCCAGCGACATCGCCACCGGCGTGTGGCGCTCGGCATTGGCCGGCAATTGATCCGACGTCATCAGCGCAATCGTCTTCGGCGCGAGCACCCGAACGCCTTCCAGTTCGCCGCCGTTCAGCAGCATCTGGCAGAACCGCGCATAGTCCAGCGCGGTCGACAGCATTCCGCCTCCGCCGGAAAAGATGGCCGGCTTCTTCGTCTCGTCGGCGAACGCGGCATTCGGGTCGCCGTCCGGCCTGGCCAAACGCGGCACGCCCGCCGGCTTCACCCAGAACCCCGTGTCATTCATTTTGAGTGGACCGGTGATGCGTTCCCGCACGAACGTGTCGAGGTCCATCCCGCTCGCCACTTCCACCACGCGGCCCAGAACGTCCGTCGACACGCTATACTCCCAAAACTCGCCCGGCTGGTGCAGTAGCGGCATCTTGGCGATTGCCTTGACCATTTCTTCGAGAGAGGGGGCTGTAAAGATGGGCGCGCTCCGGTACATCTGGTCGACCGGCGAGTTTCCGAATATGCCGTACGTCAGGCCGGACGTGTGACGCATCAGGTCTTGAACCGTCATAGCCCGCTTGGGCGCCGCTCCCTCCGCCCCGACTTTGACGTCCCGAAATTCCGGCAGGTACTGTGCGACCGGCGCGGCCACGTCGAGTTTGTTCTCCTCCGCCAGAATCATGGCCGCCACGGTCGTAATCGGCTTCGACATGGAAGCGATGCGGAAGATCGAGTCTTTCTTCATGGGCGTCTGCGCGGCGCGGTCTTGATATCCGACAGGCTCGTAGAACGCGACCTTGCCCTGGCGGGCAATCAGCAGCACCGCGCCCGGCAATCGCTTCGTTTCGACATCGGCTCTAAACACCGCTCGGGTGCGTTCGAGACGGGCGGACGAGAAGCCGACATCCTCCGGGTGGCTGGCAATCGGCAGGGACTGGGCAAAGCAGTTCGCACAGGAGAGAACCGCAATAACGAATGGACTCACCCTCAATGGCGTGCAGAGCATGGGAAGAGTCTACCGGATTCCGGCGGATTTTGCCGAACCGACGCCCTGCCTCGGTCCCGGCGTGGCGCACATCATCCTTGCCGTGACTGATGAAGGGTCGCCAAAACTGACGTCGTACCGCGCGTCATTCGTACGGTGCGTCCCGCCAAAATGAAGTAGGCATGCCAAAACGACGAGTTGGCGCGCTGCCCGATATTCCTCGGCCCGACGATCGCCACCCTCACTGTTGGCTTGTGTTCCGCCGTCCCCGGCCTATCCATTGATCACTTCGCCGCCGTTGGGATGCAGCGTTTGCCCGAGCATGTAGGACGAATCGTCCGACGCGAGGAATACGAAGGCCGGCGCGACCTCTTCTGGCTCTCCCGGACGGCCGAGCGGCACGTCCGCCCCGAAGCTCTTGACTTTTTCAGGCGGGAATGTGGATGGGATCAGTGGCGTCCAGATCGGCCCCGGAGCTACCGCGTTGACCCGGATTTTCTTCTCGGCCAGCGATAGCGCGAGCGAGCGCGTGAACGCTACGATGGCGCCCTTTGTCGACGAATAATCGAGCAGCTTGGGGCTGCCGCGGTAGGCCGTCACCGACGCCGTATTGAGAATGGCGCTCCCCTCTTTCAAGTGAGGCAGCGCCGCCTTCACCATGAAGAACATCGAAAAGATATTCGTTTGAAACGTGCGTTCGAGCTGCTCGCGCGAGATTTTATCGATGCTCTCCTGAGGGTGCTGTTCCGCCGCGTTGTTGACCAACACGTCCAGACGTCCGAACTTCCTTACGGTCTCGTCCACTGCCTTTCGGCAGAACTCTTCGTCCCCGACATCGCCGCTGATCAGAACCGCGCGGCGGCCTTTCTCCTCAACCAGGCGGCGGGTCTCGTTCGCGTCGTCATGCTCGTTCAGATACACGATGGCGACGTCCGCCCCCTCTTTGGCGAAAGCGATAGCGACGGCGCGGCCGATGCCGCTATCGCCTCCCGTAATGAGCGCGACCTTGCCAACCAGTTTGTCGGAACCGCGTTGGCCGTCGTCCTCCGCGCGCGGGCGCGGCGTCATCGCCGATTCCCGTCCGGGCGGAGACTGTTGCTGCGAAGGTCGCGTCTCTTTCGCCATGAGCGGTTATATCCGCCCCATCAAAAGCAGGATCACCAGAATCAACACGACGAGGCCCAGCCCGCCGCTCGGATAATAGCCCCAGCCGCGGCTGTAGGGCCAGGCTGGAACCGTGGCAAACAACAGCACAATCAACAGAATCAACAACAGAAGCATATAGTTCCTCCCGAGCTACAGGGAAGCAGCTACCCTGCCGTTGTACAGTTCGTCACCGCCTGCTGACAGTAACTTTCCAGCTCCGCCGCCCGGTGCGCCGCCGTATGGTGGGCCAATACTCGCGCTCGCGCCTGCGATCCCAGCGCAGATGCCTCTTCTGGTCCCGTCTCCCGCAGAATGCGCAGTATCTCCTCGGGACAGTTTGCGGTGAGCGCTTCCGAACCGATTTCGAAAATCGTCTCGAGCCCACGCCAGTAATCGCTCACAATCGGCGCCGCGCAGGCCGCGGCCTCGAAGAGCCGAACGCTCGGCGAGTATCCAGCCGTCTTCATTTCCGCGCGCGTCAGGTTGAGCGTGAAGCGCTGCCCGTTATAGAACGCGCGATGCTCAGACGGGGGCAAATGATCGATCCGCTCCACGTTGGGCGGCCATACGATCGAATCCGGATATAGCGGACCCGCCACCACGAACCGGCCCTCCGGCCATCGGCGCGCCGGCTCCAGCAAGAGGCACTCGAGGAACGGCTGCCGATCGTCGCTGTACGTCCCGACATAACCCAGGTCCCATCGCTTCGGCGCGGGTTCGGGATAGTATACGTCCGGATCGACCGAACAGTACAGCGCCCGCGCCATGGGCGAGCCGTGCCGGGTTTCGATCCGCTCCAGCAGCGGTCCACCCGTGAACGAAAGGTACAACCGGTATCGCGGCACCAGATTGGGCGCCAGGTACTCGAAGTCGCCGTGCTCCAGCTTGCTCATCGTGACCGGAGTATCGATGTCGTAGAAGGCCGGAATCCCGCGCGCCGTAGCGATCACCCACTCCCCTACAGCCACGCCCTCCGGCACGAACGAGCCAACAATCGCCAGATCCGACGCGCGCACGTCGGCGCCGTAATTACGCTTGAGATCCTGCAGCGAGCTGTACAACACCGTCCGCCCATATGGCGGTTTCGGCAGATCCCGGTTGGACGCGTACCAAGGCGCGTCGCGCTCCAGAAAGAGCACGTCGTGCCCGCGCTTCACCAGTTCCCGAACCAGGCCACGATACGTCGTGGCGTGACCATTGCCCCACGACGACGTAATCGAGAGGCCGAGTATCGCGATCTTCATACCGTCGACACGGCCGGCGCGGCGGCCGGCGCTCGTTCCGCCCCGAGCAACTCCTCCACCTGCGCCGCCCGGTGCGCGTACGTGTGTTCCGCCAGGACGCGCCGCTGCGCCCGCGCACCGATCTCCCGCGCGCGCTCCTCCGAAAGGCCCATCAGCAGCTCGGCCACTTCGTGGCCGTTGCGCGCCACCAGCACTTCCTCGCCGGGATCGAGGAACTGCTCGATGCCTTTCCATTCGTCCGTGATAATGCAGGCCGCCGCGCCTGCGGCTTCGAAAACGCGGGTGGCCGGCGAGAAACCGTAGCGGGCCATGCTCTCGCGCGAGACGTTGAGCACTGCCTTGGGAGTGCAGTTGAACGCATTGTGATCGCGCGTGTAGACATGGCCCGCATAGCGGACGTTCGACGGCATCGGTTTGCCGTCCCATCCGCTGCCGCCGAGCACGAACTGCGCCGGCGTGAGTTCCGCCGCCTTCAGGAAGAACTCTTCGACGCGCGCCTCGCGATCGGGCAACCGGTTTCCCAGGAATCCCAGATCGCCTGCGAATCGCTCGTCGGCTTCGGCCGGGTAATGCGTCGTCGGATCGAGCGCATTGTATATAGGTGTGCACCGGCGCGCGCCCAGCGCCGTGTAGCCTTCGACTACCGGATCTCCGCCTCCGTACGTAAAAATCATGTCGTACCGCGGGATCAGCGCCGCGAAGTAGTCCGACGGATCCCGCCGGACTCGATCCAGCGTCGCGGGGGCGTCCACATCCCAGAACACCACACGCGTGTTGCCGTACTGCAGATGCAGCACGGATTCTTCAAGCAGGCGGTCGAACACTCCCACGCCGCTCGCCTTCACCACGAGATCGGCGAAGCGCGCCGCTTCCAGGGCCTCGTACACGTCCGATTCGCTCTGGGCCCGGTACACCACCACGCGCGCCCATTCCGGATCCTCCATGTCGCGATGATCTTGGCGGCCGTAGGCATCCGGCTCGAAGAAAGTGATCCGGTGGCCGCGCTCCGCCAGCGCCCGTACGATCCCGCGATAATACGTCGCGGCGCCGTTCCAATAGGCGGAGACAAGGCTTGACGCGAAGAATGCGATGTTCAATTGTTCAGGCATCCATACACCTTCAGCAATTCGTCGGTGCGATGCGCGCAGGTGTGGCGCGACTGGATCGCCTGCAAACCGCGCCGCGTGAACTCGGCGCGCATCGATTCGTCCGCCATCAACGCGCGCAATTGGCTTTGCATTTCGCCGCCGTCTCGGGCGCACAGGAAATCGCGCCCCGGCGTGAACAGCCCCTCGACATCGTTCCACGGCGCCGAGATCAGCGGAATGCCGCAGGCTAGCGCCTCGAACACTCGAATGGTCGGAATCCCAGGCAGCGCGCTGACATACGGGCCACGGGGCACGTGCACCGTCGCACGGTACCGGCCAAACACCTCCGGCACCTCGTGGTTGGCGATCCAGCCGGCATACTCGATTCCCGCCTCCGCCAGCGACTGCCGCGCTGTTTCGGGATAACAGACCCCGTGTACGCGTGCGCGCAGCCGCAGTTGCCGCACCGGATTTAACAGATACTCGTGCAGCTCGGCCGTCCGCTCGTCGTCGCCCCAGTTGCCGACCCACACCACGTCGCCCGCCGATTCCGTGGCGCAGCGCAGCCGGAACACGCGCGTATCCGCGGCCTCGTGCCAGGTCCACGCGCGCCGCGCCCAGCCGAACGCCACGTACCGCTCCCGGATCACCTCCCCGAACGCCAGCACGCCATCGTACCCAGAGAGGTCGTATGCCGCCATGCTCTCCGCGTCCGTCACGGACCGGTGGTGCGTATCGTGGAACAGCAGCTTGTAGCGCCCCCCGCGCCGCCGGTGACACCCGATGCGCGCCACCAGTTCGTGCGCGTTCCATTCGTGCACCAGCGCCAGCGACACTCCGTCCAGAGCCTCGTCCAAATCGAGCCTTTCCGGGTCGTACCGAATGGCCGAGAGATGCGGAAAGGCCGCGTGAAATCGCTGTACGGGCTCTTCCCCGTGCTCGGCGATGAGGTTTTGGATGCTCCAGCCGTCCTCCGGCTCGAACGCGCGGACCTCGTGCCCGCGGGCCAGCAGTTCCGTCGCGACCCCCCGCAAGAAATGCGCGTTGCCGTGGTTCCAGTCCGAAATGATCGAATGACAGAACAGGGCGATCTTCATGTCACGTCCGCGCGGGCGCCTCGCGGCGTCCGGGTTGTTGCAGGAATTGACGCGCGGCCAACCGTCCCAGGATGGTCAAAGCCGACATCCACGGCGACCGCAGGATTTGTGTCTCGCGCCCCCGCCGACGCTCCCGGCTGCTGCCCTTCGGCAGAATCAGCCGGTCGACCGCTCCCAGGATGTCCGCCGTCGCACCGGGAAAGAGGCCGTGAAAACGCGCCAGCACGTTCGCCGGCGCCGTAAGGATCTTCTCCGCCTCACCGCGCCGCGTCGCCGACACGATCTGCCGCGCCGCCCGTTCCGCGCTCATGGTGATCCCCGGCAGGGTCGAACTCAGGCCGAACCAGGCGCTCTCGCGCTCATGGTCGCCCTTGAACTCGGCGTTCAAGTACGACCCCGTGCGCATCAGACCGGGAGCGATGGCGATTACTTTGATGCCGGTATCGGCGAGCTCCGCGCGCAGTCCTTCCGAAAATCCGACAGCCGCGAATTTGGCACACGCATACGGCAGCAGGTGCGGAACCGCCACCTTGCCGCCGATCGAAGTGATATTGACGATGCGGCCCGTCTTACGCGTGCGCAAATGCGGCAGCAGCGCCATAGTTGGGTACAGGACGCCCCAGAACATGACGCCCATGGCGCGCTCGAAATCCTCGACCGTCATGCTCTCCACTGGCCCTACCTCGATTTCGCCCGCATTGTTCACGAGAACATCGACGCGTCCGAAATGCCCGATGGTCCGGTCCACCATGCGCTCGACCTGGGCCCGGTCCGATACGTCGCACTCCGCCGTGAATACCTCGGCCCCGCGGTCCTCCAAGTCGGCGCGAGCCGCCCTCAATTCGCCGGCATCGCGCGCACAAATCGCGACCCGGCACCCCTGGGCGCTAAAGGCCCGCGCCAGCGCCAACCCGAGCCCCCGCGATCCGCCGGTGATCAATACAACTTGTCCGCGCAGATCGGCCTCGCGCGCGCGAATCGCCGCGCGAGCCGCCACCGCGGCTCCTACGCCGGCCGCCGCGATAATTAGCCCGAGATTGCGCACGTCAGTTCGGCCTCATTACGACCTTGATGCAGTTATCCTCGTGCTTTTGAAACGTGCTGTACATCCGCGGCGCATCGTCGATCCGCACGCGGTGCGTGATCACGAAACTCGGATCGATCTCCCCGCGCTCGATCCGGTCCAGCAGCGGCTTCATATACCGCTTCATGTGCGTCTGCCCCATGCGCAGCGTGAGCCCCTTGGCGAATGCCGAGCCGATCGGGAACTTATCGATGAGCCCGCCATAGACTCCCGGAATCGATACCGTCCCGCCCTTGCGGCACGCCTGGATCGCCTGCCGCAACGCGTGCGGCCGGTCCGTCTCCATGCGCATCGCCTGCTTGGCGCGGTCATAGAGTGCGTCGATCGCCGTCCCATGCGCCTCCATTCCGACCGCGTCGATGCACCCGTCAGGACCGCGCCCGGCGGTCAACTCCTTCAACTTCTCCACGACGTCGAGGTCGCGGAAATCGAGCGCTTCGGCGCCGCCTCTCCGCGCCAGCTCCAGCCGCTTCGGCTCGTCGTCCAACGCGATCACCCGCTCCGCGCCCAGCAGGAATGCGCTGCGGATCGCGAACTGCCCGACCGGGCCGCAGCCCCAGACCGCGATCACGTCCCCCGGCTGAATGTTGCAGTATTCCGCCGCCTGGTAGCCGGTGGGAAAGATGTCGGAAAGAAACAGAACCTGGTCGTCGCGAAGGCTCTCCGGAATCTTCAGAGGACCCACGTCCGCGAACGGCACCCGCGCGTACTGCGCTTGGCCGCCCGCGAAGCCGCCGTAGATATGCGAGTAGCCGAACAGCCCGCCTCCGCCGAATCCATAAGCCTGCTCGCACCAGGTGATGTTCGGGTTGGAGTTGTCGCACAGAGACCAAAGCTGCTTTTGGCAGTAGAAGCAGCGGCCGCAGCAGATGGTGAACGGAACCACCACCCGGTCGCCCTTCTTGAGATTCTGTACGTCGCGCCCGACCTCCACCACCTCGCCCATGAACTCGTGCCCGAGAATGTCGCCCTTCTGCATGGTCGGAATGTACCCGTCGTATAGGTGCAGATCGGACCCGCAGATCGCCGTCAAGGTGATTCTGACGATCGCGTCCCGCCGGTTCAAGAGCTTCGGCTCGGGAACGTTCTCCACGCGCACGTCGCGCGCGCCGTACCAGCACACTGCTTTCATGATTTGTCGCCTTTAATGGTTGTAGGCCGGCGCATCGCTCGCCGGGAACGATTCCCGCGATGCGTGCTCCACTTCGCGCTCTTCCCGCTCCTGCGAAGACGATGGCTTCGCCGTACGCCCGCTGGGCTGCCCTTTCGTGACCAACGCTTCACCCGCTTCCAGAATGTGCTGCAGGCGGTGCAGGTCTTTGTGGATCTGCTGCGTCGGCTCCTTCCCCCACAGTGCCGCGAACGCCGCCCCCGCCACGCCCGCCGGCGGATTGTATTGCAGCTCGACTGACACCTCGGTTCCGCGGCCGCCGGGAGCATCCTTGAAGAGCACCGACCCGGCATGGTCCACGTCGGCGCCGGGCAACGTCCGCCAAGCGATCAGTTCGTTCTCGACTTCGTTGTGGATCACGGCATCCCATTCCACCGTGCGTCCCGCCGGTCCGGCCACCACCCAGTGCGAGCGCTGCCCGTCGAGATCGCGCACCGAGTGCACGTTCTCCATGAAATTCGCCAGGTTGGAGAACTGGCGGAAATACCGGTACACCTCAGCGCGCGGCCGTGCGATCGTGATCGCCTGGTCCACTCGCACTCCAAGCTCGTAAGGAACGCTGGTCGTCTCCGCGCCTTGGCCCTTCGAGGCGGTCCGTACGCCCAGCGCCTCGTAAGCGTAGCTGTGCCCGGTTATCGCGCGCCGCAGCAGATCGCCGCCGATCAGCGCCATCGCGACTCCTCCCACCGAACGCCGCTGGATTCCGGTGACGGCCAGAATCCCGCCGCCGACGGCCGAAATCACCCGTTCCGCCGTCCCGATATTGAATGCATGTTTTTTATGAGTAATGACTTGCATGAATGTTCCCCTTCCTGCGCAATGTTGATCCTACTCAACCATAGATCCGTTTCGCGGGGTCGTGGTTCTTCCATCGTGAATACTGGAACGAAAAGCTCGCGAATAGTGGGGGATTGCGAACTTTGGCTCAGTCGTCGGGCAGCTTCTGACGCAGTTCGCTCGCCAGCGCCTCGACCGACGTTTCTTCCGCCAACTCCTCGATCTCCTCGCCCGAAAGCCGCACTTTCAAACGCGTGGAGATCTTTTGCAGCATCTGGAGCACCAGCGTCATTTCGCGCTCCGCCAACAGGTTGATCTGCAAATCGAGATGCGCGCGTTCGTCGGCGCGCCGGCCCATGCGGTTCTGCTTCATCAGGACGAAGCTGGATAGGAAAATCGCTTCGAGCGAAACCGCGACGCTCAGCAGCATGAAGGGATAAGGATCGAACGGCTTCAGCACGGGAATTACGCCCAGGTTCCACGCAATCCAGCCCCCGTAGACGACCACGTGCAGAATGACGAACTTGAGGCTTCCGGAGAATCCGCCCAGCGCGTCGGCGATCCGGTCGGCCAGCGACCGGTTGCGGATGAAGTCCTCCTCGAGTTTCGCGACAGTGTCGATATTACGCCGGATGGCGTTGCAGGTTTCGTCGGCGTTCGAACGAATCGACTGCTTTTCGACGCTCATGCCAGCTTAGGATGCCGAAACTCCTTTTGCTCCTTCGGCGTCGGCGTGACGGCGCGCTCGGTGCGCGCTTGCGCCCGCGATCCGTGCCGCTCGGCAAACGTGTGCGTGAATTCCGCGCCTAGGAAGAATACCTGCGCCGAATAGTACACCCACACCATAAAAACCACGAGCGACCCCGCGGCCCCATACGCGGATCCTACGCTCGCTTTCCCAAGGTAGAGACCGATGAGTGTTTTGCCTACTGAAAACAGGAACGCCGTCACGGCTGCGCCGATCCAGACGTCCTTCCATTCGATGTGAACGTCCGGCACCACCTTGTACATCAACGCGAACAGAATCGTGACGGAGAGGAATGAAAATAGGAGATTGCCGACGTGGAGGACGGCCTCGGGAATCGGCAGAAAGCCGCTGAAGTACGTACCCACCGCCGAGATGGCGGCGCTCGCGATCAGCGACACCAACAAGAGAAAGCCTATCCCCAGCACCATCGCGAAGGAAAAGAACCGGTACTTGATCATTCCGACCAATCCGGCGCCGCTCGCCGATTTCGCGCCCCAGACCAGATTCATCGAATCGCGGAGTTCCCCGAAGACTCCCGACGCGCCGAACAATAAAGTAATGATGCCGAACACGGTTGCGATCGTCCCATGCGCCGGATTGGATGCCTGTTTGACGAGCGCCTGAATCGCCTCCCCGCCCTGCGGGCCGACGAGCGCGGATAACTGATCGGCGATCCTGCCCTGCGCTGCTTCGTGGCCGAACACCATCCCCGCGATTCCGATGCTGATCACTAGCAACGGCGCGATCGA
>DASXAK010000220.1:0-13103 GCA_036406715.1 Bryobacteraceae bacterium | reverse complement strand
CGAAGGAGAGCTGGTGATTTCCGGCAGCGCGACGGAAGATGGCGGCGTATCGAACGCGGGTGAGGCGCCGGTCGATGGGGATGGTGGCGCCGGGTCCAAGGGTTTGATATGTCGTACCGATGACGACCTGCGGGCCGACGGCGTTGGGCTCCGGTGTGAGGAGCGAGTGGACGCGGTCGAGGCCGATGGTGAAATCGAACAGAGAGTGGTCGTCGAAACGATGGTCCCAGGTGAGGCGCGCGTTGTGGGACTTGGTGTTGGTGTCGGGGTTCTGACCAGCCACGAGTTCGAATGCCTGGACCTTTTGATTGGTGAAGGCGTGCTGGGCGAAAATACGGTCGCGCCTGCCGATGTTTTGATCGAGGCGGATGTTGGACGCGCTGGTGTCGATCGATTGCGGTGAGTTGGTATTTAGGGCGCGGGGGTCGATATCGGTGCGGTTGGGCAACTCGTGGGGGTAAGCATCGATCCATCGCTGGATCAGCGCGCGAACGGCGGGGTCGGTGGCGAGCGGCGCGCGCTCCCCAGCGAGCGGGACGAGGACATTGCCGTTGACGCTGCCCCGAAGCGTCTGTTGAGTGCCTCCGAAGGTAACGTGCGCGCCGCGCCAGACGGCGCTGCCGAGACTGAAGGCGTAGTCGTTTTCGTGCGCCGGTTGAACGTCGCCGGCCTGGAAGAAGGAACGGGCGCTGAAGATGCTGTCGGAGCGAGTGAAGGAGACGCCGCCGTGAAACGTCGCGGGCGTGTTCCGCGGAGAGAGGTGGATAGCGGGAGCGGGGGACGCGCCATATTCACCGCCGAAGTATTTCTGTTCCGGGCGGAACTCCGTGACGATGGTCGCATTCGTGCCGAGACGGATATTGAGGTATTTGAGCGCGTTGTTGTCAATGAGGTTGAACTGGACGTTTTCGTTGCGGCGGCTTTCGCCGGCGGCGGAATCGGTGGCGCCGAGCAGGTTGAGTTCGGTGGATTTGGATTGCGCTGACTGCTCGGGTTGTGGAGGCTTGGGAGGCTCGGCGGGAACCGGTTGCTGCGCGAGGAGAACGAGGACGCGCAGCAAGAGTTCGAGCATATGAACGTTATTGTGACCGGGCTTGGGAGTCGGCCGCAAGAAGAGTGAGGCGGCGACCGGTCCCGGTGGGTGAGCCCGCTTTCCCGGTTACGATTTCACCCCTGCCCAATCACTTCGAAGACATACCCATTCACGGGTTCGCGAAAGAAAAACCGCGCCTGCGAGCTGCGTCGCAACGGGTCCATCACCTGCGCCCCCGCCACCGCCAGTCGATCCCGCAACGCCGCCATTTCGGCTGCCGGAAGCAAGATCGCAATGTGCCTGCCGAACTCTCCCTCGAAAGGCGACACGACGAAATCCTCCACGTAAACGATATGCATCTGCTGGCCGCCGCCGAGCGCCAGCCACACCGTTTTCACCGGAGAATTCGCCGGCGCCGGATCGCGAGCGTAGCCCAGCATCTCCTGGAGAAACCTCGCCGTCGCTTCGACGTCTGCCGTCGGCAGCGTGAAATGGGCGAGCGTCAAGCGGAGAAGCCCTTGGCGAGCCACTTCGACCAGTAAAACGTCATCGGCGCCGTACCGGTATTCGTGATTCCGTGCAGCGTATTCCCCGCGCAATACATCATCGCGCCGGGTCCGACCTGCGTCACTTTGCCGTCGCACTCGATGATCCCGGTCCCAGCGGCAACAATTAAGAATTCCTCTTCCGGATGGCGGTGGGGCGGGTGCGGACTTGCCCCCGGGTCGAGCGTTGCCATGCCGGCGCACACCCCGCTCAATTGGTCTGTGGGGCCATTGTAATGGACGAAGACGGTACAGCCCGGTTCGGAGAGGGGCCGAATCTCGGCGGCGGCGATTACACCGTCCTGGAGTTTCGGAGTGGTAGTCTCGGCGGCGACGACGACGTTGTTGGTTTGAGACACGAATTGATTATAATCGCGGGCCGGTAGTTCGTGTCGCTCCAACGACACGTCCGGGACGGAAGGCCTCAGGCAGACCAAACTTCGACATTTCAAGAATGGGCCACGCGGATCGCCATTCGGACAATCCCGTTCACTTCTAGCACATAGCGCGAGAGGCAGCCTTGGCGTGCGACTTGCACCGGCAAGACAGAACCACACCCAAGCTTCTCGAAAGGAGAACACCTTGACCCAAACCGTTGTTACGCAACGAAGCGAGCAGGCAGCCGGCAAGAACTCGTTTCGTCCATTTCATGTGAATGCGCCGGAAGCGGATCTTACCGAATTGCGCCGGCGCATCAACGCGACGAAGTGGCCGGAACGAGAGACGGTGACAGACGCGTCGCAAGGAGTACAACTCGCCACGATTCAGGCGCTGGCGCGCTATTGGGCCACAAATTATGACTGGCGTAAGATCGAAGCAAAATTGAACGCTGTGCCGCAGTTCACGACCGAAATCGATGGACTGGACATTCATTTCATTCACGTCCGTTCCAAACACGAAAATGCGTTGCCGCTGATCGTTACGCACGGATGGCCGGGGTCGATCGTCGAACAGATGAAGATCATCGATCCGCTGACCAATCCCAGCGCACACGGCGGAAAGGCATCGGATGCGTTCCACCTCGTGATTCCCTCAATCCCGGGCTATGGCTACTCCGGCAAACCGGCCGCCACCGGGTGGGATGTTGCCCACATTGCGCGTGCCTGGGTCGTACTGATGAAGCGCCTCGATACACGCAGTTTGTGGCGCAAGGCGGCGATTGGGGCGCGGTCATCACCGAAGCAATGGGCCTGCATGCGCCTCCGGAGTTGCTCGGCATTCACACCAACATGCCCGGCATCTTTCCGGTCGAGATTGACCAGGCGGCTTTTTCCGGGGCGCCGGCGCCAGCGGGTCTCTCAGCCGATGAGAAGATCGCTTACGAGCGTTTGCAGTTCGTATATCAGAAGGGAATCGCCTACGGGTTCCAGATGGGGCTGCGGCCGCAAACGCTATACGGAATCGCGGATTCACCCGTCGGCCTCGCGGCTTACTTCCTGGACCACGACGCGCGCAGCTACGAGCTGATCTCCCGCGTCTTCGCCGGAGAGTCCGAAGGCCTCACGCGCGACGATATCCTCGACAACATTACCATCACCTGGTTGACGAACACGGCGCTTTCCGGCGCCCGTCTCTATTGGGAGAACTGGGGGAAACTCGGATATTTCAATGCCAAAGGCGTCTCCATCCCGGTTGCCGTGAGCGTCTTTCCTGACGAGCTGTATCCGGCTCCGCGGAGCTGGGCGGAGAAAGCCTATCCCAAACTCATCCACTTCAACAAAGTTGAGAAAGGCGGCCATTTTGCGGCGTGGGAGCAGCCGGAGCTGTTGGCAGCCGAACTCCGCGCGGGGTTCCGATCGTTGCGCTAGGTTCGCGATCTGCCCTCCGCCATTCAAGCAGGCCGCCTGCTGAACGAGGCGGCCGCCAAGAGCCGCAACCGCGGCCCCCAAGCATGCTCCGCCGCGTGCTCGAAGCGGGTCGAACGCCCATCGATTGACAGCCGAGGGACGCCGGTTATATGCTCTCCCACAACGTCCGTGTATGCCGGCGGAATCGTGATGAGAATGCGGCGGACGATTTCCGGAGTTGTGAGAGGCACAGGCGCCCTCGCGCTTGTCTGGGCCGCACCGCACTTGTTTGCCCAGAATGGGAACATCGCGAACGGCAATGCGCTGGTGACGTCAAGCGGGTGTCTGAATTGTCATCGCATCGGACAGACCGGCTCGCGTCTCGGGCCGAACCTCTCGGATATCGGCGATCGGCGGACGACGGAACGACTGCAGCGCTCCCTCGTGGCGCCCGACGAAGAAGTGCTTCCCGAGAATCGGTCCGTGAGCGTCGCGCTGAAAGACGGGACGAAGATCACCGGGAGACTGCTGAACCATGACGCCACCAGCATCCAGTTGCTCGACGGCAAAGAACAATTGCGATCGTTTCAGCTTGGGGAGATTTCCGGTTACACCATTCTGACGAAGGGCCTGATGCCGTCCTTCGAGGGCAAGCTGTCGGCTCAAGACCTGGCGGACATCGTGGCCTACCTGGGCGCATTGAAAGGACAACAATGAGGTTGCTGCTGCTGTTGGCGGCCGCCGGGCTCTCGCTCCCGGCGCAGGTAACCTACGATCGCATTCTCCATGCCGACCGCGAGCCCTGGAACTGGCTCACTTACAGCGGGAGCTATGCCGCCCTGCGGTACAGCGGCCTCACTCAACTGAATCGCCAGAACGTCAACGGAGTCAGCCTGAAATGGGTCTGGCGTCCGCGGTATCTGGACAAAATGGAAGGCACGCCTTTGGTCGTCGACGGCGTGCTTTATGCCGTACAGAACAGCGAGGTCATAGCCGCGGACGCGGCGACCGGCCGTGCCTTCTGGACATTTCGCTATGGCGTGCCGCCCGCATCAAACCAATACCTGATGGTGGTCAAAGGCCTCGCCGTCTCCGGCGAGTCGGTGTTCTGGGCGACCTATGACGGGCATCTCATCTCGATCGACGCCAAAACGGGGATCGCAAACTGGAATCGGACCCTGGTCGATTGGCACAAGGGCTACCAACTGAATGTCGCGCCGCTGGTCGTCAAAGACAAGATTATTCTGGGACCGGCCACGAACGAGGAAGGCGCGAACTGCTGGGTGGGCGCGTACGACGTCCACACCGGAGAGGAGCGCTGGCGGTTCTACACGGCGCCGACGTCCGGGGACGAACCGGCCGCCAAGACCTGGGCGGGCGAGTCGTGGAAGCACGGCGGGAGTCCGATATGGGTGACCGGATCCTATGACCCGGAAACGAACCTGACATTCTGGGGCGCGGGCAACCCGAACGCCGGCTGGAACGGCGACAACCGCGCGGGCGACAACCTATATTCCGACTCGGTCGTGGCGCTGGATGTGGATACCGGCAAGCTGAAGTGGCATTACCAATTCACGCCGCACGACGAGTTCGACTGGGATGCCGTGCAGGTTCCGGTCCTCGCGGAGATCGAATGGCAGGGGAAGCCGCGCAAAGTAATTCTGTGGGCCAACCGCAACGGGTTTTTCTACGTGCTGGACCGCGCGACCGGGAAGTTTCTTCTTGGCAAGGCATTCGTAAAACAGAACTGGAATATCGGCTTCGACGAGGCCGGCCGGCCGATCCGTTCGCCCGCACTCAATCCGAAACCCCTGGGGACGCCCTATGTCGAACCCGGAACGCAGGGCGGCACCAACTGGTACTCTCCTTCCTTCAGCCCGCGGACCGGCCTGTTCTACGTCTCGGCTTGGGACAACTATGGGGGGTCCTCCAGCAAAGGGCCCATCCAGGAATGGCAAGAGGGCAAGAAATACTCCGGGAACACGGCGCGTCCGGCGGGAGGGCGAGGCGGAAGAGTCGGAGGAGGCCGCGCCGCTCCTGGTTACCGCACTGAAGAGGAAGGATACGGCGCCGTGCGGGCGATCGACCCGCGAACCGGAAGCAGGCAGTGGGATTTCAAGATGGTCGACTATACGGAGAGCGGCATCCTGACTACCGCTTCGGATCTGCTCTTTTCGGGCGGCAAGGAAGGCAACTTCTTCGCACTCGACGCCCGCACCGGAGAACTTCTCTGGAAGACGAATCTCGGGGGTACGATCGCGAGCGGCCCGATCACTTACGCGGTTAAAGGACGTCAGTACGTGGCGGTGAGCGCCGATAATGCGCTCTATGTTTTCGGCCTGCCGGAATAAGCCAGGCCGGGCCGCAGGAAGAAGAGGGTGATTCGATGATGCGTCGGGAGTTTCTAATCGGCGGCGCGGTCGCCGCAATGGCGGGAAGGGCGTCGGGACAACGGCCGGATGCGGCCAAGTTGGACCGGGTCGCCATCATGAGTCTCTGTTTCAACCCGGTGATCAAGAGCGCAACTCATCCGGACGATCCCAAACGGACGCTCGATATTCTCGATCTTCCCGACATGATCGCCGAGCGCTACGGCGTCCATCATGTCGAGCTGCAGCATTCGCACTTTGCGTCGACCGAGCCCGCATACTTTGAGGAATACCGGGGCCGCCTCAAGAAGGCGAAGTCGCAGATGAACCAGATCAATGTCGAGTTCGGGACGCTCAACATCTCTTCGCCCGATCCGGTCCTCCGCCTGGAGACGATCGATCTTACGAAGAAGTGGATCGACCACTCGGTCATCCTCGGCTGTCCGCGCGTGATGGTGAATCAAGGAACGCTAGCGCCGGACGTGCGGCAGGCCGCCATCGACACACTGAAGACCATCAATGCGTACGCGAAGACAAAGAAAGTCTTCGTGACGATGGAAAATCGCGGGGGCGGGGGAGGCGGGCGTGGCAATCGGGGCGTAACCGACGCTGCTGCGGCAGCCGCCACGGCGCCGGCTGCTCCGGCGCGTCCGCCTTCGCCGAGCTGGGACGTCGTGGTCGAAGTAATTAAGGCCGCGGGCATCTGGGCCAATCCGGATGTGGGCAATTTTCCGGACGAAGAAGCGCGCGCCGCCGGACTGCGCGCGATGTATCCTCTGTCTTCCGGCAGCAGTCATTGCCACTACAACCCGGAGCGATATAACGAGGCCAAGGCTATCCAGATTTCAAAAGAGGTCGGGTACAAGGGCCTGTATTCGATCGAAGCGGGCGCGAACAACGGGCCCGATCCTTACGCCGCGGTGCAGACGATTCTGGAGGAACTGCTCCGCGACATATAGCGCCGAGCCTATTTCGAAATTCCGCTGCTGCCGTTGCGTCTTGCACGCTGTGCAGTATCCCGAAGGCGGCGGGAATCCTCAGCGAAGCGTGGATCGTCTTACCTTTCGGTTGGGCGGGGGGCGGTCGGACGGGCTTGCCGCGCGGAGCGGTTTTAGAACTTGGGAGCCTCAAATGAGCAGTTTGCGGCCCCTTAACGTCACATCTCATCCTCCAGAGTCCCCTGGGCGCTTCTCGAACTGATGCACCCGCTAGCCACTTTTATCTTGTCCGCGAACGTAAGCGTGCGCGTTGGCGGCGAATAAACCGCGGCCAGCGAGCTGAGCATAATGACAGTTTCCGTGATCGCCTTGATCACCACCTCCAAGTCGAGGAGGCAATAAGATGCAATAGTCGTGACCGTCGACGGCTTACCTGGGGCAAAGCCGCCGAAGTCACTTCTAAGACGTCGGTTGAGTAACCCACGAGGCTTGACCTGCCGCAGTACGCCTTCTTAGCTAGTTCTTTTAGAGACTGGTGGGCGAGAGAAAGTAATGATACGTTACGCGCCATGTATGTTCGAAACGTAACTTTGGCGACTCTCGAGAGTAGAGGGAAAACCAGTAGGACGTTTCCGTGGGTGCGGATCTCTTCAAAATTGTCCGCCGAGAACTGCGGCGGCCATGCCCACCACAACGCTGAGGGTACTGGGCCGCGTGCGTCTGCTGTGGACGAAAATTCCGGGAAAGTGCATCGAGCCCTTAGAGCCGCGGGAAGCGCGGCGATCGTCGTCGCCGGCATCACGGCGTACTCTCTGGCGTTCGCCTCTCCGCCGCCCGGGGAAGCGGCGCACGACCGCTGGCGTGAAAGCATCCGGCACAAAGCGACGCCAGGTGAGGGATGCTTTCAAGCCGAATTTCCCTCCGTTCGGTGGGAGCCGGCGCCATGCCGCGCGGTTACCGGGCATACGCGGCCTCTTCCCCGTACGACTCAAACGATCGGGCCTGGGACGGTGGGAAACGGCAACGATTACGTTATTGTTGCGCCTGGGGCAAATCTGATCACCCAGACGATCGGAACATTTCCATCGGTGCGCGGTGTGACGTCGGAAACCGGCGCCGGCGGCGCTGACGATTACTCGCTGCAACTCAATACGAATTTCAACTCAACCACCTCAGCATGCTCCGGCGGGGCCGCGGGGTGTACCGTGTGGCAGCAATTCATTTACGTGCCGGGCACAGTGTTCATGCAGTACTGGCTGATCGGATACGGAGCGGGTGGAGCATCATGTCCCAGCGGGTACACGACGGCTGGATCCAATTGCTACAAGAACAGTGCAGGTACGTCCGCGCCATCTGTGCCGATCACCGGCTTGGGAAATCTCACGTTGACTGCCACCGCGGCTTCCGGTGGTAACGATACTGTTACGTTCACGAACGGTGGATCGGCTTACAGCGTGACCGCCTCGGACAGCGTACTGAGCATAGCCACCGTGTGGAACCAGTCGGAATTCAACGTAGTTGGCAATGCCAACAGCTCTGCGGCCACTTTCAACGCGGGCTCAGTGATCACGGTGAATTCGGCCGCGCAGTACGGATCGACCACTGCGCCGACCTGTATCGTGAACGGCACTACCGGCGAAACGAACAACCTGAATCTCCTTCCCTGCACGGCGACCGGTGGAGCGACGCCAAATATTCAGTTCATTGAATCGTTGCTCACCGTCCCCAGCATCAGCAAGGCGTTTAGCCCGGCCAGCATTCCCGCGGGTGGGATTTCGACGGTAACCCTCACATTGACCAACCCCAACACCGGCATTAGCCTGACTGGCGCGGCATTCACCGACCTTCTCCTTGGCATGAGCGCGGCAGGGGGCGCCGTGGGAGGCACTTGTACCGGAACCAGTCCCAGCTCTTTGAGTGCGGGCGCCTCGAGCCTCAGCTTCTCCAACATCACGATTCCCGCAGGCGCAAGCTGCACTGTAACGTTCAACGTCACCAGCATGATCGCTGGGGTATTGACGAACACCGCATCCGGCGTATCGAGCAATGAGGCGTTGACCGGCAACCCGAGCAACGCCGCGACACTGACCGTTATCGCACCGCCATCCATCAGCAAGACATTTGTCCCCAACAAGTTCCTTCCGGGCGGCACAACCACAGTCAGCTTTTCCATCACGAACCCAAACAATTTCGCCACGCTGACCGGCGTGGCCTTCACCGACACCCTTCCACCCGGCTTAGTGGTTGCCAGTCCCAGCGGTTTGAGTTCGACCTGCGGCGGAACTCCAACTGCAGCTCCGGGTTCGGGCTCCATCAGCCTTTCCGGCGGCTCGATCTCGGCCAGCGGCGCCTGCACGGTGACCGCGACTGTCACCGCTCCAGAGGGCATCTATGACAACTCGGTGCAGGTGACTTCCACCAACGGCGGCGCCGGGAACACATCAACTGCCAGGGTGTTCGTCGCCACGCCGCCGAAACTGAGCAAGGTATTCGGCGAGTTGAGCATCGGATCGGGGGCGTCCACCACTTTGAGTTTCACGCTCATGAATCCGAACCACATCGTGACGCTGGACGCGTTGACGTTCTCAGACACATTGCCGGCCGGTCTGGTGATCTCGACGCCAAGCGTAGTAACCGGCGCCTGCGGCGGCGGCACGATCGTTGCCCCCGCAGGCAGCAATCTCATCACGATAAGCGGCGCCTCGCTGGCGGCGCAGGCCAGCTGCACCTTCAGTGTGAATGTGACCAGCAACGGCGCCGTCGTGGGCTATTTGATCAACACCACCTCGACGGTGGCTTCGACCGAAGCCCTTCCTGGCGCCGTGGCGTCGGCAACTATCTTCATTGGCAATCCGCTCCAGATCACCTATGCAGCCAACCCGTTGGCTGGTGAAACGCCCGTAAACATTAGCAACAGCGGCGCCTCCGGGGGGAACATCTGCGTGAGCCTCTATACCTTCCTCCCAAGCGCTCAGATGGTTTCGTGCTGCTCCTGCCAAGTTTCGCCTAATGCCGCCGTGACTTTGGGGGTGAACAAAGACCTGACGAAGAATGCTGTGCAGACTTCAGTAGTGATTAAGCTGGTAGCCACAACTCCCGGAGGCGCTTGCGCGTCCAGCGCCGGGACCCCGGGGACCCTGGCGAATGGCGCGGTTGCTTACGCCACGACTCTGCAGCCGGCCGGAAGCACAAACACTTTTAACCCTGTCAACCAGCCGTTTGTGCCGTCCACGCTGAGCGCAGCCGAGTACGCCAATCTCACGAGTGTCTGCAGCACCAAATTTGGCGGCGGAGGCCTCTGCGCCGGCTGCAACCCGGCGCTACGCGCCCAATAATCATGGAGCTTCCTGTCCGGACGTGTCCAAGTAGGGTTGATTAACGATGATAGAGTTCACGAGGGAGACAAAGCCATATGTGCTTGCGTAACGTTATTCTGACGGCCCTGGTTTTCGCAATGGCCGCCTTGGCTCAAAACACTGCCGACGTACCTTACCAGGTGAGCATTGCGGTTAATCCATTGGCGGGTGAATCGCCGATCAACATCACCAACAGCGGCGCCTCAGCAGCGGCAAACATCTGCGTGAGCCTCTACACCTTCAACCCGAGCGCGCAGATGGTTTCGTGCTGCTCTTGCCAGGTTGCCCCCGATGCCCTGGTCAGCTTGGGCGTCAACAAAGATCTGACAAACAATGCTGTCCAGACTTCGGTCGTAATCAAGCTGGTAGCCACAACTCCCGGAGGCGCGTGCGCCGCCAGCGCGGGGACCCCGGGAACCCCGGCCAACGGCTTGGTTGCCTATCTCACCACGCTGCAGGCGGCTGGAAACGCAGGCACTTATAACGCCGTTAACCAGACGTTTGTGCCGTCCAGCCTGAGCGCAGCCGAGTACGCCAATCTCACGAGTGTCTGCACCACCAAATTTGGCGGCGGAGGCCTTTGCGCGAGCTGCAACCCGGCGCTGCGCCATTAAGAAGCCGGCTGGCACGACTGAGGATGGATCACGCGTCCGGGACCCGCGGCTGATTGCCCGGGGGCTTGGGGAACGCGACTCCTGGTCGCCTCCTGCACCTGAAGACGCGCGCCGACGGCCCAGACGCCATCTCGTCGTGATGCCAGAGGGCTTCGGCTGAGTGCAACACATGTGACCGGCGTCCGGCGCCAACTAATTTTGTCCGGCCGCGTAAATGACGCTGCCGGAATCCACTGGACTTTCACACGTTGGTTGCTCTCGAGCCACGCATTGGGAGGGTCCTGAGGCACTGCATCCCGGTTTTTCCCGCGCTCGCGGCGGCCGGCATTCAACGGCGCCAGCAATAACTGCAAAAACTGTTGTATTCCGAGGACACCATGCCCCAATTGGCCTCAACATCTACCAGGTGAAGCGCATGGTGAACTCGACTTCACGTCCTCCGTTGGCGGCGCCGAACGTGTTCAGAATCCCGCTGGTTCCGCTGATTGCGTTCGGCGTTCCCGGGTGATTCAGAACATTGAATGCATCCGCGTTGAAGCGCAGATTGAACCTCTCGGTGATGGCAATATTCTTGATCAGACCGGCGTCCATGGTCCACGTAAAAACACCGCGGAAATACTGGTTCTGAAACGGATTCAGCCCCGGTGCGTACGTGGTGCGCTGAACCGTTCCGTCCTTCAGTGGAATCCACACGGTGTTGGTATCCCAGAACTGCGCGATATCGGTGTTCGCGGGGGCGTTGGCCGGAAGCGCGGTCGTGCCGTAAGGAATCAGCGGTGCGAATGCCGGCTTGTAATTGCTGGGCACTCCCATGATGCCGTTGGGCCGCCCGTCGGTCGTGTGGCTATTGATCTGGTTTGCGGGAATGTATCCGTTGAACCACAGATAGCCGTCCTGGCAGACAGTGGGAGCGCCGGGCGTCGGCGAAGTCCCGGTGCAATTCTGGATCGGGTACTTGTAGCCGTACATCTCGAACGGCTGCCCGGTGGAGAACATGCTGTTCGACAAGGTGAAGTAGTTTGTGCGCAGGGAGCCGAGAGACGCCACTTGCCATCCGCCTATGAGCTTGTTCAGAAGACCACGCGCGTTGCCGGCGATCGGTTTTCCTCTCCCTACCGGCAGATCGACGATATAGTTCCAGCGAATGCGATGCTTCGGCGTGCTGCTCTCACGCTGATAATCCAAAAACCGGTGGCGAGCGGCGACGTCGGCGGGCACGGTCCCAGGCAGGAACTGATTGATGTCATTGACGATGTCGTCGGTGCCGCCCCCGCCGCTGCCGAGGCGCAGTGCATTCAGCATGTTGTATTGGAATTGGAATTGGAAGCCTCGATTGTAGCGGTGCTCGACTTCGATCTGGATGCCGTTCGTCCAGGAATACCCGGTCTTGCGAAGCTCCTGCACGGTTCCAAAGACCGTGGATGCGATCGAGCCATCTGGATTGAGGTCGTAGGGCTTCTGCAAGACCCCGGCGTTGACGCCCGTGGGAAGGGCGACGTTTTTCGTGGCATACCAGATATAGGCGGGTGTAGTTTGCGCCACGGGATAGGTTTCATCGTCATGCGTGCCATGAACGCCCACATATCCGATGCGCACTGCCGTCTGCCGCAGCATCTCTTTTTCGAGCGTGAAATTCCAACTATGCACGCGCGACGTCGGCTGATCCGGATTGAAGTAAGTGATGGCGCCGGAAGTGGCAGTGAGGCCTCTGGCGGTCTCCAGCGAAACGGCATTTTGACTGTTCTTTCCAGCGATGATGGCGGGGACGGAACGCATGGCGTAATTGGCGATGCCATCCGGAGTCTGCGTGGCGTCGGTAGTGCTGTTCTGGTACGTCGCGCTAAACGGTGTATTGCCGGTCATCGTGTCATTCCAGTTGTACAACGCCTCGGGATAGAACTTAGTCGAGAAGCCGGCGCGGATGATGAAGGACTTGCGGCCATCGAACGCCCGGTAGGACATGCCGAGGCTGGGCCCCATGTCATGCCAATTGCCGTGAACCATAGATTGCGGCAGTCCAGCCTTGTCCCAGGTTTCAAATTTGGCGCCAGTCAGCGTGGTCAGGGCATTGATCAGAGACGGGAGCGTGGCCCCCAGCTTGTAGAGCGTCTCGAGCGGCTGGCCGAGCACATAAGCGCGCTGCGCGGGGTCGAAACTCACTGCCACATCGTGCTTGTCGCGCATGAATGGGCTAAACTCCCAGCGGAGTCCAAGGCGAACAGTTAGTCTAGAGGTGGCCTTATAGTTGTCCTGCAGGTAGAGGGCGTTTTCGTGCCGGCGCGTGTACCACGTGCCTTTGCGAAGGTTGTTCGAGTAGTTCGCGATGCCCAGGAACATGTTGGCCATGTTGAAACCGGTGAGCGGCGCAGCCGCGGGCGAGGTTCGCGAAGCGCCATCCCACAAAGCCGTGGCAAGCGTGCTGAACTGGATGTTGCCGGCCGCCTGCGTCTGCTGCGGCAGA
>DASXAK010000219.1:0-16313 GCA_036406715.1 Bryobacteraceae bacterium | reverse complement strand
CAGGACGGCTTCCAGGATGCCGCCTCCCACGTTTTCGAAATCGATGTCGATGCCCTTTGGGCACGCCGCCTGCAAGGCGTCGCGAAAATTCTCTTTCTTATAATTCACGGCGGCGTCGAAGCCGAGCTCGCTCGTGATCCATGCGCATTTGTCATCCGATCCGGTGATGCCGACTACGCGGCATCCGGCAATCTTACCCATCTGCCCAGCCAGGGACCCCACAGCGCCCCCGGCGGCGGACACGACTAAAGTCTCGCCCGGTTTCGGCTGCCCGATATCCATCACCCCGAAATAGGCGGTGAATCCGATGTGGCCCATTGCCCCGAAGAAGGCCGTCAGCGGCAGACCGGGTATTCGCGGCAGCTTGGTCCAACCGGTGGCGTCTCCGGCATAATACGATTGCCAGCCTCCTAGCCCCTGGACGAAATCGCCCTCCGCAAATCCGCGCTGGCGCGATGCTTCGACCATTCCGAGCGTGACGCCCCGCATGACTGCACCCAGCGGCAGCATGGGCAGATACGTGTCGACCGGCTCCATCCACACTCGATTGGTGGGATCGAGCGAGAGGTAAATGATGCGCACCAGAATCTGGCCGTCCGCCAGTTCCGGCGTCGTAGTCTCGCTCCACTCGAAATCGGATTCTTTGGCGCGGCCCTGCGGCCTCGCTCGAAGTCTCCACTGCGGATTCACTTTCGGAACAGCGGCGCTGGTGGCCATAGTTGCTCGCCTCCCACTTTGTATCGGATACTGCCGTATTGTAACTAACCGCGTCGAAGCCGGACGGCATTCGGGCAGGAGGCAGTTTCGTGAGTATCCAAGTGACTACGCGTCAGATGGGCGAAGTGAGCGTCATCGCCGTGGTGGGCCGCATCACCATCGGCGAGGGATCGAACGCTCTGCGCCAGGCCGTCCGCGACATCGTGGAACGCAAACAACTAAAAATTCTGGTGAATCTCGGCGAAGTCCCTTATGTGGACAGTTCCGGAATCGGCGAACTCGTCGAGGCTTACAGCACGGTAACGAAGAGCGGCGGTCAACTCAAGCTCTCGAACGTTACCAAGCGCGTACGGGATCTTCTGAAAATCAGCAAGCACGATCTCCTGTTCGATATTCATGATGACGAAGCGGCGGCGGCTCAGAGCTTCCGGTAGTTTCACCGCTTCTGGCACCGGGGGCAGAAGTGAGATGAACGCTGGGCCACCAGAATGCGCCGGATGGGCGCACCGCAATTGACGCAGGCTTGTCCGGTCCTCTGGTAGACGCGGTGGCTGAACTGGAAAAAACCCATGCGGCCTTGCGCGTCAACGTAGTCGGATATGGAAGACCCGCCGGCGGCGATGGCTTCGGTCAAAACGGCGGCGATCGCGCGATGCAGCTTTGTGGCTCGTTCGCCGCGAATTCGGCTCGCGATCGCCAACGGATGGATGCCGGCGCGGAACAGCGCTTCGTCGGCATAAATGTTTCCCAGCCCGCGCAGAAAATCCTGGTTCAGCAGCAGCGCCTTGATGCGCGTCTTGCGGCGGCGGAGGGCCGTCGCGAACTCATCGAACGCGATTTCGAGCGGCTCGGGGCCAAGCTTTTCGATGCGCTGGGGGAAACCGCGGCTGTATTGCAGGCGCCCGAACTGGCGGCTGTCATCATAGAGCAGTACGCCCCCGCGGTCGAGCGTCAAGATGGCATGGGTATGCTTGCCGGGAGCGCCGCCGAGCAGCAACCGTCCTGTCATGCCGAGGTGAATGAGCAGGTACCCGCCGCCCTGTACAGAGACGACGATAAACTTGCCGTACCGCCGCACGCCGGCAATTCGGCGCCCTTCGAGCGCGGCCGCCATCTCGTCGGGATCACCCCCGCGCAAAACGCGCAAACAACGAAATTCCGCGGCAACAATCCGGCGCCCTACCAGGGGCGCAATCGAGCGAGTGACGGTTTCGACTTCGGGAAGTTCAGGCACGGCGTACCTCTAGTTAAGCCCCTCCTCGGCTCGTAAGGCAAGAGGCGGGTGCCGCCCGACAATCCGAGCATCTTGGGCCAAGGAGATCCCACAGCGTGCGCTGCGGCTGCGTCTCTAGCGGAGTGCTACGGTCTTCGTTTCGCGCTTCTCGTTAGGGCGCGGACATCGGCCGATGCCGGCGTAATCGAACCCGGCGGCCGCGGCGGCATCGGGTTGGAACAGATTGCGGCCGTCGATCAGAACCGGTTTGGCCATCACTTCGACCAATTCCGCCAGGTTCAGCGCGGAGAATTCGCGCCATTCGGTAACCAGAACGAGCGCGTCGGCGCTCTCGGCCACCTCGCGCGGCGAATCGCAATAGCGGATCTTCAGTTCGGGATGTAGCGCGCGGCAAGCATCCATGGCGATCGGATCATACGCCT
The DNA here is from genome assembly GCA_036406715.1 of Bryobacteraceae bacterium. Classification (GTDB taxonomy): domain Bacteria; phylum Acidobacteriota; class Terriglobia; order Bryobacterales; family Bryobacteraceae; genus PSRJ01. The sequence continues at coordinate 13,940 of DASXAK010000219.1, read as the reverse complement.
TGATCCGCGCGCCGATTTGTATCAGCCGCTCCGCGATATGCAGAGAGGGCGCATCCCGCAGATCGTCGGTATCGGGCTTGAAGGCCAATCCCAGAAGCCCGATGGTCCTCCCCTTCAGGATGAACAGCTTCTCCTGAAGCTTCTGAATCACCAGGTTCCGCTGCGCCGTATTAACCTCCAGAGCGGACTGGAGCAGTTTACTCTTGTAACCGTATTCGCCGGCGGTCTGCAACAAGGCCTGGACATCTTTGCCGAAGCAACTCCCACCCCAGCCTAATCCGGCGTTGAGAAATTTCGATCCGATGCGCGAGTCGAGACCGATTCCCTGCATGACTTCGGTCACCTCGGCGCCGACGTGCTCGCAGATGTTCGCAATCTCGTTGGCAAAACCGATCTTCACGGTGAGAAAGGCGTTGGCCGCGTACTTGATCATTTCCGCGCTGGTCAGCGAGGTAATAACCACCGGCACTCGGACGGGCGCCGCCGGCCCCGAAATACCCGGCGGTGATGCGAACGACTGTTCTACCAGGGGCTCATACAGCTTGCGCATGGCGGCCAACGTCCGATCGTCCGAGCCGCCCAGAACAATTCGATCGGGATAGAGCGAATCCGCCACCGCGCTGCCTTCGCGCAAGAACTCCGGGTTGCTGGCGACTCCGAACTGCACCTGATTTCGCGCTCCGGGTTTGGACTCCTCAATGCCCTCGCGCACCAGCGCTTCGACCAAATTGCCGCTGCCGACCGGCACGGTCGACTTATTCACGACCACGCGGAATCGGGACTCATCCATCGCCGCACCGATGCTGCGGCTGGCCGCTTCCAGATACGTCAGATCCGGAGAACCGTCGGGGCACGGGGGCGTCCCGACGGCAATAAAGATTACGTCGCTGGCGCGCACCGCCGGATGCAGATCGGTCGAGAACTCGATGCGATCGCCGGCCGCAGTCACCAGCTCGGCCAGGCAGGGCTCGTAAATCGGCGGCTCGCCGCGCTGCCATTTTGCTATCTTGGATTCATCTGTATCAACACATGTGACATGGTGCCCTAAATAAGCAAGGCAGGCGCCTGTCACGCTGCCCACGTATCCTGTGCCGATTACAGTGACTCGCACGAATTATGCTCCACAAAGATAGTAGAACAACGCGATAAGCCCACTCCCACAGCGGATCGAACGAATGTGGTCGGGCATCTCCGGCCGCTCCGAAAAAGGCATCCACAGTATAGCATCCGGGTAAGAGTACCACGGGGATAATCCATTACAATCAGTGTAAGCGCATGCAAAGCATTCTGGTAATTGACGATGATGAGAGCCTGCGTGACACGATCGGGGTCATGCTTGAGCAGGAGGGGTTTCGCGCGGTTCTGGCGGCCGACGGGAAGTCCGGATTCGACAAGGCCCTGACGCTCAAACCCGACCTCGTGTTGGTCGATCTTCGCCTTCCCGGCATGACTGGAATTGAAATCTGTAAACAACTGCGCGCCGCGAAGCTGACGACTCCCATCATCGTTCTAAGTGCGGTCGGGGAGGAAATCGATAAGGTGCTCCTGCTCGAGATCGGCGCCGATGACTACGTAGTGAAACCCTTCGGCGCCCGCGAACTGATGGCGCGCATCCGGGCGGTGCTGCGGCGCGCGGCTCCCGATGAAAGAAAGGTGGTCCATTTTGGAGACACCGAAATTGACTTCGAGCGCCGCATCGTGGCCCGCAAAGGTGAGGAACTCAAGCTCACGCCTGCCGAATACAACCTGCTCTGCTTCTTCCTCCATAATCCCGACCGGCCGCTCACCCGTGACATGATTTTGAATTCCGTCTGGGGATATGAATTCTTCCCCAACACGCGGACGGTCGATGCCCACGTCGTCAAACTGCGGCAGAAGCTCGAACCGGATCCGAACACCCCCCATCATTTTCTGACTGTTCACGGCGTGGGGTACCGTTTCGTCCCCTGAAGTTAACACCTTTGACCCATGAGTTAACTGGGCGCAGATCGCGTCATGGCCGAGAATGAGAGAATGACCCATCCGGTGCAGTCGGAGCTTGCCCACCACGTCCTGATCGTGGAGGACTCCGAGAATTGCGCCGCAACCATGGAGATGGCGTTGTTGGGAATTCCCGGCGTGTCGATCCTGCGTGTGCCGTCCGGCTTGGAGGCTCTGCGGATCCTGGAACAACCAGGATCCGATGTGCAGGCCATCATTACGGATTTGAATATGCCGCGTATGGACGGATTCGAGCTGATTCGGCGAGTCCGGGAAGGCGGCCGGCGGTCCACCGTACCCATCATCGTCGTCAGTGCCAGTACCGACCCCGGTACGCCCGAGCGCGTGGCGGAGATGAAGGTGGACGCGTTTTTCGCGAAACCTTTTTCACCGGCTGAATTCCGGCGAAAACTGGAACAACTCCTCCATGGTGGGACCGATGCTACGACCGATTGATTCTGCCTGTTTGCTTTCCCTGCTGTTCACTCCCTTTCTGCTTCAAGCACAGACCGCCGCTCAACTAAGCAGCCTCGCCGAACGGCTCGATCGTCTGGAGCAGGAGAACCGCGCGCTTTCCGACCAGGTGAAGGCGTTGCGCTCGGAATTGTCGGCGCTGCGCGGCGAGTCCGAGACCAACCAGACCGCACAGGATGGCCGCCTCGAATTGCAGGAGCGCCGCATCGACGAGCAGCAACAGTCGAAGGTCGAATCTTCGCAGAAGTTTCCCATTCGGCTCTCCGGGATGGCATTGTTCAATGCCTTCATGAATTCCAAACAGAACGGCGGGCTCGACTACCCGGTTGTCGCGACGGCGGCGGGCGCCGGCCGCGCCGGCGCAACCATTCGCCAAAGTATCATCGGCCTTGAATATAACGGTCCCGAAACATTGTGGGGCGGACATGTACGCGGCTCGGTCTACATGGACTTCTTTTCCGGCACTGTTCCGTTAAGTCAAACCATGCGTTTGCGCACCGGCGACATCGAGGTGGATTGGGCTACGCGCAATGTGATGGCCGGAATTGAAAAGCCTATCTTCAATCCGCGCGAGCCCAGTTCGCTGGCGCAGGTCGGTTTTTCTCCGCTGACCGGCGCCGGAAACCTGTGGTTGTGGGTTCCTCAAGTCCGTCTGCAACAGGATTTTGCCTGGGCGCACCAGACTGGCCTGCGGGCGCAAATGGGCGTCGTGCAGACGCGCGAAGTCGGGCCGTATCAGGGAAGCACGTTCACCCCCATCCCGGAAACCTCCCGCCCCGGCCTCGAAGGCCGGTTCGAGTTCTATCACAAGTTCGGCGACGAGAAGCGTCTCGAACTGGCGCCCGGATTCCACGTGAGTACGACCCACGCGGGAGGCTTCTCGGTTCCCTCTCAGGTGGTCTCATTCGATTGGTTCGTCAATCCGGTGCGATGGTTCGAATTTAGCGGGGCTTATTACCGCGGCCAGAATGTCGCGCTGTTGGGCGCTGGGTATCGGCAGGGGTTTGATATCGACGTGGCCGGCGGCGAAGCCGTGCACAGCCAGGGCGGATGGGGCCAGTTCACCATTCATGCGACGCGGCGGCTCGACTTCCACCTCTTTTCGGGTCAGCAGGACGACCGCAATTCCGATCTGATCCCCGGCCTGATCGGGAAGAATCTGCTGTTTGGCGGAAACCTTTTCTTCCGGCTGGCTCCGAACCTCCTGCTGGGCCCGGAGGTCTCCCAGGTTCGCACGATATACCTGGGGCAGGGAACCCGTTTGAACAATCATTATGATCTGGCGTTGGGATATTTTTTTTAGCATCGCGCTCTGCCTGACCGACGTGCGGCTCGCTTCCGCCGCGGCCGTGAGCGGCGACGTGGAGATCACCAATTCACGCGATGCGGCGGTCCGCAAGCGCAGAGACTACACGGGCGTGATTTTGTGGCTGGAACCGGTGGATCATCCGGCGCCCGCCTCCGCACCTCCCAAGCGGGTGCAGATGATTCAGCGCGATAAACGTTTCACTCCCCACGTGATCGCGGTTCCCCTGGGCAGCACCGTAGATTTCCCCAACTACGATCCGATCTTTCATAACGCGTTTTCGAATTTCAGCGGCCAGCCTTTCGACGTCGGCCTGTACCCCCCTGGCACCAACCGGGGCTGGCTTTTCAAGCAGCCCGGTATCGTTCGCGTGTTCTGCAACATTCACCCGACCATGAGCGCCATCATCGGCGTGTTCTCGACGCCCTGGTTCACGGTGACTCCGGCTTCGGGAAAGTTTACAATCACCGATGTGCCCCCGGGCGAATATCAGGTTCGTCTTTTCCACGAACGCGCCGTGCCTGAAAACCTCCAGGCCTTGGAGCGCCGCATCCGTGTGCCCGAAAACGGTCTGACGCTGCCGCTCATCTCCATCTCCGAAACGGGATTTGTTCCCGGGTCGCACATGAACAAATACGGCCGGGAGTATCCGCCGGTTCCGGGCGCCGAAACATATCCGGGAGCGCCGAAATGATTCTGCGGTGGTTTTCAAGATTGTCGTTGTTGTGGAAGATCCTGCTTTCCACGTCGGTGGCCGTGACGGTGTTGTTCGCCATCACCGGCGAAATCGTTCTGAATCACATTACCCGGACGATGTCCGCGAGCCTCGACGAAGAGGTGCAGGCCAGCTTCCAGGCGTACACGTCCCTATGGAAATCGCGCGCCGAATTGCTGTCGTCCGTAAGCAGTATTCTAAGCACCTTGCCCGGCGTCCGGCTGGCATTCGGGACGGGCGATCAGGCCACGATTCGCGACACGGCGGGCGAATTGTGGTCGAAGATTTCCAAAGCCGACGCCATCTTCCTGGTCACCGACCCGCGCGGCAAGGTGGTCGCCTCGCTGGGAGGCGCGATCCCGCTCTCGCTTCGGAAGAACATGGACGTGGTCCCCGCCGCCGCCGCGCAATTTCCCAATCAGGTGTCGGGCTTCTTCCTTCAGGAAGGCGAACTGTACTACATCTCTGTCACGCCCGTCTATGTGGAATCAGCGCAGGGCCAAAGCCTGATCAATGTTCTGATCGCGGGTTATCACGTTGATGCCGTGATCGCGCAGGATTTGAAGATGGAAACCGGAGGAAGCGAATTTCTGTTTCTGACTCCGGGACGCGTCATCGCCTCCACCCTGAACGAACGGGCTACCGGTGTCGTCGTCACCAATCTGGCGAAGCAGACCGATCGCATCAGCGATGGCGTGGCCGAGTATGCGCGGTTTGTAACGCCGCTCGGGGATATTGCGGGCAAGCCGGTCGGGCAACTCGTAATTCTCAGATCGTTTGAAGGGGTGCGCCGGCGCATCGCCGGCCTGTACACGAACATCATTCTGCTGTGGCTCGCCGCTGTTTCCGCGGGATTGCTGCTGACTTACCTGCTGGCGCGCCGGATTGTAGAGCCGGTAAAACAGCTGGACCGCGCGGCCATGGAAGTGGCCCAGCAGAATTACGCGATCGAAGTCGAAGTTACGAGCGAGGACGAAATGGGCCGGCTCGCGCACACGTTCAACAACATGTGCAGTTCCATCCGCCAGGCGCGCGAAGAGCTGATCCGGCAGGAACGGATCTCTACGATTGGCCGGTTGTCGGCATCCATTGTGCATGACCTCCGCAATCCGCTGGCGGCGATTTACGGCGGTTCCGAGATGCTGGTCGACCGCGAACTCCCGCCCGGTCACGTCAAACGCCTGGCCGGTAACATCTATCATGCGTCCCGCCGCATCCAGGAGATGCTGCAAGACCTGCTCGATGTTTCGCGCGGCAAAAACCGCGCCATGGAAATATGCCGGCTGCGCGAGACGGCATCGGCCGCGTGCGACGCGCTCGGCGCCGCCGCTGAATCGCAGCAGGTCAGTCTGATCCTGTCGATTTCGCCGGAGATCGAACTTCCGTTGGACAGCGGTCGGATGGAGCGCGCCTTCGTCAATCTGATTTCGAATGCGCTCGAGGCCATGCCCGACGGCGGAGAAGTCCGCATCACAGCCGCGATTCAGGACGGCTCGGCAGTCGTGCAGGTGACCGACAACGGCCCCGGAATTTCACCGGAGATCCGCTCCCGCTTGTTCCAGCCGTTCGTCAGCGCCGGAAAGCGCAACGGGTTGGGCCTCGGCCTGGCGCTCGCGCGCGAGACGGTACTGGACCACGGTGGCGATATGTGGGTCGAGTCCCGCCCTGGGGAAGGCGCCACGTTCTGTTTCCGTCTTCCGGGAGCCCATGTCTCCCAGCCGCAGGGCGTGCGCGTATAGCGGCCGGCTGATACTCTGAGATTTGCCGCGGCATCCTCTTCTGAAGCCTTACCTCGCCCTCGTCGCGGTCTGCTTCTTCTGGGGCACCACCTACCTCGGCATTCGGATGGCCCTCGAATCGTTCCCACCCTTGGTGCTGGTGGCGGTACGGTTCCTCATTTCGGGATCGCTGCTCTTATTGTTCGCCCTGATGCGCGGACTGCATATTCCCCGTGGGCGCGAGCTGATCTCGAACATGTTCACCGGGCTCTTGCTATTGGCCATCGGCAACAGTTGCCTCGTCTTTGCCGAAGTATGGATTCCCAGCGGAATGGCCGGGCTGATCACCACGATCTCGCCGTTTTGGCTGGTCGGCGTGGAAGCCCTAATGCCGGGCGGCGAGCGCCTCCGCGCCGCCACCGTCGGAGGAATGGTGGTCGGCCTTCTCGGTGCATCGCTGCTATTCACTAATGACGTCGCCGGCCGGCCAATCGATCGCAGCATGCTCTCCGGCTTCCTGATTCTGCAGGTCGGGATGGCCGCTTGGTCGTTCGGGTCCATCTATCAACGGCGCCAGTCCGGCAAAGCGCATTCGGTCATTGCTGGAGGCGTCCAGCAACTCGCGGCCGGTCTCATCCTGCTCCCGTTTGCGGCGTTCGTCCCGGAGCATCAAATTCACTGGAGCATGCGGGGAGTCGCGGCGATCCTGTACCTGGTCTGCTTCGGCTCTATCGTCGGATACAGCTCATACATTTACGTGATGGATCGTCTGCCGGTCGCGGTCGTATCGATTTATTCATACCTCAATGCGATCGTCGCGGTCGCGCTCGGCTGGTTGTTCTATCGCGAACCATTCGGCGTCAAGGAAGCGATCGCCATGCTGGTGATCTTCGCCGCTGTCGCGGTCGTCAAACGATTCGCCGGCACCGCCCATTAGTCGGCGCGGCAGGCGGAGCCGCGCATCCTTTACGCCGCGCCCGGCTGTTCCTCGCGCAGTTCGAAGCCGCGCTCCGCTACGTGAGCCGTCAGGACCTCGGACTCATGACCGTGCAGCCGGAAGATCTGCCGCACCAGGTCGCATACGGTTTCGTACCCGCGCTCGTAAAAAACTACGATCGATGGTCCGGCGCCGCTGAGCGCGCAGCCTAGCAGGCCGGGAGCGCGCACCTTGAGGATCTCGTCCAGGCCGGGGACCAGCGACACTCGGTAGGGTTGATGAAAGCGGTCCTCCAGAGCATTCGGAAACGCGGCGATCGAGCCGGTCGCCAGTGCCGCTACCAATAATGCGGCGCGCTGCACGTTGAACACGGCGTCACGCGCGCTGTAGCAATCCGGCAGTACCGAACGGGAGTGCGCCGTGGGCAGCTCGAAATCGGGAACGACGATCGCTACATTGAACCGCGCCGGCAATTCGAGCCGAACCGCGCGCACGACCCCGCCCGAGTCGATCGCGCTGGCAACGATCGAGCCGAGGACGCACGCCGCCACATTGTCGGGATGCCCTTCGAGCCGCGCCGCTTCATCGAGAATCCTCGGTGGTTTCCACCCCAGACCGAGCACCTGGTCGGCGATCACGACGCCCGCCGTCAATGCGGCTGCGCTCGATCCCAGCCCACGGCTCAGCGGGATCTCGTTTTGAATCTCCAGTTCGATCGCCGGCATCTCGAGACGGTGATCCTCGGCCACGGTCTGCGCGGTTCGCCAGATCAGGTTGTCCGCCCCGGCCGAGATGCGGTCCGTATCACGGCCCGCCACCCGGATCGCCAATCGATCGCTTGGGCGGAACCGGCAGGTGAGATACACGCCGAAGGCCAACCCCAACGTGTCGAATCCTGGACCAAGGTTCGCGCTCGAGGCCGGCACCTTGAGGGTAAACCACGACATGAATCTGAAATTATCGCACGCGATGTCGCGCCGGTGACGCTTGCGTCCGTTTCGGATTAATCACCGTCGCGGTATGGCAAGCGCTACTTAATTTCCAGGATCTCCTTTTCCTTCGTCTTGGCGGCCTGATCGATCTTGCCCATGTAGCCGTCGGTGAGCTTCTGGATTTCGTCGTGAGCCCGCTTGTCTTCGTCTTCGGTGATCTTCTTGTCCTTGAGCAGCTTCTTCACGGCTTCATTGCCGTCGCGGCGGATGTTGCGCACCGAGACGCGGTGATGCTCGGCGGCGCCGTGGAGCTTTTTCACCAGTTCCTTGCGGCGCTCCTCCGTCAGCGGCGGAATCGGAAGTCGAATCACTTTGCCGTCGTTGGCCGGGTTCAAACCGAGGTCCGAGACGCGAATCGATTTTTCGATCGGTCCAATCTGCGAGACGTCCCACGGCTGAATGGTGATCAATGAGGGCTCGGGGACATGCAGATTCGCAAGTTGATTCAATGGTGTGGGCGTTCCGTAGTAATCTACCCGGATCTGATCGAGAATGCTGACCGAGGCGCGCCCGGTCCGGATCGAAGCCATTTCGTGCTGCAGATCCGATAGCGCCTTCTCCATCTTGGCCTTCAGGTAAGCCTCCACGTCTTTCACTGAATTGAAACTTTGCGCTGCGGGGGCAGTCTGCTGTTCTGCTTTCATAGGCGGTCCTCTCCGAAATTCCGACAACCGCATTATAACTCGACGCCTCCGTCAAGTCCTTCGAAACGCGGAACTTGTTGGCAGGTCAAAGAGAGCCCCTGATATGCTGGAAAGATCGTTCCCGACCTCGCCTCCAACCTGCGCGTCGTCATGGTCGCCACGCGCAACCCGGTCAATTTGGGCGCCGCGGCGCGCGCCATGGCCAACTTCGGATTCGCGCGTCTCCGCGTCGTGAACCCCTATGAGGTGGCATTCCGAGAGGCCCGCTCCGCGGTTGGCGCCGCCCCGCTGCTGCGCCGGGCCGAAGAATACCAGACGCTGCACGAGGCCGTCGCTGACTGCCGCCTCGTGGTCGGCACCACATCCGTCGGACATCGCGAGTTGCAGCACTCCGTGCGGCGCCTGGAATATGGGGCGCGGCTCATCCGCAAAGCGCTGGCTTCCGGACCGGTGGCGCTGTTGTTCGGCTCCGAGAAATTCGGCCTCTCGAACGAAGACCTCGGCCACTGCCAGTGGCTCATGCGCATCCCCACCGTCAGCCAAAACCTTTCCATGAACCTTGGGCAGGCGGTGACGCTTTGTCTGTACGAACTCGTGCGCAACCCGAAGGCCGCCACCGCGCGGCCGGAAAAAATCAAACCCGCCCGGGCCGCCGAGAACGAGCAGATCACCTCCTTACTCCTCGACGCGCTCCGGCGCAGCGGATACGTGAACCCGGTAACCGCCCGCTCTGCCGAAGACAAGGTGCGCCGCCTTGTGCGCCGCCTGAACGTCGCCGGCCGCGACGCGCCTGTGCTGCTCGGCATGCTCCGCCAGATCCTTTGGAAACTGGGCGACTCATCGTCCTCTCATTAGAGTTTGGGACTCCCGATCAAGCGCGCCCGCCGCCTTTACTGATAAATTCCAGGGAGTGAGCCACCCTGCGATGGACGTCGATAACCAAGCCAAAGCGGAACACATCACACGCATCCTGCTGGAATCGATGGATGACCCTGCGACGGCTGGCGACTTGGCACGAAAGGCCTTCCAGAGCCGGTCTGGATTCTTTCGCCTCTTTCAGGCCCTGATCGACGAGACGCCCGCCGCCATGCGCAGACGGCTGCTACTGGAACGAGCGGCCTGGCAGTTGCGAGACACTCGGCTACCCGTCACCGAAATTGCGTTCAACGCCGGCTACGGCTCGCTGGAGGCTTTCACTCGCGCCTTCCAGCGCGCGTTCCACGTCTCGCCGAGTCTTTTTCGGCGAACCTGTCTGGTACGAATTCATTTGCCGGCACCGAACCATTTTCATTTCCAGCCGGCGGCAACCACCTCGAAAGGAGATGCAAAAATCATGGATCTGTTTGATCTCTTCGCCGGAACCGAATCCTGGTATACGCGCCGGCTGCTGCAGCAAGCCGCCACTCTCACCGATGAACAACTCGATCGCCCCGTCAACAGCACGGCCAAACCTTGCGGCTGGTACTCACCGGACAAGAATCTGCGCGAGATCCTGGAGCGAATCGTACAAACCAAGGAAATCTGGACGGCGGCGATCACGGGCGGACAGATGCCTGCGCTCGATGCCGTGCCGGCTGAGCACCGCACGCCCGCGGCCATGCTCGACCGCTTCGAAAAGGCGGATGCGCGCTTCCATTCCATCGTGAAAGACGTGCGCGACCGGGGCGCTTGGGACGAGTCGTTTGTGGATGCCCTTTGTGAGCCGCCCGAGACATTTACCTACGGAGGAATGTTCGCGGACGTGATCACTTTCAATATCTATCGCCGCTTGGCCGCGATGGACGCATTTCATCGTCTCGGCGTTCACATCCAAGGTTCTGGGAGCCCGATTGAGTATCAGCAGAGCAAGGGTGGGGCAAGCTCTTAGCTTGCCCACGCCCTAGTTCGGCAGCGGGTTGCCGAAACGGTCTTTTTTCTGCTTCTTCTCTCCCGCGAACACCAGGGTGACGTCAGCCGTATGGTCCTGCTCATTCCGCTTGACCTCTGCCTTGGTCTCCCCGAGGTTGTCAAACAACCCCTGCTCGCGGATCCGGTTCAAAAAAGCTTGCGGATATTCCGGATTGAACGGCTTGCCTTCTTTCAGCGCCCAAATCCGCTTCATCTCGAAGTCCGCGTTGAGATCCAGCCCTTGGATCGTGAGTTTTCCCATGGCGAATTGCGGCCCCGGCTCGATCCGGATGTTTAGGTCCAGCGTCATCTTGGCATCGTCCAGAACCCGGTTCGGATTCAGCTTGGCGTCGAGAAAGCCCGCGCGCCGCAGAGCGTTGCGCATCTTCTCGAGCCCTTCATTGACGCGGTCGAAATTGGCTACTTCGTCGGTCTTGAATTCTCCCGCTTTCAAAAGCGGCTGCACCGGTACCGGGCTTGGCCCGTCAATCGCCACCTTGGCGAGCTTGTATGTAGCCCCCTCCTCTACCGTCACGAACACGTGCAGCCCCTGGACGTCGGAAACCGGCTCAGTCCGAATCTTGGGAAACTCGGCGCGAAGGTAGCCGCGCGCCTCATACGCCGGGCGCACCGCCGTGTTCAGCAACTCGCGAAACCGCTCTTCAGTATAGGGCTGGCCGACCGCCACGCCTCCAATTGCGTCGCGAAGCACGTTCTGCGGCACGCCCTGATTCCCTTCAAACGTCACTTGAGCGACCGCCGGATAACTGCGCGCCGGGCGGAAAAGGATCTCGAACTGGTCCGTCCCGACCGGGTTCAGTCGCGCCGTCAGCTTCTCGTGAGTGCCTTTTGAAGCGACGTACTCCTCGATCCAACCCACATAGCGGTCCAGAACCGGCTTGGTCGCGGGCAGCTTCTTGTTCGAAAACAACGGATCCTTGCCGTGCAACATTCGCTCGACATCCGCGGACGGCACGCCCAGGTTCTCAAATCGCACCGCGTACGCGGGTTCGACCTCCGTCACTTGAAATGTCGCGACATATCCCTTGCCGCTCGGTCCGGGTTCGAACTTGTATCCCACCGTTTCGAACGCGCCCTCGGCCAGCAGGCGGTCCCGCGCGGCGTCGAACTCCTCCTTGCCCGCCATTTCGCCGATCTTCAGCCCCGCCACCGCGAGAACCTGATCCGCGGCATAATTCCGGTTGCCTTCCACCACCAGCCGCTCGATCGGCCATTTGCTGGCCGGCGCTTCCGTTTGCTTAGAAGCGGCTTTCCGGGCCGGCCGCCCCTGCCCGAATCCCGGCCCCGCCGCCAGCATCACAATAATGAGGAGCCATTTCATATCTTTATGGTAGACGTGTCTCGTGAGATCCCGGTGACACTAGGTAGAATGGAAAAAGTGCCCTACGATTTGATTGTCATTGGGAGTGGTCCGGGCGGCTACTCCGCCGCCATTCGAGCCGGCCAGTACGGCCTGAAGACCGCGCTCGTCGAGAAACAACCCAGGCTGGGCGGCACCTGTCTTCTGGTCGGCTGCATTCCGACCAAGGCGTTGCTTCAGACTGCCGACGTCTGGGAGCGTTTCGTCCATTCCGACAAAGAAGGCATCCAGTGCGAAAACCCGCGGCTGGACTACCCGAAGGTGAAAGATCGCAAAGACGGCATTGTGACCAAGCATTCCAATGGCGTCGGCATGCTGCTCAAGCGCGCCAAGGTGGAGCGCATCACCGGATACGCCACCCTGAAGGGCGGCGGCCGGGTCGAAGTCAAATCGGAGAGCGGCGTTCAAACCCTCGAAGCCCGGAACATCCTCGTCGCCACCGGCTCGGAAGCGCGCATGCTGCCTGGCCTCCAGCCTGATGCCGAAACGATTCTGACCAATATCGAGATCCTGAATCTGACGGAAGTTCCCAAGAGCCTGATCGTCATCGGTGCGGGAGCCGTCGGCGTTGAATTCGCCTCGATTTTCCGCCGTTTCGGCACCGAGGTCATCGTCGTCGAGATGCTGCCGCGGGTGGTTCCTGTGGAGGACGAAGACATCTCCAAGGAGCTCGAGCGCGCCTTCCGCAAGCAGAAAATCCGGGTCGAGACCGGTGCGCGCGCCGAAAACATTCAGAAGATCGGCAAGTGCGTCCGTCTGACCTTGACCACCAAAGACGGCAAGCAGGAACAGCTCGACGCCGAGAAGTTGCTCGTCGCCGTCGGCCGCAAACCCAACACTGAAAATATCGGCCTCGAAAACACGCGCGTTGAGCTCGACCGCGGCTTCATTAAGGTCAGCCCGTACCAGCAGACGGGCGAGCCCGGCGTTTACGCCATCGGCGACGTCGTGGCGGGCACACCGCAACTGGCGCACGTGGCCACCATGGAAGGCATGATTGCCGTCGCCCATATGGCCGGCAAGCCGGCCACCCCGATCAACAAGAACCGGATTCCCGGCTGCACCTACACCGAGCCGGGCATTGGCAGCGTCGGTCTTACCGAAGCTCAAGCCCGCGCCCAGGGCCGCCAGGTGCGCGTCGGCCGGTTCCCCTTCGCCGGCAACAGCCGCGCCACGATTCTGGGCAAGCATGAAGGGTTTATCAAAGTCGTCGCCGATGAGAAATTTGGCGAGATCCTCGGCGTCCACATCATCGGGCCGGAAGCTTTCGAGCTGATCGCCGAAGCGGTGACTGCGATGAACGCCGAAGCCACCGTCGAAACCATGATGCAGACCATCCATGCGCACCCGACCCTCTACGAAGCCGTCGGCGAGGCGTTCAATGCGGTCTACGGTCTTTCGATCAATGCGTAGCTGTCAACTCCGGGAGCTCGGGCGCGTCGATTACGGCAAGGCGTTTGAATTGCAGCAACAGCTTGCTACCGAGCGCAAGCAGAGGCTGATCGGCGACCAACTGCTCTTGCTCGAGCATCCGCACGTCGTGACTCTGGGGCGCAATGGGCACATGGAGAATCTGCTCGCTCCTCCCGAAGTCCTGAGCCGCGCCGGAATTTCGTTCTATTCGACCGACCGCGGCGGCGACATTACCTATCACGGCCCCGGCCAGCTCGTCGGTTATCCGATCCTCGATCTGCGGGAATGGAAGCGCGATGTCGTCGGATACGTTCGTGCCGTCGAGCAGGTGATCATCGACACCCTGGCGGACTTTTCCATCTCCGCTTGCCGCATCCCCAAGCTCACCGGAGTGTGGGTGGACGGCCGCAAGATCGCCGCCATTGGAGTACATATCAGCCGCTGGGTGACCTCACATGGTTTCGCGCTCAACGTTCAAACCGATCTTTCCTAC
>DASXAK010000218.1:0-10242 GCA_036406715.1 Bryobacteraceae bacterium | reverse complement strand
CAATGCGCGGCTGCTGCTGCTTTCCAAGGTCGGCGATCCCTACGATCCGGCGACCGGCAAAGGAACGGTCGGCCGGAATCTGACGCACCAGGTGTCGCAGTCGACGCGCGTGTTTCTCGATAAGCCGCTCAATGCCTTCATGGGCGCCGGAGGACTGGGCATCGGGATCAGCGATTTTGACGGCAAAGAAGGAGTCGATCATTTTCCCGGCGTGCTCCGCGGTGGCAACATCCGGCTGATGAGCACGGGCGAAGGGCCGATCAGCGGGTTCGGAGCCATTCCACCTGGTGAGGTGGAGCAGGAGTGGGGCGCGGCCTGGAAGAAGGCGGCGCTGGCCTGGCATGACCGCATGGCCACCATCAACACCGAGGCCGAGCACCTGGCGTATCGGCAGAATTATCTCGATCTCGATCCGGCGTACACCGACAAATATGGCGATCCGCTCATGCGAATGACGCTGGACTGGACGGCGCATGAACGCGCGCAAGGCGCGATGGTGGCGCAGATTCAGGCGCGGATCGGTAAGGCCATGAACGCGCGGGTAGCTCCGCCGAATTCGCGGCTGCTCGAGAAATACACCATCACGCAGTACCAGAGCACACACGTCAACGGTGGCGCCATCATGGGTACATCGCCGGAGAGCAGCGTCGTGAATCCGTGGCTGCAGCACTGGAAGATGCCAAACGTCTGGGTGGTGGGCGGTTCGGCGTTCCCGCAGAACGGCTCCGGGAATCCGACGCTGACCATCCTGGCGCTCACGCTGCGGGCGGCCGATGGGATGATCGACCGCTATATGAAGCACCCGGGAGGTCTCGCATGAAGCGCCGCGAATTTCTCACTCTTCCTGCCGCCAGCCTGGGCGGAGTTCTGTTCTATACGCTCGCGGGCGAGCCGGTTCGGATCGAAGCGCAGACCGGCGAACTGAAAGTACCGCTGCGATTTTTCGCGGCGGCCGAAGCCCGCGTCGTGCAGGCGGCGTGCGAGCGCATTTTTCCAAGCGATGAAAACGGGCCGGGCGCAACCGAGGCCGGCGTGGTGATCTATATCGACCGGCAACTAGCCGGGCCGTATGGGCGCGACAAGTATCGATACACGAAAGGACCGTTCGTCGAATCGGTGCCCGAGCATGGTTATCAGGGCAAGGAGACGCCGCGCGAGATTTATCGGGCGGGCATCCGGCAACTCGAAAACTTCGCGGATTTGTCCGGGGCCGAGCGGGACAAGCGCCTCAAGACGATCGAGAAGACAACGTTCTTCCGGCTGCTGCGGCAGCATACGATCGAAGGCATGTTCAGCGATCCGCTGCACGGCGGCAACGCGAACATGATCGGCTGGCAACTGATCGGGTATCCGGGCCCGATCATGAACTACCGCGACGAGATCGATAAGAACCTCGGGAAGGAGTTCCGCCGCAAGCCGGTCAGCCTGGCGCAGATTGTCGGCCATCCCGTGGCGGGCTGGGAAGACGAAAAGGGCTAGCGCTTGGCGGGCCGGAGGCCTGTCTCACCGCTGCGCTGTTCTCCTATTGACATTCGATAGGGCGCGTTGTAGTCTTCGTATAGAATCTCTATACAAGAAACATGCCCTCTTCGTCGGTCAATCTGTTACAGGGTACCTTGGACCTGCTGATCTTGAAGTCGCTGGTGCTGGAGCCGATGCATGGCCTGGCAATTTCGCGGCGCATCGAACAGATCACCGCCGGAACATTCCAGGTGAAACCGGGCTCGCTCTTTCCGGCCCTGCACCGGATGGAGGAAGCGGGCTGGCTGGCGTCTTCATGGGGCGAGTCGGAAAATAACCGCCGGGCCAAGTATTACCAATTGACCAAGGCGGGGCGGCGGCAGTTGGAGGTCGAGGCAGCCCAGTGGAGCCGGATTTCGGTCGCGATGGCGCGCGCGCTCGAGGCCAGCTAGAATGCGCCGCCTCGGCCCGCTGTGGCGCAATCTTTTCCGCAAGAAGCAGGTGGATGCCGATCTCGATGCCGAAGTGCGCTCGTACCTGGATCTGCTCCAGGACGAGAAAGCGCACCGGGGATCCGACGCGCACAGCGCCCGCCGCGAGGCGCTGCTGGAATTGGGAGGCATCGAGCAGGTCAAAGAATCTGTCCGCGACGCGCGTGCCGGCCGGTTGTTGGAAAGCATGGCCGCCGACCTACGCCATGCCTGGCGTACGTTTCGCAAAATTCCGCTGACGGCCGCTGTAATCGCCGGATCGCTCGGGGTTGGTATCGGCGTAAACACCACGGTGTTTTCCTGGATACAAGCCGTGATTTTCGAGCCGCTGCCGGGCGTCGCACGGTCGGGAGACCTGCAGCGTGTCGAGCCGCGCGCGGACACCGGTTCTTATCCGGGTGTGTCATGGCCCGATTACCAGGATCTGCAGCGGAGCCTGAAATCGTTCCGCGACGTTTTCGCTGTTCGGATGGTTCCTTTCTATGTGGGTGAGACCGGGCGGACCGAGCGGATCACCGGGCAAATGGTGTCCGGGAACTATTTTTCGGTGCTGGGCCTCAGCCCGGCACAGGGCAGGCTCATTCAGCCCGAAGACGGTGCGCGAGTGGGCGCAGCTCCCGTGGTCGTGATCTCGTATGAATTCTGGCAGCAGCGTTTTCGCGGCTCTCCGGATGTGGTCGGCCACAACCTTCGGGTCAATGATCGCCCCCTCACAATCATTGGAGTGGCGCCCCCGCGGTTTCAGGGGACGGACCTGGGGCTGAATGTCAGTCTGTGGACGCCGGCAACGCTGGCGCCCCTGTTGCTGACCGGCACGACCGAACTGGCGGACCGCAGCCAGCGCGGCTACAACGTGATGGGGTGGCTCGCGCCGGAAGCAAGCCGGGCGGCGGCCGAGTCCGAGCTGGATCGCACCATTCGACAACTCGGGCAATTGTATCCGGAAACGAACGGAAGGATGCGCGGCGAGGTGATGCCGTTCTGGAGACCGCCCAACGGCCCGCAACGCATGCTGGCCCGCAGCCTGGGCCTGATGCAAGGTCTGATGTTTCTGTTGCTGCTGGCAGTTTGCGGCAATGCCGCCAATCTCATGCTGGCGCGCAGCAGCCGGCGGCAACGCGAGATCGGCATCCGCCTGGCTATCGGCGCCGGACCTGGACGGATCATCCGGCTGGTGCTCACCGAGAATCTCCTTTTGGCGCTTCTGGGCGCGGGCTTGGGATGGCTGGTGGCAATCTGGGGAACGGATGCACTGCGGGTGGTGCCGATGATCAGCACGTTTCCCATCCGGTTTCAGACTCGAGTTGGGCTGTCCGGTTCGGTCTTCACGATGGCGTTGGGTCTGCTGTGCGGACTGATTTTCGGCGTGTCCCCGGCGGTGGCGCTGGCGCGGCTCGATCCGCAGTCTGTGCTTCACGGCCTTTCGGGAGCTGGCTTCCGTTCCCGGTTGGGGAGAGCGCTCATCGGAACGCAAGCCGCCCTGGCAATCGTTGTCCTGATATCCGCGGCGCTGTTCTTCCGGAGCTTTCGTGAAACGCAGAATGCAGATCCGGGATTTGTGCGCGATGGTCTGCTGCTGGCCAACTACAATCTGACTGGGCGCGGCGGCGACGGCAACGCCGCGCGCCGCTTCGCCGCAAATTTGCTTGAACGCGTGCGGGCATTACCCGGCGTACAAGGGGCGGCGATCGCCGGCTCGGTTCCGCTCGATATTCACGGCATGCCGCTGATGTCGTTGCAGGTGAAAGGTCATGCGCCGGCGGAAGCGGCTCCGGACCGCGGTTTGATGAATACCGTCACTCCGGGTTATTTCGCGACGATGAAGATTCCATTTCGCGCCGGCCGGGACTTCACAGACCTGAACGACTCCGACGCGCCGGCGCAAGCGATCGTCAACGAAGAATTCGTGCGCCGGTTTGTGCGCAGCAGCCAGGCGATCGGCCGGGCGGTGACGGCTCGGGGCAGATCGTATTTGATTGTCGGCGTGGTGCGCAACTCCGTTTATGAAGCGTTTGGCGAGCCTGCGATTCCGATGCTGTATCGTTCCTACCGCGACGCCCCGCGGCTTGGCGGCGAAATTCATGTTCGAGCGCGGCCCGGCTCGGAGACTCTGCTCGGCTCCGATCTGCGGCGCATCGCGCGCGAACTCGACCCCACCCTGGATTTATACGACATCCGAACGATGAACGAGCACATCGATCGGAACGCTTTCTTGCGGAGCATTCCCGCGCGGATTTTCGCCGTGCTTGGCCCGTTGCTGCTGGCGCTCGCCGCGATCGGAATCTACGCCGTGGTCGCCAGTTCGGTGGCGCAGCGAACCGGCGAAATTGCCGTTCGGCTGGCGCTGGGTGCGACCGCGCGCCATGTCATTGGTCAGATTGTCCGTGAAACTCTGCGGGTTGTGTCTGTCGGCGCCTTGATCGGCTGGCTGGCTTCGCTGCTCGTCGACCTCCACCTGGCGGGCGGAGTGATCTACCTGCCGGTGTTCGTGGGCGTTCCAGCAATCCTGTTTATGGTGGCGGCCTTGGCCTGTTGGCTGCCGGCGTATCGAGCGGGAAGGACTGATCCAATGATTGCCCTTCGGCAGGAATGACGCGTTCATTCGTGATTTAATAGGCAGGATGCGTCGTCCGATCTGGAGTGCAATCGTTTTTGCGGCGGCTTCTTCGTGCGCCATGGCGCAGTGGGTGAACCAGCCGATGGCCGGCGCGCCGCGTACGCCCGACGGCAAGGTGGATATGACCGGCCCCGTGCCGCGCGTGAACGGCAAGCCCGATCTTTCCGGCATTTGGCAGGTTGCGGCGGAGCCGCGCGGTCCAGGCCTCTATGGGCTGGGCGAATCCCCCAATTCCAAGTATTTTCGGGACATTCTGGCCGATTTCAAGCCCGGCGAGGAGCCGCTAACCCCGGAAGGCCGCGAGATCCTGAGAAAGCACTCGCAACCGGGCGCGTTCAATCCCACGCTGAACTGCCTGCCTGATGGGACACCGCACGCGGATCTGCTGCCGGAGCCGTTCAAGATCATCCAAACTCCGGGCGAAATCGTGATGCTGTACGAAGTCGAGACCACTTTCCGCCAGATCTTTACCGACGGCCGCAAGCAGCTTACCGATCCGTCGCCGTCCTGGATGGGCTATTCAGTCGGCAAATGGGAAGGCGACACCCTGGTGATCGATACGGTGGGATTTAACGATCAGAGCTGGCTCGATGCGCGCGGCCACGGCCACAGCGAGGAGATGCGCATTGAAGAGCAGTTCCACCGCCGCGATTACGGGCATCTCGAAGTCAAGTTGACCGTCACCGATCCGAAGACGTTTACGAAGCCAGTGACGATCAACTTCGTCGAGGAACTCATGCCCGACACCGATCTGTTCGAGCACTACTGCCTGGAGAACGAGAGGGACGCCGGACACCAGCCGAACCGGGCCCGGTGACCCGGCCGGCCTGGCAGGATTCGCAAAGAAATGGCCGCCGATAACCCTGATCTGCTCCGATTGAGAAGGAATGACAAATATCAGCGTTCATTCGTGTTCATCGGCGGCTGAATTGGTTGTATTTGCGGAACAGATTGCCGGAATCTGCGTCTAAGTACGCTATGGACGCCTTCTGGAAAGACCTGAAGCATTCCGCTCGCATGTTCCGGCAGACTCCGGGGTTCACTCTCGTGGTGATCGCGGCGCTGGCGCTGGGGATCGGGACCAACACCGCCATCTTCTCGGTGGTGAATACCGTACTTCTGAAGCCGCTCGCATTTTCCGATCCCGAGAGGATCGTGGTCTTTCAAAACCTCTTCAAGCAGGGTGGACGCAGCCAGGGAGCTTCGCCGAACGAATACAACTTCTGGCGCCAACAGACGGAGGCGTTTCAGGACGCGTCGGCATACGCGTTCAATGTGGCGAATCTCACGGGGGACGCGTCTCCGGAACAGATTCAGATGACGCGAGCCAGCGCGAATTTCTTCCGGCTGTGCGGCGCCAACATCGTGCTCGGCCGCACCTATACCGCTGACGAAGACCAGCCGCACGCGCCGAAAACGGCCGTGCTCGCGTACGGGTTTTGGCGGAGGCGGTTCGGGGCCGATCGTGGTGTCATCGGCAAACGGATGATGCTGAGCGGCGAGAGTTACGAAATCATCGGCGTGGTGGGCCCGAATCTGAAAATAGAGATCGATGAGCCGCCGGATGTGTATGTGCCGTTCCAGCTCGATCCGGTCCGCGACGACAACGGCCACTACTTCACCGTGATCGGGCGTTTGAAACCGGGGGTCACTCTGGCCGCGGCGAATGCGCAGTTGCACGCGGGCTACGACGGATACCATCGCGCGCATGCGCTGCCGTTCGATTTTCCGCAAATCGGGTTTGGCGCGCAGCCGCTGCAGGATGCGATCGTGGGAGGAGTCCGCCAATCGTTGTTCATCCTTTTGGGCGCCGTCGGATTCGTGCTGCTGATCGCGTGCGCGAACGTGGCGAACCTGTTGCTGGCGCGAGCCACGGTGCGAAAGCGGGAAATCGCCATCCGGGCGGCCGTCGGCGCAGGCCGCGGGCGGATCATCCGGCAATTGTTGACGGAAAGCGTGATGCTGTCGCTGGCCGGCGGCATCGTCGGGCTGGCTGTTGGCTACGCGGGGATTCGCGCGATTCTGAGTGTCAGCCCCGGCAACATCCCGCGCATCGGTCTGCACGGCGCGAGCGTTGAACTCGACTGGCGCGTTCTGTTCTTTACGCTGGTGTTGTCTATCGTGACCGGCATCCTCTTCGGGCTGGTTCCTGCGCTGCAATCGTCGCGTGCGGATCTGAACAGCGCTTTGAAAGAAAGCAGCAATCGCAGCGGCACCGGGCTGCGCCACAACAAGACCCGCGCGCTGCTGGTGACTACCGAGATGGCGCTCGCGGTAGTTCTGCTGGTGGGCGCGGCTTTGTTGATCCGAACCTTTATTTCGATCCGCGAAGTGAATCCCGGTTTCGACGCCCACAATGTATTGACCATGCGAATGTCGCTGACCGGCCCGCAGTTTGAAAAGCCCGCGGGCGTGACCCAACTGGTTCACGACGGCGTGCGGCGCATCCAGGGCATTCCCGGCGTCGAGGTGGCGGGGACCACTTGCTGTGTGCCGTTGGAAGGAGGCTTCGGCCTCCCATTCCAGATTCCGGGCCGGCCGGATGGGCCGACCTCGAAGGGCGGCGCCGGGTGGACGATGGTTTCGGCCGGGTATTTCGAGACCTTCAAGATTCCGGTGCTGCGCGGCCGCACGTTTCGCGAACAGGACGATAACGGACCGCCGGTCGTGATCATCAACCAGGCGCTTGCCAAGCAGTTCTGGCCGAAGAGCGATCCTCTGAACGACCGGATCGTCATCGGCCACGGCGTGGGGCCGGCATTCAACAGCGAGCCGCCACGCCAGATCATCGGCGTAGTGGCCGATGTGCGCGATGGAGCCTTGAACCGCGACCCACGGCCGAACATGTATGTGCCTTCGGCGCAAATCACAGAAGGGGAAAATGCGCTCGCCGCGCAGATCGTCCCGTGGGCCTGGGTCGTGCGAACGCGCGTCCCACCGCTCTCACTGAGCTCAGCGATCCAGAAAGAGCTGCGCGACGCGAGCGGGCTGCCGGTCGCGAACGTCCGGACGATGGAACAAACCATCGTACGATCGACCGCCAACCAGAACTTCAACATGCTCGTGTTGACGATTTTTGGCTGCGCCGCGTTGCTGCTGGCGGCAATCGGAATTTACGGGCTGATGGCGTATTCGGTAGCGCAGAGGACGCAGGAGATCGGCATCCGGCTGGCGCTGGGGGCAGGAGTGAGTCACGTGCGGAACATGGTCGTCATGCAAGGATTGCGGCTGGCTGTGGCCGGAGTGATCGTGGGGATCGCCGCTGCTTTTGGGCTGACCCGGTTGATCTCGAGCCTTTTGTTCGGTGTGAAAGCGTGGGATCCGATGGTGTTTTCTTTGATTCCCGTCGTGCTGATCACCGTCGCCTGGGCGGCGGTCTGGCTTCCCGCGCTGCGCGCAAGCCGGGTCGATCCGATCCAAGCGCTGCGCTACGAGTAACGACTATGTCACAAAAAGGCGTCCGGGTTAGTGTCTGAAAGACACTAAGTGCCGGGCGTGCCCGCCCGAAAATCTGTGGTCTGATAGGAAATGGGTACAGCCAGCAGGTTTTTCCAAAACGCGGCCCTCTCGTCCTCCTATGCACAGTTACCAGCTCGCTACTTTTGCGGCGATCGTTCTGACAAACCTCCTCAGCGCCGCACCGGCGCGCCCGGCTGCCCCGACGCAACCGTTGCCGCGTACCGCGGACAGAAAGCCAAATCTGGAAGGCATCTGGCAGGCTTCCGGCACCGCGGCGGCGGATCTGCAGGATCACGGTGCAAGCTGGAACATGCTGGCCGGCCAGTCGGTGGTGTTCGGCGGCGCCATTCCGTACCAGCCATGGGCGGCGGCCAAGAAGGTGGAGAACTTTCAAAACCGGCAGAAGGCCGATCCGCTCAATCAATGCTACATACCCGGGGTTCCTCGGGTTATGTATCTGGATTACCCCTTTCAAATTTTTCAGACACCCCAGGCCATCGGCATCGCGTTTGAGTGGTCGCTCGACTATCGGCTGATCTACATGGATGGCAGCCGCCACCCAATGGACATCGACTTCTGGATGGGCGATTCCAGAGGCCGGTGGGAAGGCGACACGCTCGTGGTCGACGTCAGCAACAACAATGACAAGACATGGTTCGACATGGCGGGGGACTTTCACAGCGATGCGCTCCACATGATCGAGCGATATCGCATGACCGACCCCGACACCATTCAGTACGAAGCCACTATCGACGATGCGAAAGTATTCACGAAAGCATGGACGCTGAACGTGACCCTTCACCGCCGGACCGATCGAGACCGATTGTTCGAGTACGTCTGCCAGGCGGAAAAAGAGGAAACGAACGGCGATTTCACGCGCGAGCCGCGAACGTGGTACCCGGGCGACGGCGCTCCGGTACCGGCGTTGACTGCCGCGACCCGGAATGAGCCTGCGGCTCCCCGGAACCCCCCTGCCAACATTCGACGGCGGAGTGACGGCAAGCCGGATTTGCAGGGCTTTTATGAACCCGATGCGGGAGGCGCGAACTACGGCGTGGAGCGCCATGCGGGCGACTCGCTCACGCCCGGCGGACGCGGTGTGATCATCGACCCGGCGGATGGGAAGCTTCCGATGCGACCCTGGGCCGTGACGGAATTGGCGGACCGGAAGACGACCGAGCGCGGTTACGACGATCCGACGGCGCACTGTTTTCCTCCCGGTGTTCCCCGCTCGATGTATGTTCCAACGGCGTTTTATGTGATTCAAACCGCCGACCAGATCCTCTTTATGCACGAGCGCACGGCGTGGCGAATCGTGCGCGTGGATGGGCGCCCGCACCTTCCGGATTCGATTCGCCTATGGCAGGGCGATTCAGTGGGGCATTGGGAAGGCGATACGCTCGTCGTCGATACCACCAACTTGAACGGGAAGAGCTGGCTGAACGAGGTCGGCGAGATCGTGAGTTACGCCGAGCACGTGGTGGAACGCTTCACACCGCTTGGTCCTGACCGGATCGGCTACGAAGCGACCATCACGGATCCGGTGGTGTACACGCGGCCGTGGACGATTGCACTAGCCTTCAATCGCGAAAAGTTCGATCTGACCGAAGGCGCGTGTCACGAGGAAGATCACGATCTGCCGCATCTCAAGGCCCTCAAAGAAGCCGCGAAAAAGAAGTAAACCGTGGGGCAGGTCTCCGACCTGCCCAGTTAACGCGACGCGAGCACGATCTGGTTGCCTTCCGAATCTTTCATGAGGGCGAAGGCGCCCCACGGCTGCTTCTGCGGAGGGAAAGCGAATTCGGCGCCCTGGATCCGAAAAGCGACCGCTTGAGCCGAGAGCTTCCCGGCTACGGCTTCTTGGCGGATTCCTGCGCGCGCGCCACAATATACGCCTGGATGGCCTGCACCTGTTTCGCGTCGAGAATCTTCTGGAATGATGGCATGCCGAGCGACGCCCGCTTGCCTCCTAAAACGATATCGTCGAGATGCTCCAACGTGTCCTTGTTCGAATAGCGGAGATCGGGTACTGGGCCGGCCACGGCATTCACTCCATGACAGGGGGCGCAGTGGGCATTAAATAGGAGGCCTCCTTCGCGCACGACGGAAGCGGGAGCGGTGGCTGGCAGGGCCGGCACTGGCGGATCCTTGTGACCGTACGCCGGCGGCTTGAGTGTCGCTGTACCGCCGAGGGTGAACGTAACGATGCGGCCA
>DASXAK010000217.1:0-3412 GCA_036406715.1 Bryobacteraceae bacterium | reverse complement strand
GGCTCCTCGGCCTGGAGGTCCATCGAATCGCCGCCCGGGATCACACCACCGCGTTCATTCTGACGGGCGCGGATCTGACGGACCGGAGAAGCCTGGAGATGGAGCTGCAACAGGCGCAGCGGCTGGAATCGGTCGGGCAGCTCGCGGCGGGCATCGCGCACGAAATCAACACGCCGATCCAATATGTGGGCGACAATCTCCGGTTCCTCCGCGACGCCTACGCGGCCAGACAGCCCGTCATTTCGCATTACGAGCAACTCCGGCAGGCGGCCGGCCGGGGGGAAATCAATACCAGCTGTCTCGACGCGCTGGCCGAAGCGATCGACACCGCCGATATGGAGTATCTCAAGCAGGAGATTCCGAAGGCGATCGCCCAATCCCTCGACGGCGCCGAACGCGTGGCCACGATCGTGCGCGCCATGAAGGAATTCGCGCATCCGGGGCGAAAAGAAAAAGCGGCCGCGGATCTGAACAAGGCGCTCAGCAACACGCTGATTGTGGCCCGCAACGAGCTTAAGTACGTCGCCGATATTGAAACACAGTTCGGCGATCTGCCGCCGGTGGTCTGTCACCTGGCGGACATGAACCAAGTGTTCCTGAACCTGCTCATCAACGCCGCGCACGCAATCGCCGACGTCGTCAAAGAAACCGAGAAAAAGGGGAAGATCACAGTGCGGACGTGGCGGCAGGGCGATCAGGCGATGATCAGCATCAGCGACACTGGATGCGGCATTCCCGAAGCCATCCGGTCGAAAATCTTCGACCCGTTCTTCACCACCAAGCCAGTCGGCAAGGGAACGGGCCAAGGTCTGGCGATTGCACGTTCGATCGTGGTTGAAAAGCACGGCGGCAATCTCAGTTTTGCGCCGGACGGGACAGAGGGGACCACCTTTTTGATCAGTCTGCCGATCGAGTCAGAGCAGCACGCGAGTGTGAGTCCGGAGCCGGAGCCTTCCCGAGAGCGCGTGTTAGGATAGTTGTTTGTCAGGTCTCGGGCTCCGTGCAACGGGCGGCTGCAAACCCCGCCAGGTCCGGAAGGAAGCAACGGTAGCGGTGCAGTTCGTGTGCCGCGGATTACCCGGGGCCTGGCAGCTCGCGGCACGGTGCAGTGGCCGTGCTCGCATCGGATCACCCTCCGCATGTACCAGGTCATCGCCCGAAAATACCGGCCGCAAACATTTCGTGACGTGGTCAACCAGGAGCACGTCAAGACGACGCTGGAGAACGCCATTGCCGGCAAGCGGATTGCGCATAGCTACATCTTTTCGGGACAGCGCGGCACCGGCAAGACTACCGTCGCGCGCATCCTGGCGCGCTGCCTGAACTGTATCCAGGGACCGACCACCACGCCGTGCGGGGTATGCGAGAGCTGCCGCGAAATTACCTCCGGCGGCACGGTCGATGTGATCGAGATCGATGCCGCGTCGAATCGCGGCATCAATGAAATGCGCGAACTGCGCGAAAACGTGCGCTATCAGCCGGCGCGCGACCGCTACAAAGTCTTTATCATCGACGAAGCCCACCAGATCACCAACGAGGCCTTCAACGCGCTGCTGAAGACGATCGAGGAGCCGCCGCCCTGGGTGGTCTTTGTTCTGTGCACGACCGAGGCCCACAAGATTCCCGCCACCATCGCATCGCGATGCCAGCACTTCAGCTTTCGGTCGGTCGATTTTGAAGACCTGACGGCGCGCATGGCGTGGATCTGCGAGCAGGAGTCGATCCAGACCGATCCCGAGGCTTTGGCCGTACTGGCCCAGGCAGGCGAGGGCAGCGTACGCGATTCGCTTTCGGCGCTCGACCAGGCGATCGCGTGTTGCGGCGCGCAGTTGAACGCCGCCGACGTGCGATCGCTGCTCGGAATGTTTTCGCTGGAGTCGCTCGAGCAGGTCACCGGGGCTCTGGCGGAAGCGAACTCGGGACGGATGCTGCAGGTGGTTGATGAGCTGGAGCGGAACGGTCACAACCTGCAGCATTTCAGCCGGGAGCTGGCGCGGTATTTCCGCAATCTGCTGGTGGCGCGGATTGCGGGAGCGGAGACGCGGCTGGTGGCCGCCTCGCCGGCGCAGAGACAAAAGATGGCAGAGATCGCGCAACGGTTTTCTGAAGAAGACCTGACGCGGTATTTGCAGCTCTCGCTCGACCTGTTCCACGATCTGCAGTTCTCCCTGCAGCCGCGGTTCCATCTGGAACTGGGGCTGGTGCGGCTGGTACAGGCCGGGCGCCTGATGCCGATCGAGGAAGCGCTGGCGCAATTGGAAGGGCCGGGAGGCGGGAGTCAGGGGCCAAAGGCCGGCAGTCAGGGGCCGGGGGTCAGGGGCCAGGGGCTGGAAACGATGCCGGCGTCGGAGCCGCCTGCTCCGAGGGCGCTGCCTGCACAGGTGCCACCCCGACCGAAGGCAGGACCGTCGCCCTTTGAGATGGACAGTGCGAAGAAGGCGGCGGCTGGGCAGGTCCCGGAGCGGGTAAACTCTGACCTGCCCCACGATGCGCGCGAGCAGATCCATGCGTATTTGACGCAAAAGGGCCTCGACCACCTGGCCGACGCGGTCGAGCATTCGATGTTGACGATATCCGGTTCCGAACTGCAGATTACAACCGCGAAAACGTATAAGCTGTACCTGGAAGACCGGCATTTCGAGGCGGCGGTGAAGGAAGCGCTGGGACGGCCGATGCGTATCAAGATCGTCGTTGGTGAGACACGCGCCGCGGACACGCCCGGCGCCGCGCCGGCGGCTTCACCCGTGAAACCGGCGGACGATGCCACGAACCGGGCGCTGGCCAACGACGAGGTGCGGCGTTTTCGGGAAGTGTTTGGCGGCGAAGTTCGGAAAGTCCGAAACCTCAAGGAGTAGCGACGTGAAACTACCGGGCAACATGCAGCAGATGATGCAGCAGGCGCAGAAGATGCAGGAAAAGCTGCATCAGGAGATCGCGCTCATCAAGGTCGAGGCCACCGCGGGTGGCGGCATGGTGACCGCCCAGATGGATGGCCAGAAGAACCTGCTCGCGGTGAAGATCGATCCGGAAGTGGCGGGCGATGTCGAAATGCTGCAAGACCTGGTGGTGGCCGCCGTCAATGAAGCCGCCAAGAAAGTGGATGACGAAATCAAGCAGAAGATGGGCGGAATGCTGGGCGGCATGGGGCTTCCCCCCGGCATGTTCTAACCGATGCCGGATTTCGCGGAACCGTTGGCGCGGCTGATCACGGAATTCAAGAGGCTGCCGGGAATCGGGCAGAAATCCGCGCAGCGCATCGCCTTCCATCTGCTCCGCGGTGCGCGCGAGGAGGCCGAACAGTTGGCCTCAGCCATCCTGGACGTCAAAGACAAGCTGGGCTTGTGCCGCACCTGCAACAACATCAGCGAGGGTGATGAGTGTCTGTACTGCCGCGATCCGAATCGCGACTCGA
>DASXAK010000216.1:0-12969 GCA_036406715.1 Bryobacteraceae bacterium | reverse complement strand
GGTACGACAGGTAATAGATCGCGTTTCCCGCGAGAACGGCGACGAGCGACCGCCAGAAGTTAGGCCAGTCAAACTTGTAGGGCATGTTGCGGGAAAATGGCCGGAATTGCTACAATCGACAGTATCTTATGGCACGAGTTTGCGAAGTGTGTGGCCGTGGACCGCAGTTTGGCCACCGCATCAGTCACGCCCACAATGTTACCAAGCGGCGCTGGAACCTCAACCTGCAGTCGGTACGCGCGATCGTGAAGGGCGCCAGCCGCCGATTGCGCGTCTGTACGTCCTGCATACGGTCCGGGAAAGTTCAGAAGGCTGCGTAAGCGGGTCGGCAGGTCCCGAAAGCGGGTAAACTCCGACCTGCCCCGCGTTATTTCCGGGTAAACGACATTCCGGCGAAGCTGACGACGCTGCGGTCGTCGATGTTCCACTGCTGGTAGCGGAGGAGTTCGCCGCGGACCTGCGGCACGGCTTTCAGAAAGGTGTAAAACGGGGCTGAGCCGCACCATTTCAGGTCATCCCGGTTTTGCCGCACGAGATCCCAAAAGCCGTCCGCGTCGCAGGCACTAATGCAGTCGATCCGCGCGCGGTCGCGAGCCGCGACCTCCTGCATAATCCCCTGGTCCGCCACGGCCTGAAAATCATCCTGGTAGCGCGCGCCCATGTGCGCCATGTCCACGCCGAGCAGCCAAAATGCCCGGCCCGCTTCGCGGTCGCCCAATTCGCCCAGTGCGTTCAGAAATCGCTTCACCGTGTCATCAGACTCGGGGGCGCCGCCGTTGAGCAGACTGTGCGCGTAAGGGCCGCACAAAATGGGCAGAATGCGAACATCGGGGCCGACCTGGTGCTGGAGAAAAATAAGCTGCAACTCGACGGTGTGCTCGAACGAGTGGCAATAGTCTTCCATCCGGACGGCGTCGCCGCCGCGTTCGGCCAGCCAATTCACCAGCGTCTCGTCGGCCGCCGTTTCGCCGAGCGGCGTGACGAACCGTTTGCGAGTCAGGCCAAACGTTTCCGGCTCGCCGTAATGAGAAGTGGCGAGAATGATAAACGTCCGGTCGCGATGCTCGGGGCCGAGCAGCCCGTAGGCGGCGCGATACGACTGCCATCCGCCTTCGGGGCTGACGTGCGGCGCGGCGATGGCAAACACGCCGTCCGCACCGTGACCGTCGCTTCCGTTCATGTACCGTCCCATGGTCTGGCGCAAAGCGTCCGGTTCGACTGGATACGCCGAGCCCGCATGCGCAGGCTCGCGAACCGCGCTCGCCGCAAACTCGCGCACCCGCTCGTCCCGCATTCCTGTGAAATTTTCGTCCTCGAGAAAGCCGGCCGCGCTCAGGGTGTCGATCAAGTGCTCCTGCAGTTGACCGACATTCAAATCGCCGGTCAGCGCAACCAGCTTTTCGCGGAGATCCAACTCGGTGTGAGCGCCATCGAAGCACTCCAGGCAGGCGACGAGAAGCGGAGGAACCACCAGCATCGCGTCGGAATACCGGTACGGATCGCGAATGAAGAGCCCCGGATGCTCGGGTGAGGGCGAGGGCATGAAGTCGAGATTCATCCGCAGGCGGGCCAGGGGAAGAGGCAACTTTCATCCTAGCGCAGCCGACCGCGCGCGGTACTTGCGCAGGAGCTCATACAACACGACGCCTCCCGCGGTGGCGACGTTGAGCGAGTGCTTGCCGCCCAGCATGGGGATGCGCACATGCGTGTCCGCCCGCTCGGAGAGTTCCGGGCGCAGGCCGTCCACTTCGTGCCCGAATAACACGCAGACCGGAAAACGCGGTTGCCATTCGAACAAGTCAACGGCGTGAACGGCCGTCTCGATGGCCGCGATCTCGTAGCCACGGCCGCGGAGTTGCTCCGCAACCGGCACCGGCTCCCAGGCATGCTCCCACCGAACGCTCTCTTCCGCGCCCAGCGCCGTCTTAGTAATGGCGCGCTTCGGCGGCCGGCCTGTAATCCCGCAAAGGTAGAGCTGCTCGATCTGCGTCGCATCCGCGGTGCGAAAGAACGCACCTACGTTATAAAGGCTGCGGACGTTATCGAGCAGCACGCAAACGGGCAGCGCAAGGCCCTCATACACGCCTCCGGCGTGGGTCGCTCGAAAGGGAACACGTTCCATGCAATCAGTGATTTTCAGAGTATGACAGGAAGCCGCTCGAGAGCGCGGTGGTACACTGAAAGTTCCATGCTATCGATTGTCATCCCCGTACATAACGAGGAACACTCGTTACTACCTCTTTATGACCGGTTGACCGTCGTGCTCGAGGAGTTGCAGAAGCCGTACGAGATTCTGTTCGTCGATGACGCCTCCAGCGATCGCAGTTTTGAACTCCTCGCCAACCTGGTGGAAACCGATACTCATCTCAAGGTGATTCGGCTGCGCCGCAATTTCGGGCAGACTGCGGCGCTGTCGGCCGGGTTTCACGAATCCAAAGGCGACGTGATCATCGCCATGGACGGGGATCTGCAACACGCGCCCGAGGACATTCCGGCTTTATTGCAGGGCCTCGAGCGCGGTTACGACATCGCGAGCGGATGGCGTAAAGATCGCGTCGACAATCCAATCAGCCGCAAGCTCCCTTCGCGCATCGCGAACTGGATGATGGCAAAAGCCTCGGGCTTGAATTTGCGGGATTTTGGAACGACGTTCAAGGCGTACCGGGCCGAAGTGCTGAAAGATATCAACCTGTACGGTGAATTGCACCGCTTCATCCCCGCGTTGGCCAGCTTTTACGGCGCGCGGGTGATTGAAGTTCCGATTCGCAATACCGTTCGCGTCAACGGCGGCTCGCACTACGGGATCAGCCGAAGCCTGCGCGTGCTCTTCGACATCCTCACGATCAAATTCCTGCTGAAGTACCTCACGCGCCCGATGCACTTCTTCGGCACGCTGGGGCTGATCGGCACAGTCTCGGGCGGCGGGATTTTGGGGTGGCTGGGCGTCGAGAAGCTGCTCGGATACGAAATCGTGATGGCACACGGTCCGCTGATGGTCGCGGGCAGCCTCCTGTTGCTGGCCGGCCTGATGATGTTCAGCACCGGGCTGATCGGGGAAATGATCATGCGGACCTATTTTGAAAGCCAGGACCGCCGCATCTATGCCGTCCGCGAGATCCTCACCCGCAAGCAGCGCGGCGTCGCCGGCGGGACGCGGTAGCCGCCCACCTCACTATTAACACCGGATAACGAAGCTTTACTCGATTTTTCCAGCCTGATTAACCTTTTGGCGCTTGCTCGGCGGACGGCCGAGCCCTAGTATCTTGCCAGGACGTGTTATGGGCATGAAACGAGAGCGCGCCGGGTCAGTCCGGGGACGGGTTGCACCGCCCTCGCGTGACCGGCTTGTGGCGCTCGCCCAAACGTTCGAAAACAAAGCCGGTCATTACCAGCTCTCGCACCTTGAAGGTGAGACGGCGCACTATATTTTTACCAATCACCAGGGGAATCGCGCCGAGGCAACGATGACGGTCACGTGTTGGCGCCGTTTGCAGGAGCGTGCCCAGGCGCCGGGGGCTCCGGCTCCTTCGCCCGTCGTCCTCGGGTGTCTGCTTTTGGGTTTGATGCTGGCGCTGGCGCCGCCCTGCTCCGCGGACCAGGCCAGCGCGACGGCCAAGGCGGCCGGGGCGCCGGAGGATCCGCCGACTCGCTCGATCACGCTCCCCGGCAGCCAGGGCGCCCCGGCCCAGCCGGAGCCCGGCCGCCCGCAGCCTTCCGCGCCGCAGACGGGAACCGCCGTCGTCAAAGCGGCTTCCGCCATCTACACAGCCAGCCTGGGCCTGGCGGCTTCGTCCGGCGACCTTGCCGCGGAGCCGCATTATAAGACGGCCGTCCTGGCGTTGAAAGCGGAGGATCTCGCGGTCGCTGCCACGGAGATGAACGAAGCGGCACAACTCGCCCCCGAAAACGGTCTCGTCCTCTACGGCCTCGCCGTCATCCAGGGACGGAACCAGCAGCCTGAACTGGCTCTCCCCAATATCGAAAAAGCTTCTCGCGTGGGCCTGCCCGCCTCCGAGTCGGCGCGCGTCCCCGAATTGCTCGCCGCCATCCGGTATGAGATGAGGAAGAATGAGGCGGAACAAAAGAAGGTGACGCCCATCAAGCTCTGGGGAACCTACGACACTGCTCTCGACGATCCGGTTCAGGAATTTGAAGACAAGACGGGCAAAACGATTTTCAAGACGCGCACACCGGTCTCGCGGGAGATGTCGCTTTGGAAGGTCGACGGAGAGCAGAATGTCCGCGGCCATTGGATGGAAAAAGAAACGCTCACCGAGGAAATCATCTACGCGGACTCCAAGCGCAAGGACCCCAAGCCCAAATCGATTACTCGGGAACATTGGTGGCTGGTGACGATCCTCATCAATGCCGACGGCTCGCTCGATGGCAGCCGAATGAAAACCTGCACCCGTGAACCCGGCCAGGGATGCGAAGTCAACAACCCGGATCGCGGCAAGGTGGTCACCTTCAATGGTCACGTGGAGCCGAATGGTGATCTCACGATCACGCAGAACGAGCGATCGCTGACGTTGAGGAAGAAGTCGCGCGTGGCCAGCACACCTCCAGCCGAAGTTCACATTCAGTTGGATTAGGCTCCGCCCCCCAACAAAAAATCGCGGCTCTGTGCGGGGGTACAGAGCCGCGATGGGGCGGGGAACTGCAACAGAACACTGGGCAGGTCGGAGACCCACGGTTGCCAAAGTGGAGCGTCTCGTCCTTCAGTTCTCTGGATCTTTTGCCGACCTTGCGTTTAACCACAGGCCCAGGAAGCTCCACCACGCAGTCCCAACAATGCCCCACAAAGAGAGCGCATAGACCAGCTTGCCATCCCACATCTTGGAAAAGGCCACCAAAGAAATCGGGAAATCAGCGATAAAGAGCGCCGCAAATCCCCAGCGTGCCGGTCCATCTAGAAGTGGGCTTGCCTGAACCAGAGAGAGGAGCCAGGTCATCGCAAACAGCAGAATGTGGAGTGTCGGAGGGAACCACCATAATCGCAGAAGCTTCTTCGGTTGCAGTAACAGATGCGCCACTCACGTCGTTTGTAGCACAGGCAGGGTGAATAAAAAATCGCGGCTCTGTACGGGGGTACAGAGCCGCGATGGGGCGGGGAACTGGGCAGGCCGGAGGCCTGCACTACTAGACTGCGACGTACATCGTGTGGCCTTGGCGGTTTACCAGCAGCAGGGTCTCGTCTTTCGAAGCGCGCATCGCGCGTTCGAAATCTTGAGCGTTCCTCACCGGCTGGCGGTTTACTTCTTGAATCACGTCACCGCGCCGCAGACCGGAATCTGCCGCGGGGCTGGACGGGCTGATGCCGGTCACGACCACGCCTTCCGTACTTGCTGGCAGGCCGAGTTGACGCGCCGACCGTGCGTCGAGATCGTCCACCGAAACGCCCGAAAGCGAACTCTTCGTTCCATGCGTTTCATTTTGGATGCTCGCTTCCTTGGTCGGGAGCTCAGCCAGCTTCGCTGTCATGTCGTGCTCGGCGCCATTGCGCAGCACCTTCAGGGCGACTTGCGTGCCCGGGTGCATCATCGAAATGTTCATCCGGAGCTGGTTACTGTCGGTGACCGGTTTGCCGTCGACGTCGAGGATGATGTCTCCACGCTTGAGGCCTGCATGCTCGGCCGGGCTGTCGGCGCTGACGTCACTCACCAGCGCGCCCCGCGCCTCTTTGACGGACATGGCCTTCGCCAGCGACGGCGTCACATCCTGCGGCACGATTCCCAGATAACCGCGCGTGACCTTTCCGTTCTTCAGGATTTCATCCATGACGGTGCGCGCCAGGTTCACCGGAACGGCAAAGCCGATTCCCTGATTGCCTTGTGAACCGTGGGCCAGGATGGCCGTGTTGATGCCGACGAGTTCGCCGCGGTCGTTCACCAGCGCTCCGCCCGAGTTGCCGGGGTTGATCGGCGCATCGGTCTGGATAAAGTCTTCATAGTCTTCGATGCCCAGGTTGGCGCGGCCCGTCGCACTCACGATTCCAAACGTCACCGTCTGGCCGACTCCGAAGGGATCGCCTACCGCCAGCGCGTAATCACCGATCTGAACCTTCGAAGAATCGCCGACCACGATGGACGGCAGACTCGACGCGTCGATCTTCACCACCGCGACGTCGGTCTTCGGATCAGTCCCGACTACGCGGCCTTTGAACTCGCGCTTATCGGACAGCGTCACCAGGATGTCGGTCGCGCCGTCAACGACGTGATTGTTCGTCAGGATGTACCCCTCGGGGCTGACGATTACGCCTGAGCCGAGCCCGCGCTCGCGCTCTTCGCGCGGCGTGTTGAAGCCGCGTCCATACTGGTTGCCGAAGAACTGTCGAAACAGCGGATCGTCCGGAAGCTGATTGAATTCCGCCGGCGTTTTGACGACTTTCGATGAGGAGATGTTGACTACGGTCGGCAGTACCTTCTTCACTACCGGCGCAAAACCGGTGCGGCTCGGGCCTTCATTCGCATCGGCCAGCTTAACCGAAGCCGGCGGGTTCGCATTTCCGATGCGGCTGGCGCGGGCAATCCCGAATCCGCCCAGCCCCAATACCAACACTACAGCCAAGGCCGCGGTTTTCGGCCTCAGCCCAAAATATTCCTTGATCATGATGTCCTCCAAGTGACAGTGCGGGTGCTCCACGAATTGCCGCGGCTTGCGCTGGGCTGTGGTCCCTAGTCAAATGGACGCACGAATCTTCAAAACGTTTGGCTCGGAAACGCGGCTATGCCCGTGAAACCAAGGCGTACACCGAATCGGCTCGCGGTGCGTCTAACTAACCACCGGCTGACATGGCGCGGCCGCGGCGCCAGTAGTCTTCGAACAGGCCCTTCATGGCCTGTCCCATTCCTTCATGGTGGAAGACCACAGCGGTCCAGGTCGGACGCGTAATCACGGGATCGAGGAGAGCGACCATGCCGCGTTGCCCGTCGAAGACGGCGAGCTTCATGGGAAGCGAATCGGTGACGCGCACATCGACACCCGCCGCACCGTAGTCGCCCAGCCGCTGACGGTGCTCGACATCGACCGTCGCCTGCTCGAGCAATAGACGGCACGCGACTCCACCCAGGCGCGCCTGTTTAACAAGTTTTTCCTCGAGCGGATCGACCGCGTACGGCGGCCGCGAAAACTCGAGGTACTCCGTTTTCACTTCTGAAAGCATACGCCGGTATTCGGCGGCAGTCTGCGCCGGTTCGGTCACGATGCGCAAGAAATCGAGCGTGCCGCGCCCACCCTGGCCTTCGGAGTACAGCGCCTTGAGATCGTCAATCAGTGCGGTGCCGGCTCTTCCGTTATCCGTGAGTTCCTGCTCGAGCATTTGCCGTTGGCGCGCCAGATAGCCGGGAATGGCCAGGCTCGGCTCGACCGCAGAAAAGAGTTTCGTTTTCTCCTGGACTACCTGGGCAAACCCTTTCTCCACAAGGCTGTCCAGGACCTCGTAGATTTTCTGGCGCGGGACGTGGGCGCGCGCCGCCAGCTCCAGCGCCTTGAAGCGAGGATGCCCGAGCAGCACCAGGTAGGAGCGCGATTCATATGCATTCAAACCCAGTTGTTGCAACCGCCGCCAGAACCGCTGAAAGTCGACTTCGGCCAGTTCGTCGCCCATAGCTCTATTCACCTTATCAAAGCCGGATTGAAAATTCACCGGAACTCTTTCAGGCGCAACAAGAAAGAGCGAGCAGGGAGCTGTCATTCACCTTCCCGAGGGGGGTGGTGATAGCCTCGGAATACCAGGTTTGACCGCCAAATGACATACCCTTCCTATTACCCTGGTTTTCAACGAGGAATTGACGTGGTACTATTGGAACTTTAGAATAGTTCCTGTCAGTAAGAGTATTTATGGCTGATAACAGTGTGACGCTGAACACGCCTGCGCCCCCTGGTGGCGGTGCCAAGCCCAAGATCCGCATCGTTGTCGCGGACGATCATCCGATTTTCCGGGATGGTCTCTGCAAGTTGCTGGCCCTGGAAGAGGATTTCGAAGTTGTCGCCCAAGCCCAGGACGGCCGGGAGGTATTGGATGTGCTCCAGCAGTACGAGCCCGATATCCTCTTGCTGGATCTGAAGATGCCCGGGCTCGACGGCCTCGGCACGTTGCAGCGGCTGCAAGCCGCGCGAAACCGGACACGCGTCATCGTGTTGACCGCTTCGGACGACAAGAACGAATTTGTCCAGGCGATGAAACTAGGTACTTCCGGAATCGTTCTGAAACAAACGGCTACGGACCTACTGATCAAAAGCATCCGGAAAGTCCACGCCGGTGAGATCTGGCTCGATTCCCACACCACGGCTGCCGTCATCCGGCAATTCGTCTCCGCCGATGAAATGCCGCCACCGCCGCAGGCGGTTTCCGCGGCGTCGCCTCGCGAGCGCGAGCGCTCCCCGCTCAGCCAGCGCGAGCGCGAAATCGTCGCTTTGGTCGCTCAAGGGTTCAAGAACAAGGAAATGGCGGAGAAGATGTTCATCAGCGAGCAGACGGTGAAAAACCATCTGCACAACATCTTCGACAAGCTCGGCGTTTCCGATCGCCTCGAGCTGGCGCTATACGCAATTCACAACAATCTGCATACCGGACGCTAGTCAGCGATTCGCCGGCGACAAGATCGCCGGCGCCACAGCTTCAGCCCGAGAAGCACTAGAATCTGTACACCGGTGACGGCGTTGCCTGCGATAACAGGGCCAGACATTCGCATGAGGCCGTAGATAAACCACAGCCCCACGCCGGTTCCGAACAACGCGAGCATCCACCACGAAAGCCCCGCTGCACCGGTCCGCCATGCGTGGACGACCTGTGGCGTAAATGCAAAGGTAGTGAGGACCGCCGCCCAGAATCCGATCACTTCTGTGTATTGACGCAGCCCATCGAACAGGAGCAAGCCCCACATAGCCGCAGGATCGCACGAGTCTTTTGGCCTTGCAATGATAATCCTGGTGAGGCTTTCTAAACGGGCCGACGGCCGGCATGAAACTCGAGAAATTCCTTTGTGGCCGCGCGGCCCATACATCGCTCCAGCATCGATACCGGCGCACTTCTCAGGTCGGTCAAAATCAGCACATCCAGGGAATTCGAGAAGGCGGGATCGACATTGAACGCGATGAGCTTTCCTCCGGCCTTGAGATACTGCCGGATGAGCACTGGGACGCCTTTTCCATCTTCTTCGATGTCGGCGATTGACAGTGAGATATCTTCGAGGCTCGCGGCCGCGCCCGCCAACTGTTTGACTGTGGCCGCTTCCGCAGCCGGATCCCGCCATTTCTTGCGGGGCTGAACCAGGGGCGCGAGATCGCTGAGCATCCGGTCCGCCAGGTAGGAGGCAATCAGGCCGCGGCTCGCGGTCTGATATTCGCGGCTGACCGTGACGGCGCCGAACAGGATGGCTGCCTGGGGATGTTGCTGGACAAACCGCGCAATCCCTTTCCACAAGAGCAGCAACGGCGAGTAGGACTTCTGATACGCCGGGGAAACGAACGAACGGCCGAGCTCCAACGCGGGCCCGACGCGATCGAAGAACCCCCGCTTGTAATGAAACAGCGTGCTGGTATAAAGCCCGCGAATGCCGATTTTGCGGATTACTTCATCAGTGAGGGCCATCCGGTACGCACCAGCCAGGAGGGCATCCCGCCTGCTCCACAGGAACAGGTGAGAGTAATGACGATCGAACCAATCCAAATCCGTTTCTTTGCCGGTGCCGGCTCCTACCAGGCGGAATGCCTCCTCGCGAGATCGTCCGATTTCTTCAAGCAGTTTCGGAATTTGTCCGGCTTGCGCGACGAACACCGAGAATTCGTCGCCGCGCACCAATTCGGCATCGGCGGGAAGAGCCGCGACTTCCGCGGCGAGCAGTCGCTCGCGCACGCCGGCATGAACGGTGGCGGCGTGCGGCTTCGCGCTGCTTGTCTCAGAAGAATGCGGCGCAGGCCACGGGCGGTTCGCCAGAAAGAGAGTTCGGGAGCGCAGATATTCCGTGGCGGATGCGGCCGAACGGTAGACAGACAACTGATCGGCGGCAATCGCGCTGCCGAATCGGACGCGCACGGTTTTGCCGCGCATCTTGATGAACTCCCGCGGTAACGCAATCGTGCGAAGCCCCGGGTGCAGCGTCCCGGCCAGGTGAAATTGCAGACTATTGGAGCCTTCAAAAAAGACCGGCACGACGGGCGCCTGCATCCGAACTGCAAGCCTTGCGGCGGCGGTACTCCAGCACGGCTCGACGACGCTGTGTTCGGTCCAATTCAGGTGCGCCACTTCTCCGGCCGGAAATATCGTCAGCAATCCGCCGCCGGCAAGCCATCGGATGCACTCGCGCAAGGGTGAGCGGTTTTCCGTGTTGGCCGTTAAAGTCCGGAACGGGTTTACAAGAATCGTGTGCTCACGCATCGCGTCGATCTGGGAAACCAGAGAGTTCGCCATGAGCTTGTAGTCGGGCCGGATCGTATCGAGAAGAACCAACAATATCAACCCTTCTACGATTCCGTGCGGATGGTTGGCGACGAGAATGGCCGGTCCGCGCGCCGGCACGGGCGCCAGATCTTGCGGCGCCAAGGCATATTCAATGCCGAGTTGTTCCAGCACTTGCCGGGCAAATTGCGCACCTTGTCCATGGCTCTGCGCCTGATGGATGGTTTGCTGCAGCATCGGCGGCACGACCCAGCGCTCCAACGCGTCTTCCAAAGGCGCGGCCCACCGTTGCAGCGGAGGCGGAAGCAGCGGTGCGAGGGACAAGGGCAAAAGCGCACCCGAGTTTGGCATCGTCTCCAGAGTGCAGCGCTTCGATTACACGATGGTGAGTTACGGATTAAGATTTCAGCGGTTCGCAACGCCAGCGTCACCGAAACGTAATGGCTCGCCGATAGGGTGAAGCTTGGCAGCAGCCGCCACCACCACCGGACCTCCGCAACAGACTGTTCCGAGCGTATTCCGAAATCTGGTGGCAAACCGTAAGGCGGTTTTTTGGAATGGCTGGAATTGGAAGTCCGCGATTCTGAGCTCAGTCATTCGCGCGCACCTGTTCTTCGCGGCAAATCTCACAGCGGGATGGCGACCGGCGCTGAGCGCCGGCCTAGCCGAATTGCTGTTCCGGTTCGTGAGCTCGGGGTTCTACGGATCTCTGACGCAAGCGTTCCGATGCGTGCAGCCCGCGTGGGCAGGCGCCGCGACTACTGCCTTGCTATTGCCGCTGGTCTCGCACAGCGTCGAATTCCTGGTGCACTGGGCGCGCCGAACCCCGAACCTGCGTGCCAGCTTGCACCTCAGTTTGCGCTACGGCGGTTTCGACCGTGTTCAACTGGTTTGCGATGCGCCGCGGGCTGCTCATTGTCGGAGAAGGCCAGAAGTCTCTCTCGGCCGATCTGGCCGGCATGCTGCGGTTGTTTGTGGAACTCTGCCGCTCGGCCGCCGCGCGTCTGGGGCGCAAGCCGCTGAAAACTTCGTCCCAAACATAAACAGCCAAAAATGTTTTGAACCTTTACACTGCTGCGACGCGATTGTAAGGCTTGTTGCGCACCATGGCAGCAGGTGCGTATGGACCCTCACTGCGAAACGTCTGAAATCACGCGGCGCCGCGTCCTGTCGCTGGTGACGGCAGCGGCGGCCGGCTGTTGCCGCGGGTGGTCGCAGACTGAATCCGAATCGAGTTTGCAGATCGATGCGGCGCGGCCGGCCGAGGCTGTTGCCGGCGAGCGGTCGCTCGAACTGCGCTATCGCGTCGATGCCACGGTGTTGCTGCTCTCGCTGCCGGTGTTCCGCCGGAACGCGGTCGGCAATGCGCGTGTGGCCGTGCGCGAAATTCCGGGGCGCGGCACGCGCCGGCTAGCCATCGAATTTGCGGCAGGCTCGGACCCATC
Source organism: Bryobacteraceae bacterium (assembly GCA_036406715.1). Classification (GTDB taxonomy): domain Bacteria; phylum Acidobacteriota; class Terriglobia; order Bryobacterales; family Bryobacteraceae; genus PSRJ01. Next base: position 1,125 of record DASXAK010000216.1, on the reverse strand, counting down.
GCGCGCCCATGGCCTCGATCGAAGAGGCTGGATCCGCGAGGTCATCGTGGAGCGGGACGGCGAGCCGGTTTCGACCGCCATGCTGGGCCTGATGAGCGATTCGCCCGAACAGAGCGTCGAGCAGGCGCGCATGGCATTCGCCGAGCAGAAACCGGAGCCGCGCTTCGTGGCCATCGACAGCTCCGCAGTCTCCGGTTCCACGCGCAGCCGTGTCCTTCATTTCCAGCAGCCGTTCTCCGAAGACGATTCGCTCGATTCGGTGCGGCGGCGCTTCCAGGCCAGCGCCCCGGCCTGGAAGGAGACGGCGTGGAAGGGCACCGGCAGTCAGGTCCCGATGCCGTTCCTGTACGCGTTGTTGCGGGCGCTCGAGCGCCCGGGACGTGTCACGCAAGTGCTTTACGTCTTCAATGAAAACCAGTACCGGCTTCAAGCCGAGAGTTCCGCAGATTTCGAACGCGGAAGACAATTTGTGGCGGCCCGCTTGACGGAGTCACCGGACCAGGTCTTTCGGGTGCGGGCGCGCATCGAGAACCTGACGAGGCGCACGCATCCGACGCAGGTCCACCTCTGGATTGACGCGAGCGCTTCCCCGCCTTGTCCGTTGCGCATTGAGTTCGAGCCGCGATCGTTCGTGCGGCTCACGCTGGAACGCTGCACCCAAGTGGCCGGCAGTTCTGCAAACGAGAAAATATGACCTCCACACAACTGCACTTCGCATGGCTGAACCCATCGGTTGTACGGCGTTTTCGAACCGGCATCTCGCTCCACAGCCATACCATGCATTCGCGCGAGAGCCTCACATTCGTGCCGAGGATCGTGCAAACCATCCCGGTTTTGCGGCACATCGTGGCCTATAAAGAGCGGCAGTACGAGCGCCAGAACGGTTATCCACTGGACTACTCGCGCGCGTACTGGACGCCTCCTCTCCCGGAGCACGCGGCCTACTCGCTCGAGCGGCGCCAGATTGAGGAGAGCCTGGGCCTGAACGCGATTGTTTCTCTGACCGACCACGACAGCATCGAAGCATCCAAACGGCTGGATCTCTTCGAGGAATGCCGATGGACGCCGGTTTCGGTCGAGTGGACCGTGCCGTATGGACCGTCGTTCTTTCATCTCGGAGTGCAC
>DASXAK010000215.1:0-5316 GCA_036406715.1 Bryobacteraceae bacterium | reverse complement strand
TGGACGATCGCATGCCGCCGGATCAGCGCCGCCTCGTCCCCAAGATCGCCTGGAGGCGCTTTGTCGATCTGATCCGCACGGGGAAATAGCAATCAAGTAAGGGCAGCGCTTATCGCAAAGTCGTCCCCGATCAACGTGAGCGCCTCATTCGTACTTCAAGGCCAGGATGGGATCCACACGACTTGCCCGGCGGGCAGGAACGAATGACGCTACGAGAGCCACGGTCCCTAGCACCGCGCCGGCGCCGGTCAAAGTGGCAATATCGTAAGGGGTCACGCCGAAAAGAAAGCTACGCAGTACGTGCCCCGCCGCCAGTGATAGCGGCACACCAACCAGCATGCCGGCCAGCGCCAACAGCATAGAGTCATAGAGAATGAGCCGAAGCACCGAACCGCGCTGCGCTCCGAGCGCCAGCCGTAGGCCGATCTCTCTCGTCCGCCGGGCAACGGCGTAGGCAATCGTGCCGTACAGCCCCACGGCAGCTAGCAGAAGCGCAATCCCGCCGAAGCCGGATGCCAGATTCAGCAATAAGCGCTCGCGCGCCGTACTCTGATCCACCTGAGCGCGAAGAGTGGTCACTTTGCGGACCATCAGGTGCGGGCTGGTAGCGGTCAACGCAGTCCGCGCCTCACGGATGGCGGCAGTCTCGGCTCCGGCCTGGACGCGTAGGGACACCGAAGAAATCTTGAATGGCGCCTGCCCCAGTGGGACCCAGATCATCGGCTCCGTCTTGCTCTGGCGCAAATCGTTATATTTCGCATCACGGACAATGCCGACGATCATCCAGGGACGCCGGTCATCGGCATACGTCATCACAAGTCTGCGGCCGATTGCGTCCTGCCCGCGGGGAACACGTTCCCGAACGTAAGCCTCGTTCACCACGGCTGCCCGGACCGATCTTTCGCGATCAGCCCCTGTGAAGCCGCGGCCCCGTATGAGCCGCATGCCAACGGCCGCGAAGTATCGCGGGGAAACATAATCGACGAGAGTGAAATGGCCGTTCTCCGGCTGCTCTACATCGTAGACATTCAGACCCACATAGCTGGAGCTGAACAATCCGAGCCATGAGACACTCGCGGCCTCGACTCCGGGGATGGCGTTCAGCCGTTCATCAAGCTCGCGATAATTGGCGGCCCTGCGCGCCTTCTGTTCAATCGTGTCTACCTCGCCGAACTTCGCTGCGGGCTCCGTGTCCGCGATCTCCATGAGCACGACATGATTCGCGCTGAAGCCCGGATCGATCGCCATCACGCGAAGGATGGTGCGGAACAGCAGGCCGGCTGACGTTACGAGAAGCAATGATAACGCCAGTTGCGCGGCCACCAGAACCCGGGTAATCCGCTGCCCCGAGCGTGCCGTTGTGCGGCCCGCACCCGCCATCTGCGAATGGAGATCATGGCGGCTCAACCGCCACGCCGGCAAAGCGCCGGCCAGCAAGGCGGCAAACATCGTTGCGGCCGCCGCAGCAGCCATCACACGAATGTCGGGCGTGGTGTCAAGCGTAACGGCTGTCCAGGGGAGCGAGATCAACCTCGCTAACGCCGGCGTAGCCAGGAGTGCAAGTCCAACTCCCAGGAGCCCGCCGGCAATCGACAGCACGGCTCCTTCGATCGCCAGCAAGCGCATCAGCCGCGCCCTCCCGGCGCCGAGCGCGATGCGGGTCGCCAGTTCCGTAGTACGAGCCGCTCCACGCGCCAGCAGCAGATTGGCGACATTGCACGACGCAATCAGCAGGACCACAATGACAACCGCCAGCGCCAGCACCAGCGGCTGGCTGAAGCGGCTTCGCAGCATATCGAGACCTTGCGCGCCGGGCAGCACGCGAATTCTGAAGTCGGCTGGCTTCGGCGGCGCCTCGCCTGGGCGGGGAGACTTCTGTTCGATTGGCTGCAGTCTCTGATAGAGCGCGGTCAACTCCGTCTCGGCTTGCGCGATCGTGTTTCCACTCCGCAGCCTTCCAATGACACCTGAGTAGAAGGCCATGCTGCGGCTGGCGAGCAATTTCGGGTCAGTGAGGGGCCGCAGGGGAACCCAAAGATCCGGTGTGAAGCCGGCCTGGTGGCTTTGAAAACTAGCCGGAGCGACGCCCACAATCGTGCAGACCTTTTCGCGGACCACCACCGTGCGTCCCAGAACGGCCGGATCGCCGTGCATCGTGGCCGTCCAGTAGCGATAGCTGAGAACCGCCGCACACGTCTCCGCCGAAGGTTCATCATCCGCGGGAGTGAGCAGCCGTCCGAAAGCCGGAGAAAGACCGAGCACCTGAAAATAGTTCCCGGAAACAAGGCTGCCGCGCACGAACACGGGAGCCGCATGGTCGAATGCCGTCTTCAGATAAGGATTGTCGTTGATGGCGGCCATTCCGGAAAGCGATTTCTGGTTCGCCCGCAGATAATCGAACACGGGATTAAACAGAACGAAGCGCTTGCCCCGAAGTTCGGCCTGAAGGACCACGAGGCGTTCCGGCTCCGCGACGGAAAGCGGCCGGAGAAGCGCGGCATTCAGCACGCTGAACACAGCGGTGGTGGCGCCGATCCCCAACCCCAGCGACAGGATTGCAACAGCCGCAAATCCCGGGCTCGTCCGCACGCCGCGGAGCGCGTACCGCGCGTCCTGTAGAATCTGTTCGAGCGCCGTCCATCGCCACATCTCGCGCACCTCCTCTTGCACCAAGGTCGTGTTTCCGAATGCCCGCCGCGCCGCATAGCGAGCCTCCTCCGGCGAGAGGCCCCTCTCCCGCAGGTCTTCGGCTTCCAACTCCAGGTCGGCCCGCAGTTCGCGCTCTAAATCTTCCTCACGGTGCTTTCGCCGCAACCATTTCATGCCACGCCTTTCTACTCGTCGCGCAGCGCCACGACTGGATCAATCCGCGCAGCGCGGCGCGCCGGAATATATCCCGCAATGGCTGCCGTGAGGACGAGGAAGCCTGAGCTTGCGAGCAGCACCGTGGGATCTGCCGGCTTTACGCCGTAAAGGAATCCGGCCAACAGCCGCGTCGCGGCAAGCGCCGTCGGCAATCCGATGGCTATCCCCAGGCTCGCCAGCGCCATCGTCTCGCCTAAGACCTGACGCAGTACTCGCCGGGGCAGCGCCCCCAATGCCATTCGAACGCCAATTTCCTGAGCGCGCCGGGTCACCGAATAGGCTATGACTCCATACAGCCCGATTGCAGCCAGAAGCGCCGCCACTCCTCCGAAGATAGTCGAGAGCAGCGCCAACAGCCGCTCGCGCATCAGGGCGGCATCCATATCGGCCGCCAGCGTGCGAACGACGACGGAGGGCAGGTAGGAGTCCATCGCCGCAATCTCGCGCCGCAGTTGCGCGGGCACATCGCTGCGGCCGTCGGCCGCGCGAACGATCAGTTCCATTGCGCCGCGTCCCGTTGGGGCCTGTAGAAACGGCATGTAGATCGCGCTCTGCGGCTGGTCCTTGAGTGTCGAGTAGGGAATGTCACGCGCGACGCCGATTACCTCGCACGGGCTTCCACTCTCCCCCATCGAGATTTGTCCCGTGCACACGATTCGCTTCCCAAGCGCGCTTTCACCCGGAAAAGCCTGCCGCGCCATCGTCTGGTTAATGATCGCGACGCGCGCCGCTCCTTGGGCCATGTCCCCGGAAGCGAAATCCCGGCCTTGAACAATCGCCGAGCCCAGAGTGGCAAAGTAGCCTGGATAGATCGGATACTGATGAGCAACCACCTGCCGCCCGTCCTCGAGGCGGAACGGACGGCCGTACCCCCGGCCGGTTGGCGGCTCGCCGGCAAGGGACGCAGAGACCACGCCGCGTATCGCGCGGACGCGCTCCAGCAGGTCCAGGTAAAGGCGGTTGAGCCTGGGTCCGTTTGGCTTGGTCTTCTGATCGCTGCCTTCGGGCGCGAGCGAAACGGTGTAGACGCGATCGCGCGGGAATCCGGCATCGATGTTGCCGATGCGATTGAGCGTCTGCACCAGGAGGCCGGCGCCGATCAGCAGGACTAGGGAGAGCGCCACTTGCGCCGCTGACAATGCCCGCGCAAAACGCTGCGGCGCACTCGCCCCGCGGCCGCTCTGCTTGAGCGCCGGAGCCAGGTCGAGCCCGGCGCCGCGAATCGCCGGAGCCAGCCCAAAGAGAATGCCTGCGGCCATCGAAATTCCGCCGGTAAACAGCAGCACATGCCAATCCGGCGAGAGGTTGAGCCGGATCATCGGCCCGCCAACAGAAAGAAAGCGCACCAACAAATCGGCCGCCCAATAAGAGAGGGCAATCCCTAGAGCGCCCCCGAGACCGCTCAAAATCAGGCTTTCCACCAGCAACTGGCGGATCACACGAGCGGCGCTCGCGCCGATGGCCAGACGTAGAGCGATTTCCCGCTGCCGCGCCGAAGCCCGCGCCAGGAGCAGGTTGGCGACGTTCGCGCAGGCGATCAGCAGCACCAGCCCCACGGCGCCGAGCAACACGTAGAGCGCCCCGGAATACTGGCGTCTCAGCCGCGAAAGCCCGGTTGCGCCAGGGGCCAGGACTACTTTGGCCTCCACCCATTCCTTACGCCAACTCGCCTTCTCGAGCCCGAGTTCGGCAGCAAGCTGGGTTTGAATATTCCGAAAGAGCGCCTGCAAACCACCCGTTGCGTGAGGAGCCGTCACGCTCGGTTTCAATCGTCCAAAGAGGTTCAGCCAGTCCACAGTGTTACGCGGCCGGCCCAGCCAGTTCTCCTTATCGGGCATCACCTGAGGCTGCATCATGATGGGCACGCTGATCTCCGGCGCGTCGCCTACCTGAAGCCCGAAAAACCCGGGAGGCGTCACGCCGATGATGGTGAACGGCGTGCCGGCAATCAGGATCTTTTTCCCGATGGCGTCCGCAGATCCTCCCAGGCGCCGCTGCCAGTACGCGTAGCTGATCACCGCCACCGCATGGGCTCCCGGAATGCGATCATCCTCGGGGCCAAAGACCCGGCCGGCAGCCGGCGGAACACCGAGCACGTTGTAATAGTTCCCGGATACGAGCTGGCCCATCGTCGATTCGGCGACGCCCTCGATGCTCACATTCATCCGAATGCGCTCCCCGTATGCCGCCAGTTCCTGGAAGAATGGCTGTGCGGCGCGAAGCCGCTGGTAGGTTCCGTAGTAGAAATACGCGTTCGGGCCATAGTGCTCCTGTCTGATGAGAAACAACAGCGACTGCGGATCCCTCACAGGAAGCGACTTGAGCAGCAGTGCATTGATGAGGCTGAAAATGGCGGTGTTGGCGCCGATGCCGAGCGCGAGAGACAAAATCGCAACCAGGCTGAAGCCGCGATTTTTGCGAAGCAGACGCAGACCGTACCGGATATCCTGC
>DASXAK010000214.1:0-6608 GCA_036406715.1 Bryobacteraceae bacterium | reverse complement strand
CGTCTCGTGCAGGTGGATCAACTCCCCACCCGGGAAAATCCGCTTTCGCACGAACAGGCTGGCCGCGTCGTCCGATACGCCTTCCGGCCGCGCGATCGCGTGGTTCAGAAAAAGCCCCTTCGGCCTGAGCAACTGTGAAATCTTGCGGAAGTATTCCGGTGCCCGCCGCAGGCCGACATGCTCGAACATGCCCACCGAGGCGATCTTGTCGAACTGCCCGGTCAGATCGCGGTAATCCATCTCGCGGATCTCCATCCGCCCGTTCCCGCGCGCCGATGCGTGCTCGTACTGCGCCCCGCTCAAGGTACAGCCGGTGGCCTCGACGTCATAAGCCATCGCCGCGTGCTCCACCAGCGCCCCCCAACCGCACCCGATGTCCAGGAACCGCTCGCCGGCGCGCAGGTCGAGCTTGCGGCAGATGTGCTCGAGCTTCGCTACCTGCGCCTCCTCCAACCCCGTCTCCCGCCTACGGAAATACGCGCACGAATACACCATGCGCGGGTCCAGAAACAGCCGGTAGAAATCGTTGGAACGGTCGTAGTGAAACCGGATATGCTGCTGCGTCTCGGCCTTACTTTGAAACAGCGACTCCCGCAGTGTGGCCGCGCGCGCCAGCATTCGCAGCCACCGCGTCCGCCACCGGCTTTCCGCTCCCCAGCCTTTGAATCGGATCGCCTCGCAGAGATCGCCCTCGATTTCAAACTCGCCACGCAGATATGCCATTCCAGCGCTGTAAGAATCTGTCCCCAGAATGCGCTCCAACGCCCGTTCGTCCGGGACGCGCAGAATGAAGGCCGGAGGCCCGTCGCCGTTCTGTTGCGCCGTCCCGTCCCGAAAGACCGCTTTCCAGGAACTTTGAAGTGAACGGGCCGGCGCCGCGTTTACTTCGGTTGCCATGGGGAGGTTACTTTGGGTAGTAAATCATCTCGGAAAACAGATTTCAAGAGCCTTGTTGTTTGAAAATGGATTTGAGATGAACCGCGCTCTTGTGTCGCTCATCGCCGTCGTGTTGCCGCTCGCCGCTCAGCAGAAAGCGCCCGAGAGCCAGCCCGCCAGCGCGCACCCCGGCGTCCAACGCGTGTTCGTGCTCAAATATGCCGATCCGCTGGCTATGGCCGATATGCTGCGGGTATTCGGCGTCACGGTTGTGGCCAATACGGAAGTGCACGCGGTGGCCGTGGCCAGCGCGTTTCCGGATGTGATCGCCGCCGTCGATGACGCCATCAATCGCCTCGACGTCCCCGCCTCCGCGCCCCAAAATGTCGAGCTGACCGGCTATTACGTGATTGGCGGCGCCAGCCCGCTCGGCAGCCCGCTTCCGAAGGACCTGGAAACCGTGGCCGGCGTGCTCACCAATACCTCCGGATACAAGGCGTTCCGTCTGCTCGATGCCCTCACCATCCGGGTGCGGGCCGGCCAGGGAGCCGAGACCGCCGGCTCCGCCGGCGCTGTCGCCAACGGGTCTCCCTTGATTGCCACGAACATGCGCGTCCGAGTCGCCACTGTCAGCGCCGACGGCACGGCCGTGCGGCTCGACCGCCTGACTGCCTCGGTGAAGCTTCCGGTCGCCGCCGCCGCCGGCCAGTTCACCTCCACGGACCTGAATTTCAATGCCGACCTCGACCTCAAAGCCGGCCAGCAAATCATTGCTGGCCGCGTCGGCATGAATCGCGACCAAGCCCTGTTCCTCGTCCTGACCGCCAAAATCGTGAAGTAGCCGTGGGGCAGGTCTCCGGCCTGCCCAGTAACGCCTCCCCCATAAAATCCCGTACACACTCCCCGCCCTCCCTCCGTATTCCTTTACGAGAGATGGAACCGCTGGCTCTGCTGCTGACCGCGACCGGGATGGACAACCCCGAAGACCGCGCCCGCACCGTCGCAGCCGCCAAAGCCGGAGACCTCCAGGCCTTCGAGCTCCTCCTTCGCCAGCACGAGCGTCTCGTTCTGGCCACCGCGCTGCGCCTGCTCGGCAACCTCGACGACGCCCAGGACGCGGCGCAGGAAGTCTTCCTGAAGCTCCACCGGAACCTCGCGAAGGTGCAACTCTCGGGCAACCTCACGGCCTGGTTGTACCGCGTCACCGTGAACGTCTGCCACGACCACCACCGCCGTCGCCCGGAAACCACCGCCATCGACGAAGCGGGCCAGCTCCCGGGGACAGCGGCCGACCCGCATCAGGAGCTCGCCGATGCCGAGCGAAAGCACGCACTCGATCTCAGCTTGCGCCGCCTTTCTGAAAGGGAACGCACGGCATTGGTGCTTCGTGACCTGGAAGGCCTCTCGACCGCCGAAGTCGCCGCCGCTCTCGGCTCGACCGAGGCCACCGTCCGGTCCCAGATCAGCAAGGCGCGCGTGAAGATGAAGAAGTTCGTGGATCACTACTTCCGGAGGCGTTCATGAATTGCCCCGAATGGGAAGAACGAATTGCTCTGTATGGCGGGGGCGATTTGCCGCCGAACGAAATGGCGGAAACGGACCGGCACTTGGCTCAGTGTGCGCCGTGCCGCGAGTTCGCCCAAGGAGTCAATTGGAGCCTGGCAATCGTGCGCTCAGCCCACTCCGAGCCTATCCCTCCGGCTGCTTTCACCGCATTGCGGGCGCGAGTTCTGGAGCAGCTCGCGCGCGAACGCCGCCCGCCATGGCGGCTGGCATGGATTGTCCCGTTAGTCGCGGCGGCAGTCCTGACGGTCACTCTGGTCCTGCCGCGCCGCGTCGCGCCGATTCGCACTGCGGTGACGCCCCCACCCGCACCGCTTTTCGAGCCCGTGGCCCCCGCCACAGACGAACCGATTACACCGAAGCGGCCTCCTCGCGCCCGGCGCCGGCCCAAGCCTCGCGCGCCCGCCGAGCCGCTCATGGTTAAACTCATCACCGATGACCCCGACGTCGTCATATATTGGATTCCGAATTGAGAAGGAGACGGAAATGAAACGTCTGTTGCTCGTAGCGTTGGTGCTGCTCTCGCCCCTCGCGGCGCAGGAACAAAAGAAACCGGAAGACGGGAAAGCGCCGCCGTCGGCTTCTTCCGGCCCCAACGTCCAGAAGATCTTCATCCTGAAATATGCCGAGCCGAACAAAATCGCTACTCTTCTGCAAGTCTTCGCCGCCCGCGCGATTCCCAATTCCGACTTGCATGCGCTGGCCGTCACCGCCAACCCGGAAGTGATGCCGGCCATCGAGGACGCCATCAAGCGTCTCGACGTCCCTTCGGCGGCCACCCCGAACATTGAATTGACGGCGTATTTTCTGATCGGCGGCGACGGCGAAGGTGCGCCGGGCGGCGCCCCGCCCAAGGAACTCGATAGCGTCATCGTGCAATTGAAGAATTCATTTCCGTTCAAAACCTATCATCAGCTGGATGTCCTCACGCTGCGCACCCGTGCCGGCCAGGCCGCCGATACCACCAGCAACACGGGCTCGGTAGGACCGAATCTGCCGGGCGCCACCAACTCATTCAAAATCCGGTCCGCCACTCTCAGTGCAGACGGCGCCACCGTGCGGCTCGACAATATGCATGTCGGGATTCGCATGCCGGCGCTGAACCCCGGCGGCCCCAACTTTTCGGATCTGGGCCTGAGCGCCGACGTCGACATCAAAGAAGGTCAAAAGGTAGTGGTCGGCCGCCTCAGCGTGAACAAAGATCAAGCCTTGTTCCTCGTCCTGACCGCCCGCGTCGTCAACTGAGTCAGTGGGGCAGGCTTCAGTCTGCCGCGTCCCCGAATGCTAGCCTGATGGAGACGGATCGCAACGCACCATGACCCGTGACGACGAAATCCTGGCCCGGGAATCCGAACTTCAGCGCGCGCAGCTTGCCTCCGACGTCAAAGCCCTCGATCACCTACTCGACGATTGCCTGATGTTCACCAGCTTTGACGGATCCATCGTCGCGAAGAACGACGATCTCGCTCTGCACGGCTCCGGGCGATTGCGAGTTACCCGCATGGAGCCGATCGAGCGCAGCATGCTGCATCTCGATGCGATTTCAGTCGTCAGCTCAAAAATGGACGCCGCCGCCGTTCTGGATGGATCTCCGATGACCGCCATCATGCGCTATACCCGCGTCTGGCAAAAACGGTCGGGCGCCTGGCGGGTCGTTGCCGGCCACATGAGCACAGTGCCGGTCTGACCGAACGATCACGGCTCCGCAAACTTTTTTGATTCCCAATCAAACCTAAGACTTAGGGCTGAAAAACAGGACCCCGGAAACCGTGTTCTCGAGCACGGGCGGGATAATGCGGATAGGAGAAGTTCGATGCTACGCCGCGAGACCATTCGAGGTCAGGCGGCTGGCAAACAGGAGCGAAGGAGTTCGCTTCGTACCAAGCGGAGATTGCTCCGTAACCCCTTTTCCTCGAATAGATTTTTCCGAGACTCCGCAACGTATGTTTCCGAAAGGGCGAAAACCCGCCAGGCGGGCGTCCCTACTTGACCTTCTCGTCCTTTTCCACTTTTCCGTCGCGGATGTGGATGACGCGGTGAGCGTGCAGCGCGATGTCGTGCTCGTGCGTCACCAGCACGATCGTGTTGCCCTGCTGGTGCAGGCGTTCGAACAACCCCATGATCTCGTTGCCGGTGGCCGAGTCCAGGTTTCCGGTCGGCTCGTCCGCCAGCAGGATCGACGGGTTGTTCACCAGCGCGCGCGCGATTGCTACGCGCTGGCGCTGGCCGCCCGACAGCTCGTTCGGCTTGTGATGCATGCGCTTTTCGAGATCCACTTGCTTCATCGCCGTCTTGGCTCGCTCGATCCGCTGGTCGGCCGGCATGCCCGAATAAATCAGCGGCAGCTCCACATTGTGCAGCGACGTCGCGCGCGGCAGCAGGTTGAACGTCTGGAAAACGAACCCGATCTCTTTGTTGCGGATGCGCGCCAGCTCGTCATCCGTCATCTCGCTCACCAGGTTGCCGTTGATGTAATACTGACCGCTGGTCGGCGTGTCGAGGCAGCCGATCAGGTTCATCAGAGTCGACTTGCCAGAGCCCGACGGGCCCATGATCGCGACATACTCGCCGCGCTTGATCTCGATATCCACACCCGAGACCGCGTGGATCTCCTGGTCGCCCATGATGTAGGTCTTCCAGAGGTTGTAGGTGCGAATGACGATTCCCTGGCGCTTGAGCTGCTCGCCGCGCTCGATCAGTTCCCGTTCTGCAACAGCTCCCATTCGGTCGGTTCTCGTTTCTTAAGTCTTCTGCTGCGTGGTGGTCGTGTTCCGGTTGTCGACCTTCACCTGCGCCTCGTTCCGGATCGTGCGGATCACCTGGTAGCTTCCCGTAACGATTTCATCGTCCTTCTGCAGCCCGTTCAGCACTTCGATATCGGTCGTCCCGGTGATTCCTGTGTCCACCTTGCGAAACTCGGCTTTGCCGTTGTGGATCACAAAAACCCCCTGGAACTCCTCCTTCAGCGCCTTATCGGCGATCGGGTCCGAAGCCGCCTGGGCAACGCCTTTGCCGGGTTGCTTCACCAGGTCGCCCTTCTGCCGAACCGTCAGCGCCTGGATCGGAATAGTAAGGACGTTGTTGCGCGTGGCCGTGGTTATCTTGGCCGTGCAGGAAAGTCCTGGACGCATCTCGTCGGGGGCGTTGTCGACGGCAAGAACCACTTTAAAATCTTTGGCTTCCTGGCTGGAAGTATTGCTTTGGGACGCCGCTACGCCGCTCGAGCGCAGAATCGCGGTGTTTCCTATCTCGATCACGTGCGCCTTAAAGGTCTTGTTCGGAATCGCGTCGACCGTCACATCGGCAATCTGGTTCAGCTTCACGTTGACAATATCGGTCTCGTCGACCTTCACTTCCGCGGTGATCAGCGACATGTCGGCGATCGTCATGATGGTACTGGCCGCCGAGTTCTGGACCCCGGGCACAACGGTCTCGCCGACCCGCACCGACAGGTTGGTCACCACGCCGTCAATCGGAGCGAAGGCGTTATATTTTTGAAGGACATCGGTGGCCCGAGTGAGACCGGCGCGAACCTGCGCCACCTTCTTTTGCGTCGAAGCCAGTTGCGCGGCCGATTGCTCGCGCTGCGCTTTGGCCTGCGTCAGCCGGGCTTCGGACTGGCGCACCAGCGCCACTTGCCCGTCGTAGGTGGCCTTCTTCAACTCGTAGTCCTGCTGCGCCATCAACTTATCGCGGAACAACGATTGCGCGCGTTCGTAATCCGATTTCATGCGCGCCAGGTCGGCGTGGTTCCGGTCGATATCGGCCTGGGCCGTGGAAACGGCTTCGTCGGCGGCCTTCAAACCGGCTTCGGAAGCGGAGGAATCGGCTTCGGCCGCGCTGAGCGAAGCTTGCTGCGCCTGGAGGTCGGCGGCGGGCTGAATGTTCTCAATTTTGGCCAGCAATTGGCCCCTGCGCACCCGGTCGCCTTCCTTTACCGCCACTTCCGTGAGCTGGCCCATGGCATTGGCGCCTATGTTGATGTAATTCTTGGGTTTAATCTCGCCCGAAGCGGTCACGATGCTGGTCAGATCCTGCCGCACGACGCGCGCGGTCTGGACGGTGACCACGCCCCGTTTGCTGTAGACCGTGCTGGCCCAAATCCCGACTCCCGCCAGGACCAGGGCCACAATCACGATAAGAATTCTCCACTTGGGCTTCACGATGGC
>DASXAK010000213.1:0-48006 GCA_036406715.1 Bryobacteraceae bacterium | reverse complement strand
GATCAACAAGAGCGGCAATCGCTCGCGCCGCTCGAAATGGAGAACCTGCAGCTCCACGCGCGGTCCGACATTCTCAAACGGGAGATGGAAGGACTCAATGCGCGGCTCGCCGTGAACGAGGAGCAGCAACGGAAGTTTATTCGGGACGCAGTCGCCGGCCGCGGGATAAGTCGGTTCGATAATGCGCAATTCAGCGAAGGCGGCAACATCATGGTGACCTTGCCCGACGAGCCGGCGGCAGTTCCCGCAGTAATCATTCCGCCGGCGCGTCCCAACGGCGCGGCGTCGGAAATGACCGAATAAGAGGAATTTCACTGCGGGATGCTCCGCGAAAAAGAAAGGAGCATGACATGGCGTGGCTCAGTCGAAATAATTTTTCTCCGTCGGATTATTTGGACGCGAATGATCTTAATAATCTGGCGAACGACGATAGGAACTGGTCCGGCGATGTGAATGGCGGTGGCCACACGCTGAGCAACGTCATCATCGCGGGCTCGGTCACAGCCGGCATGCCGGATCCGACGACGACGCTCGGCGATTTGATTGTCCGAGGCCCAGGCGCGCCTCCGACCAGGCTGGGCGTGGGATCAAACGGCCAGGTGCTGACCGCCGATAGCACGCAGACGCTTGGCGTAGCCTGGAAGACTCCCGTCGCGGCGAGTCCGGTGGCGAGCGTGTTCGGCCGAACCGGCGCGATTGTCGCGACCAAGGATGACTACAGCGTAAGCCAGATTACCGGTGCGCTCGCGGATCCGACCAGCACCAAAGGCGACCTGCTGGCGCGCGGCGCTTCCCAGATCAATCGTCTGGGCGTGGGCGCGGACGGACTGGTGCTCACCGCCGATAGCGCCAACGCGCTGGGCGTGAGCTGGAAACCCGCGGCGGGAGGTGTCGCGACCGTGTTCGGCAGATCGGGCGCCGTCATCGCGAAGACGGACGACTACACCGCCGCGCAGGTTACCGGCGCGGTGCCGAATACTGTCCAGGTGGTCGCGGGCGCGGGTATGAGCGGCGGGGGCCCGCTGAGCGCCAACGTGACGCTGAACGCGCTGGTCACCAGCGTCTTCGGAAGGACAGGCGCGGTGGCGCTTACCGCTGCCGATATCAGCACCGGCGGCGGCGTGCCGGCGACGCGGCAAGTGCTTCCCGGCGCGGGCATGACGGGCGGCGGAAATTTGGGCGCCGACATTACGCTGAGCGCCGCGGTCACGTCGGTATTCGGCCGCACCGGGCCCGTGGCTCTGACGGCCGCGGACCTTACCGGCGCGGGCGGGGTATTGTCTTCGCGGCAGATCATCGCCGGGACCGGGTTGACGGGAGGCGGCGATCTGAGCGCGGACAGGACGCTGTCGGTCGTTCCCGGCTCGGTTAATCAACTGGTCGCTGTCGCCTACGCGGGAACCGTAAAGGGAACGCGGCCCACCGTGAATTTCATATCCGGCGGCGGCGTGAGCATCACAGTCGCCGATGATCCTGCTACCAGCTCCGTAGACGTGACGCTCGGGGTTACAAGCTCGGCCGTGGGCGTGGCGGTCGGCGGAGTCGCCAAAGGCACCCGTCCGACCATCAACTTCATTCCCGGCTCGAATGTTCTGATCAGCGGAGCGGATAACTCCACCGGGAACAGCGTCGATGTCACCATCAGTGCGTCCATCTCGGGAAGCGCCGGCGCTCAGACGCCATGGGTGACGAATATCGATGCCGCGAGTTTCCAACTTGCGAATGTGAGTTATATCGGCGTCAACCGGCCAGCCGATAGCCCCAACGCCCACATTTCGATCAACAGTACGAGCACCGACGGCCTGAAAATCTCCAACAGTTCGGCGAGCGGCCTGGCGCAAGCCACGCTTCAGAACAGCGATTCGAGCGCGAAGCTGATTCTGATCGCTTCGGGACCGACTGCCGCGGCCAACCCGAGCACTGCGCAAATCAACACTGCCGGCCCGCTCCTGCTTGTGACCAACGGCGTCGAAGCGATGCGGATCTCCGCCGCGCAGCGGGTCCTCGTCGGGACCAAGACCGACGACGGGACGAATTTGCTCCAGGTGAACGGCAAGATCAAGTCGCTTTCGGGAGGGATCGTTTTTCCGGACTCGACGATCCAGACGACCGCCGCGGTGAGCGGTTTTGCCGATCCGACGACCACCAAGGGCGACTTGATCGCCCATGGGACCACCACCACGCGGCTTCCGGTGGGCGCGGACGGACTGGTGCTCACCGCTGACAGCACCCAGACGCTGGGCGTCGGGTGGAAGGCGGCGGTGGGGGGCGTATCGAGCTTCAACACGCGCACTGGCGCGGTTGTTCCCGCTAAGGACGATTACACGGTGGCGCAGGTCAGCGGAGCCGTGCCCAACACCACGCAGGTGATCGCGGGAACGGGCCTGACCGGAGGCGGGTCACTCTCCGGCAACGTGACGCTCAACGCGAATGTCTCCGGTATTCAGACGCCCTGGCTGGGCGACATCGATGCGTCAAGTCACTTCCTGAACAACGTGTTCGCCATTGGAATCGGGACCGCCGCCAGCTCCAGTTATCCGCTGTATATTTTGCGCAACGTTGCGGGCGCCGCCTATTGTCCCTATGCGCAAAACACCAATTCCGCAGGCTGGTCCGGCGCCCTTTACGCCAACAATCTGGCGAATGCCCTCGCCATAGGCTGCTTCAGCACCGACTACTCCTTCGGCTTTGTCGCGAACACCGCGTTCATCCAGGCTTATGGCGGGATTGACCTGGCTTTCATCACCGGCGCGGAGCAAGCCGAGCGCATGCGCATCGCCAGCGCGGGAAACGTGGGGATTGGAACGCCGACGCCGGGATACATGCTCGATGTGTACGGGCCCACTGCCAGCGCCGCCGCCGCGATCCATCTTTCGAGCGACGGATCCGACAATGGAGCTTATTTTCAGACCTACACCGGCGGCCGGGCGCTGGTGGTGGCCGGCGCAACCTTGACGAGCGCGGCGCAGTGGATTCCCAAGCAATCGAGCGCCATGGGGATGCACATGATCCCTGGAAACGCGGTCAATTTTTTTGCCAGCGCGGCATTGACGGCGGGAGTGGCCTTCACGCCCACGGTGGTGTTTCAGATTCTGGCGGCGGGCGGCCTGGGCGCTCCGCTGTTGCCCGGCAGCAATCCCGGCGCGGGATCCAAGCAATTCTGGTACGACCCATCCGACGGAAACCGGGTTAAATTCGCGGCATAAAAAGGAGACTTCGACGATGGCTCTCACTTACGACGACAGCGCTCAGTTGATGAACGATGCCCAATTTCGCGGCCGCGTCAAAGTCGCGGCGCTTACTTACGCCCAATACATCGCGCTCCAGCCGGCGACTTCGGGCGCGCGCATCCGATGGGCGCAACAGGTTATGCAGCAGCCGGACGCGATGGCCACGGTGCTGACTCCGCCGACCGTGATGAATCCGAACGTGCAGGCGGCGGGCGCGGCGATCACCGATCCCGACTTGCAATCGGCGGTGCAAGCCGTGGCCGACGTAATGATGTAGTTACTTCGGCTTTTTGCGGCGGATCCGCCGCAGAGTCGCTTCATATTCCCGCGCGAAGGCGCGGAGGCTCACGTTGAGCGTCCGCAACAGCTTCAGGATCGTTTCGAGCGACGGGTTGTGCAGGCCGCGCTCGAGTCCGCTCATGTAACGGCGATCGACCCTGCTGTCGAACGCGAGCCGCTCCTGGGAAACGCCGGCGGCGTGGCGCAGCTTCCGTATGGTTTCCGAGAAGGCCTGCCGGACTTCGCCCCGATTCGACGCCGATCGCACGTTTTCACCCACGTCTGCTTCCACGCGCTCTCAGACGAACTCCCGGCTGGCCGTCGTCGAGAAACTCGATGCCGGCGCGCTCGAGGACCGCGACGATTCTCCCGAGCGTATCCATTCGGGTATGCACCGGCCCCTCGAAGCCCTCGAGCCGGATCACGGTGCCCAAGGCCGCCTTCGCCTTGCGGGAGAGCTCCTCCTGGGTCCATCCGAGCAGCGCGCGCGCCGCCCGAAAATGCCTGCCGGTGAGGACGATCAAGCGATGAAGCTAGCATGGCATAAACCCTAACTCCAACAAGTTGCTTAAAATATACAGCGAATTGAAGTTTTTACATGACATACGGGACGAATGGACCGCAGGCTTCAACGCGCCCTCGCCGCCACGGGGAGACGCCGAAGATGCGGATCACAGCTGCGCCCAAAAGGAACAGCCGCGCGTATTTTGAGCCGTCAAGGACAATCGCGATGCGCCGCGCCATGCCCCCGAAAAATAAATTTTGACTGTATTTCCCATAGCCCCATTTGGCTATCTTACGGATGGCTCACAATTTACCGTCCATCCGTAGCTTTTGTGATATAAATTGTGCAACAAATCGCGTATGTATTGGCATTATCATGGGGTTGACAGGAATCCTTATTCGGTCGATACTAGCTTTTCTGCGACGGACCAAAGGCCATTTTTCACGCTAAATGGCAATTTGATATAGCAGATTATTCGCCCGTGGAGGTCCAATGATGGCCCAGAATAAGTTCATCCAAGCTCCCCCGAATCCTCCCTCTAGGAAGAATCTCGCGTTCGAGCCGTTTCGCGCAGACCGCGAATATTTTAATGGCTTAGGAGCCAGCTTCACCGAAGAGCGCGGGCTAAAAGCGCACGCCACGCAGCGGGAGATATTTCATCGACTTGTGGAATTAGCGAGGGCCGGCGAAGCAGTCATGAAATCGGAAGCTGGGCCCTCGTCCCAACCTTCTACGAAGATCCGCTCCAAAGTCGCATAGCCCTTTCGGGCCAGGTCTTCTAAGCTCCATAACCGCTAGGGGAGAAGTGTGTCTATGAACCCAGATGCAATACGTGTGCCTCGACGAGCGCCGGATCCTTACCCGCGGCCCCGGGACGACCAACGGCATGGAATCGTCGGGCAACCGACCGGACCTGGGGTCCCGGGCAAGGACCTGGCCACCATCGGCTTCGCCTGCGATCGCTGCTCGGCGGCCGGCGTCGATTTCCTGGGCGGGGAGTGGCTCTGCCAGGCCTGCCGCCGGAGCGCGCTAATCGAGCTCCAGAGAGAGGTTTACTGCTATGCCCGCTGAGGCCGCCGAACCGAAATCACTGCCGACCCTGCTCGCAGAGCTCGAGGCCGCCGTCGAGCAGCGCAACGAGGCGCTGCTGGCGCTGCTCCAGAAGATCGGCGACCCGCGCGAGTGCAAATGCGGCGTCCGGATTTACTTCGTGCGCCACAAAAACGGCAGGGTGACGCCCTACAACATGGACGGCTCAAATCACTCAATTACTTGCAAGAACACAGAGGAATTCAGGCGCAAAGGCAAATGAGCGACGACCTGATTCCCGCGCGACCCATGGATATCCTGCCGGCGCAGGCCTCGCTCCAGCAGTTGCTGGTGGCGGCGCTGATCGACGACCGGATCAACCCCGACAAGCTCGAAAAGCTTCTGGCCTTGCAGATCGCGGCCGAGGCGCGGGACGCCGAGCGGCAATTCAACGAGGCGCTCTCGCGGGCCCAGCAGAAGTTCCCGCCGGTCGAGCGGACGCGCAAGATCGTCGTCAAGGGCCGGCTGCGATCGAAATACGCCGCCTATGAAGACATCGCCGCGAAGATCAAGCCGATCCTGGCGGCCGAAGGCCTGTTTGTCTCCTATGGCGCCCACTCCGAAAACAAAAGCGCCATCAAGGTCATGATCGAAATCAGGCACAAGGCCGGCCACAAGATCGAGCGCGAAGTGGCGCTGCCGCTCGACGAGTCGGAATACCGCAACATCGTCCAGAATGTCGGCTCGACGCTCACCTACTGCCGGCGCTATGCCCTGACGATGGCGCTCGACCTGGTGACCGAGGGCGTGGACGACGACGCCGAATCGATGAGCCCGCTGACCGAGGAGGAGGCCGGCGAGTTGCGGACGCTGATGGAGGAATGCACCTTGAGCCAGGCCGCCACGAGCACCTTTCTGCGGGTGATGGACGTGAAGGCCTTCTCCGACCTCACCCGCGGCCACATGCGCTTCGCGCGCAGCTATTTGACGGTGCTCAGGGAAAAGCTTTCCAAAGAGGCCTCGAAATGATCTTCCACGACGTCGAGCAGAACACCCTCGAGTGGCAGCGTTTGCGCCTGGGCATCGCGACCGCGAGCGACTTTCACCGCATCATGACGCCAAAAAAACGGCAGCTCTCCGCGCAGGCCAACGACTATATGCATCTCCTACTGGCCGAATGGTGGTCGGGCGAGCCCATGGAATACGAGTATCAGTCGCCCTGGATGGAGCGCGGCCAGGCGCTCGAGGACCAGGCCGTCGCCGCCTATGAGGGTCTGACGGGCCTCCTGACGACGCGCGGCGGCTTCTGGACGACCGATGACGGGCTGATCGGCTGCTCGCCCGACCGCATGGTGGGCGTCGACGGTGACCTGGAAATAAAGTGCCCGCTGTTGCCGCGCCAGATCGCCAACGCGCTCAGCGAGGAAGCGAAGGACGATTATCTGTGCCAGCTCCAGGGCCGGATGATGATCCACGGCCGCCAGTGGATCGATGTCTTCAGCTTCCATCCGCTGCTGGTAATGGATCCGGTGCGGGTATTTAGGGACGAGGCCTTCATCGCCGATCTGCGGCGCACGCTGAGCGCGTTTGTGGACGTGCTGCTTAAGACCCGCGTGCTTTTGAGCGAGCGCCATCCCGCCGCGTTTGCGGCCGTGCGCAAACGGCTCGAGCCCAGACCGCAAACCGATGAGCGCGACTTCGTAAACGAGGAGGATGTCGAAGCCATCCTCGAAGCGCAGCGAAAGGAGAAGCCATGACCCTGAAAACAACTGAGCCTCTTCCAGCTCGAATGCGAGGCCGACGGTTGGGCATTTTTCGATGCGATTTCAAAACCCGTGGATCACAGGAGAAATAGGCATGTCAACAGAAACGCAGCTCAGACCGGATCTAACGCCCTTGCCTGATCGTATTGCGGCTCTTCCCGTCGACAGCGACAGGCGGGTGCCGATCCCCTACTTTGTCGCGTGGAAGGACGGCAAGCCCGAGTTTCGCGCGATGGACCTCGACAAGTTCGGCCGCGCCATCAAGGAGCGCCGCTGCTGGGTGTGCGGCGAACGGCTGGGCGTCAATTTATGCTTCGTCGCCGGTCCCATGTGCGGCATCAGCCGCACCACGTCTGAACCGCCGTGCCATCTGGAGTGCGGCCGCTGGTCCGCGCGCAACTGCCCGTTTCTGGCGAACCCGCGCATGGTGCGGCGCGAGGATGAGCAGCCGCTTAACGCCGCGGCGGGATTCGCGATCCGCCGGAATCCAGGCGTCGCCATGCTCTGGATCACGCGCGAATTCGAGCTCTTCCGGCCGCCCGCCGGCAACGAAGGTTTGCTGATTCAGATGGGCACGCCCGATTCGGTCGAATGGTGGGCCGAAGGCAAGCCGGCGACGCGGGAACAAGTGCTGCATTCCATCGACGAGGGTCTGTCGAACCTGGAAGCGATCGCGCGGCAGGAGAAGGGCGGCCTGGAAGCTCTGGCGAACGCCCGCTCTCGGTTCGAGAAATGGATTCCGCAAAACTAACAAGCCGTCCACGGGACGGCGCCGATCCACAACCCGAAACAAAGGAGACACACAAGTGACTGAATATCCATCCGGCGTCTTGCAGAATGTCGCCGCTCCCGGCAAGCCGGCCGACTTACAGCCCGTCAACCAGGCCAACTGGAAGTGGTTCAGCACCCAGGCCGACGCCGATACGACGCTCGGCTGGGTGAAAGCTCTCTCGCCCGGCGCGCAGATGGGCGACGCGACTAAAGGCCAATATTCGCAGTACGTGTATTTCGACCAGACCGACCCCGACGTGTGCGTGCGCGTCATCTGCGGGATGGAGGACGGCCTGTTCTTCGTCGAATACGCCGGCGAACTTTTCGACGCGCATGAAAATCCGCGGCCGTTTATCGACGACTATCCCGACGGCGAGACGCCGACGCAGTTGAAAATCATGCAGATCACGCCGCAGCTCGGGCAGCTGTATTGGGCGGCTTAGAAGTGTGCGGATTTACCAAGTGGGCGAGCGAGTGCTGTTTTACGGAAGACCGTCGACGGTGGTCTACGCGAGCCCACCGCACCGTTACTGGCCGCGATGGACCTATGACGTCGTCATCGACGGCGATGGCTTGCATGGACCGACGGAGCTGGCGCGCACGGCCATCGGCGTGCGCGGCGAGGAACTCGAACCGCTGGAAGAAAGGAGAGAGGCAGATGCCCAGAGAAAAACGGACCTTTGAGGATGTCCGGTATGACTTTGATGAGACCGAGCTGCTCGCGCTCGGCCAGGAGCTCGCGCGGGTCAACCAGGCGCAAGCTGACCTGGAGCGGGAAAAGAAGGATGCCTCGGCCGACTTCGGGGCCCGTATCAAGGCGGTTGATGCCCGCCGCAGCAGGCTCGCGCGCAAGATCAACGAAGGTTTTGAGCTTCGTCCGGTCGAATGCGTGGAGTTGCTCGACGCGCCGCGGCCTGGCGTCAAGAGCATCGCGCGCTCGGACACCGGCCAGGTGATCCGCACCGAAGCGATGACCGAGGAAGAGCAGCAGCGGTCGCTGCCATTCGAGGTAGAGCGATGAATCCCTCCGTAAATCCGCCGCGCGGCAAGCGGTATTACGAGAAAGGCATTCAGGCGGCCAAGCTCGCGTTTTCGATCGCGGCCGACATCTATCCGCGCAAGCCGGGTACGAACATCATCAGCCAGCTCGGCGTCGATGCTGCGCTTTTCGACGAGGCGCACGCCATGCTCGAGCGGTTCCTCGAGGACAAGCGCCGGCCGCGGCGCTCGGCGGCCGCGCCCAACGGCGCGGCGGAGTCGCGCGATGCCTCTTGAAGCGGACTCGCGTCACTGGGAATGTTCGGGAGGCCTCGGCTATTCCGCCGGCTACGTCTATTCCCGGCACGTCTGCCTCATCGCGATCGCGGCCGAGCTGCGCCAGGCGCGCGGGCCGAGTTGGGTGCGGGTTTGCTTCGAGCGAGTTCGAAAGTGGCTTCCGAGGATCGCGAAAGCCAATGGATGAAACAGCAGTCATGGTCGTAGACATCACGCGGCGGGGCGAATTCGCGCTTCCCCTCACTGATGCGCGGCGGCTTTCGCTTCACCCCTACTGCCTCTGGTTTCCAGCGTTAGACGCTACCGACTATGAAAGCTTGGGAGACAGCATTCAATCGCAAGGATTGCTCGATCCAATCGTCCTTCTGGACGGCCAGGTCTTCGACGGGCGCCACCGTCTCAAGGCTTGTCTGGAGCGCGACGTCGAGCCGCGCTTTTCAAACTTCGAGCAGCTTCCCTGTCAAGTCGATCCCGTCGAGTGGGTGCTGGCCAAAAATCAATATCGCAGACACCTGACGAGCGACCAGTTTCTGGCCATTGGAATCAAGGTTCGGGCGGAACAAGCGCGGCTGGAGGGATTGAAGCGGAAGCAGGAAGCAGGGAAGCAGGGCGCGCAGGGCGGACGCGGGCGCAAGAAAACCCTGAACCCGAAATCAGGTTCAGGGTTTAAGCGGGATTTGACAGAGATGCACGCCAACAGCAGCGCGGGCCAGATCGCGGCGAAGACCGGGACCAGCCGCTACAAGGTGGAACAGGCCCTAAAAGTTCTAGAACGAGCTCCCGAGTTGCTCGACCGAATCGCGGCGGGCGATCTGTCTTTCGCTCAGGCGGAACGCACTCTTCCCAAGCCCAAGCGCAGGAAGAAGCCAGAGGCCGCCTGGGAGCTGGCCAGCAAACTAGCCGGCTGCTGCGCCTATCTCAAGCGAGCGTTCATGCAAGCGCCTTCCGCCCGGCAGAGCGCCAAGCTGCGTGAGCAACTGATCCAATGGCTAACCCAGGAGTCGCCCGATGCATGACGAAAACCAAGACGAATACATGGACTGCGTTCCGGAGCCGCGGATTCTCGAAGGATTGAGAAGCCTCGACATGCCGAACATATACATTTTGGGCGAATTCATGGACAACTCGTGGGACTGGGGAAGCACCAAAATCGTCGTATCGTTTGAAGCCAACGCGCTCACCATCGAGGACGACGGAGCGGGGTGCATCGACATGCAGAGGCTGCTGACGCTTGGCAAGTATCTGGGCGCGGGCCGGACGGGCCGGTTCGGATTGGGCCTCAAACAGGCCAGTTATACGCTTGGGCCGGAACTCCACATTGAATCCGCGAGCGGCGATAAGCGCGTCGTCTATGACGTGAACTGGCCAGATTTCACTTGGAGGATGCCGAAGCCCAAACTGGTCGACTGCGCCGGCCCGTCGTTTATGCGTTTAAGAGTGGGCAACGCAGATGTCAAACGCTTGGCTAAGATGCAAACCACAGACCTACGCGACCGGCTGCGCTTGACGTACTATCCGGCGCTCAAAGCGGGCCGGTCGATTATTTACGGCGGGCATGCCCTTTCGCCCGTCGATTTCCCCGAGCTTTCGCTGAAATTGAGGCGAACGGACAGTTTCCAAGGAGGACGTTACAACCTCACCGCCGGATTGTTTCGGTCGCCTCAGAAGACTTGGCCTCACGGATTCAACATAGCTTTTCGGGACCGACTGATGGTCGCCGGAATGAAGGACGTCTACGGCGACTACGATCCTCACGGCTTCTTCGCTTACTTGGAGCTGATCGAAGACTCCGATTCCCATTGGAATCTGAACCTCAACAAAAACGGAATCGAGAACCAGGTCGATTTAGCGGAGTCGCTTTTCCCCGTAATCGAGCCGCTTCTAAAGCGTGCCCAACAGCGACACGAGGACGTTCATGATCGCGAATTGATTTCCAAGATCGAGGCGCAATTGAACGCGGCCCTAGGAGGGAGGCCCCGAAAGGCGAAGAGGCAAAGCCCAACAACGAAGGGCAGCGAAAGAAAGAAGCCAGAGAGGCGAGGCGGCCAGCATCAGCACGCTGCACGAGTGCAATCCGGCAACGGAAACATCTCCACTGATTGCGATGCCGGCACAGGCGGGAACTGTACGGGATATCGGATCTCTTTCAATCACGAAGGTCCAGAAATCGCGTCCGTCGATCTAGGTGCTAAGCAAACCTTCGTGCGCTTTTTTGTCCGCCATCCGGCTGTCTCCCAATGGAGGCGCGGACAAGAGCATCGCGAACTATTCGTCCACGCGTATGGCTTGATACTCGCCAAGCAGCGGATGCATCGACCGGGCCAGCAGATGGCGCTGGACTATTCCGGCGAAGATCCGTTTCAGGACTACGTCGAAAAGCTCAGCGTCTCGGCCGCCCGGGCTTACGAAAAGGTAGCGTGATCGCAAATGGTTGTTTTTGACGTGATAACATTAAGACATGACGAAAAAACAATTCGAGGCGGCGATGACTCTGACCTGCAATCGCTGCTTCCACACCTGGCTCAGGCGGTCTTTCGCGATCCCGCGATATTGCCCGGGCTGCAAGAGCCCCTTCTGGAATCGGGAGCGCGTGCGGGCGCCGGGCGGCGGAAGGCCTAGAAGCGATGGGCGAACTGACGCTGCCGGAAGCCGAGGCGATCATCAAGCTCGCGGAGCGGCGAGCGGCGCTCGTCAGGCAAATGCGGGAGGCGCTCGAGCGCAAGGACGAGCCCGAAGCGCTCAGGCTGGCGCGGCTGGTCGCGGGAATCGAGGAACAACCCGATGAAGGCCATTAAACTTATTCGCGTTTCGACTCCCGGCCAGGCCGCCGACGACCGCTGGGGCATCGCGCGCCAGGAAGATCAATGCGCGGCCGGCCAGAGATCCCACAAGCTCGAAATCGTGCGGACGGCGAAGGTGCAGGAGAGCGGAAAATTCATCCTGGAGGACGCCGACTTCCAGGCCATCGTGCGCGACCTGGAGGCTGGCGTCGCCGACGGCGTGCTGGTCGCCGAGCAATCGCGGCTGGTGCGTCCGGAGTCATTCGACCTCTTCCCGGTCTTCGGGCTGTTCCAGAAACTGCGCAAAATGATCTGGACGCCTACGGCCGCCATCGACGCCACCACTCCCGAAGGCGCCATGCTCCTGGGCATCACCGGACTGATGGACGGTCTCGAACTGGGCAAGATGAAAGCCCGCATGCTCGGCGCGCGAGAGAGCCTGCGAAAGGCCGGCTTTGCTGGAAGCGGCGGCCGCTCGCTATCGCGCGGCGTCCTCTACGCCAAGCTGAAGGGCCAACGCGGAGGCGTGTGGAGCTACGACCCCGACTACGCCCCGCGCGTCAGAGAGGCGTTTCGGATGCTGCTCGAAGAAGATGCAACCTACGAGCGCCTCGCGGTGACGCTCGACTCCTCCGTGGCGGGCGCTCAGCTATGCCTGCGGAACCCCATCTGGATCGGCTACCGCCGCCGCAAAGTCGAGCGGCTTACCGCTCCGGTCCGCGTCGTCGAGAAAAGGCGCGCGCCGCTCAAGGAGGGCCAGAAGGTGCGCCGCTACCGTCCGCCGCGGCCGCTCGCGGAGCCGGAAGACGTCGCCACCAATCTGGTTTCGGAACCGCTCGTTTCGCGCGAACTGTTCGAGCAAGCGCAGCGCATCATGGATCTCCGCATGACGCGCTACAAACGAAACAAACGCTCGGCGAACACCCTGATCCCCGGCCCGATGATCCGCTGCGCCTGCGGCGACGGCCACTATTACAAGAGGGACAAGAAGCGCGGCTACGACCGGATCTACTGCGCGAGCCGCCACCCGGCCACCAAGCGCCGCCGCACGAAGGCCGCCCGCAGCCAACCGGCGCCCAAAGCCTGCACCGCGTCGTCCTTCCGCAGCGACCACTTCTACCGAGCGATCGAAGAGATGTTCGCTCGCGGACTCACCGCGGAGTTGCTGCTCGAGATCCTGCGGCGCGGCCAGTGCGCCAACAAGAAGGCGCCGGCCAAGGCGCGCGCGATCGACGCCGAGCTGGCCGCGCTCGATAAGGCGCTCGCCAAAGGCCTGCGGCAGTATGCGCTCGACAAGATCCCCGAGGAGATGTGGAACGACCTTCGCGAGGAACTCGAGGGCAAGCGCCAGGCTCTGCTGGCCGACCGTCCCGCCGCCGTCGTCGTGATGTATGATGCGGCAGTGCTCGCGAAAAAAATCGCCGCGACATTCGCCGAGTACGGTAGCCTGGCGCGCGCCGACAAATGCGAACTGCTGCGCAACACGGTGAAGGAAATTCACGTCGGCCGCGACGCCGAGATCCTCTCGGTCCGCGTCTCGGGAGGCTTTCTAAAAGGCCTGGAAGGGTGGACTAACTCTGAAAGACGCCTTCAAACGTCTTCCCAATTTAGCCCACAAGACCTAACAATTCAATTCCCCGTTCCGATCAAAGTCAGGGCCGCCGCATGAGCGGCCCTCTTCCGCCTTTCCAAATCGCCTGTGGCCTTCTCTTTCGCCGCAGCGCTGCGCTGCCGGAAATGGAGCGCAAACCATGAGCGCCGCGCTCGTTCCTCATCCCCATATCGATACGGCGCACGCGGAGCTCCCCGCCAAGTACCAAGCCGCGAAAAGCGCTATCGCCATTTGCGAGCGGATCGATGAATGCCAGGACTGGGCTGACAAAGCGGCCGCGCTCGCCAGCTATGCCAAACAAGCGAAGGACGACGAGCTGGTGCGGATGGCGACGCGCATCCAACTGCGAGCGGTGCGGCGCTGCGGGGAGCTCCTGAAGGCGATCGCGCCAGGGAAACCAGGACCGAAGGAAATCTGTACCGGCAGCGGTATAGATTTATCCCGTACTCAAGCTGCCGCCGACGCTGGCCTCTCGAAGCGCCAGAAGGACACCGCGCTGCGGGTGGCCGCGATCCCCGAAGAGGAGTTTGAGTTGACGGTCGAATCGGCCAGTCCGACCGTCACCGAGATGGCCGAGCGCGGCACGCGCAAAGCGCCGATCATCGATCTACTCGAACATCGAGATCCCAAAGAATTCCAAGCCGCGACGTATTTCCAGGGCTCGATGAGCGATCTCGCTCAATGGCTCCGCAGCGTCGATCCCGCGGCGGTGATGCGCGGATCGCGCCCTAACGAACTTCCACGCTTAATGCTCGAAATTGCAGTGATCGAAGGCTGGCTTTCCCAATTCAAGGAGGCGGTGAATGCTTTCTCAGAAAGAACTGCTCGATGAAATATCCGACATCGTAATCAAGCGCATCGATGAAGGCCTGACCACGGAATCGATCCATCTCGCAGAACAGATCATCGGCCTTCACCCGATCCCCGGGGGTCCTGGAGATGGCGATTTCTATGAGCTCTGCGCCTATCAACACGTTCGGCTTTCCATTCGGATGGTCCTGCGGGATTACAAGCTGGTCAGCGAGAAACCGGATCCTCAGTTAGTTTTACCGGGCTTTTCTTATGTCCAGAAGGCCTATGCGGTTGAACGCGACGAGGAGCCCTGCATTATCCCGATTTCCAAAATGTCACGCGAGCAATTGCTCGCCAAGGAAAGCGAACTCAAACAAATGGCCGACGGCTGTCGTAAACACGCGGCCGAGCTGAAGCGGTTTCGTCTTGACAAATTCGGCTTTTGAAAAGGAGCGCATGAGTCGCAACTTGACCATCAGCTTCGCCACGCCGCTCACCGTGATTCACGAGCAGGCGCGGCCCTCTTACCGGGCGGTGTTCGCGATCGAAATAAATAATCTGCAATTCAAAGGAGAAAACATGGACGGCACAATGCAAGCAGGCACCCTGGCTACTCTCTCGGTGGCCTGGACGGACAAAGGCGGCAATCCCGCGAAAGTGGATGGGCCGACGACGTGGCAATCGAGCGACGACACCATCGTGACGGTCACGCCTTCGACCGGAAACCCGCTGATCGCCAATCTCAATGCGCCGGGCCCCATCGGCACGGTGCAGATTCACGCCACGGCGGACGCCGATATGGGCTCGGGCGTCCAGACTGTAACCGCGACGTCGAACATCACCGTGATCAGCGGCCAGGCCGTGGCCGGCGAGATCACCTTCACGCAGTCGCCGCAGCAGAAGCCGCCCATCGGTCCCGGGCCCAACCCGCCGGCCAAGGGCGGCCAGGCGACGCCGCCGGCGAAGAAGTAGCCATGCCGGGCATTTCCATGGTCCTGATCGCGCTCGGCGCGCTGTGCTTCGGCTTTGCGACCTTCGGCGTCAACGGCTCGCCGCGCCTCAATATCCTGGCGCTCGGTCTGTTCTTCCTGGCTGTCGCAGGCCTCGTCTCGCGCGTCCCATGACCTGCGGCAGGTGCGGCGCGCAGTTTGACGGCCTCGCCTGCCCGGGCTGCACTTGGAGAGCGAGCGCCGCGGCCATGCTCGAGCGCCAGCGGGCGTTCCTGCCGGAAGTGTTGACCAACGCGCGGCCGCTCAAGCTGGCCAAGCGCCGGCGCTGCCAGCTCTATCACATCCAGCTTTTCGGGGATCCCGTCCGCGCCTGGTGCGGCGGCGAGCTCCAGCACGTCGTCCAGAAATCCGACTGGACCTACGCGCAGCTGAACCCGCAACACGTCTGCGGCGGCTGCCTGAAGGCTCTCGCGGCGCTGGTGTCGATCGCGGCCCATCAGAGCGCGTTATGACCGGCTTCCGCCTGCGGTCTGAGAAACCCTATCGCCCGAAAGAGAACGAGCTCGCCGAGGACGTGTGCGCATTCCTGCTGCGCCGCGGCTGGTATCCGCTGCGCCAGCCGGCGGGCGTCTATAGAACCCTCGACGGCCGGCGGTGCGTCACCGTCGGCTTCAAAGGCCTGCCCGACTACGTGGTGATGCATTCGTTTTATCCGGCGTTTTTCATCGAGACCAAGCGGCCTGGCGAATCTCCGACCGACGTCCAGCAGCGTCGCGCCTGGGAGTTGCGCGTGGCCTACAAGCTCGCGGTGACGACGGCCGATTCCGTCGAAGGCCTGCGCCTCTGGCTCGAGGAACATGAACGCCACGCGCGGGTGAGGTGGAGAGAAAGACTCTGAAAAACGGGGCGGGTTACGGGCATCTCCGGCCAAAACCCGCCCGATTCCCAAGAAGGTACTTATGTCACTTTCATCTTACGCGAAATTTTATGACGTGCTGATGAGTTCCCGCGCGCTGCCGGCGAGCGCAAAGCTGGTTTTGACCGCCCTCGTTAATTTCAGCCGACTCGGAAACCGCAATCCCAAAGTAGAAACGCTCGCTCTGAAGACCGGACAGACGCTTCGCACCACCGAGCGCGCTCTCCAAGCGCTTCGCGAACTGAAACTCATCACGACGACTTGGGGCCAGCGCCAGAGTAGTTACGAAATTACCCCGCTCGAGAGCTGGCCCTATCTCCTGAACCGCCAAAGTGGCGGAACAGGATCTGGTTTCTGTTCCGCCAATATGGCGGATCTGAACCGCCAAAGTGGCGGAACAGAACCTTCCGCATCCTTATTACTTAAAAGAACTATTAAAAGAAGGGGTTTTCAAGAGAGATTTAGAGATAACTATTCGCGCGCGCGCGAGGCCGCCCAGAAAAGCACTCTCTCGCCTCCCTTGCCTGCGCCCGCTCCCGATCCGCCGCCGACCATCCCCTGGCTCGATCCGCTGATGGCCCAGATGGGGGATATCTACCGCCGCGCAGGCCTGCCGATCGCCGCCAAGCAGGACCAACTTATCCGTCAGCTCATCATCGGCCTCGAGGAGCACACGCGCTCACGCGTTCCCGAACGCCTGCCTCGTTACTGCATGTGGGCTCTCGCCGTCGGGCGCTGGCCTTCCGCCGCCAAAACCAAAGCTCTCGTCAACGTGCTCCGCGACGGTGACTGGGATGTTGAACTCGCCGTACGGAGTTTACCTCCCGCCTCGGCGGACTCTCCCCGCGCGGCCGTCGTGGCGGCGGCCGAACACCGATTCATGGAAAGGCAAAAAAGCAAATATGGAGCCTTCTAAAGTCCGCGAGCTGTGCCGGCAGCTTCTCACCATCCCCCACTATCCGCGC
This sequence comes from Bryobacteraceae bacterium, assembly GCA_036406715.1. Taxonomy (GTDB): domain Bacteria; phylum Acidobacteriota; class Terriglobia; order Bryobacterales; family Bryobacteraceae; genus PSRJ01. Next base: position 31,139 of record DASXAK010000213.1, on the reverse strand, counting down.
GATGAGCATGACCTGGTCATGGAATCAATCCTCGAATTCGCCGACCGGGAAGACGGCCTCGCCTGGCTCGTCAAAGCCGCAAAAATCGCCATGACGAAAGCCAACGGCGGCTGGGCCGGCGAGGGCGAGCTGCGCGGCCTGTGGTGCACCCGCTTCAAGCCAGCTGACCGCGTCGAAGCCGATTGCACCCTGCCCGGTCATACGCCTAACGAAATCGAAAGCGCAAACGTCCGCGCCCACAACGCACTGCTTCAATCCGAACGCAAAGCTCCACGCCTCAGTCCCGCTCAGCCTAGAAAGGCTTTGGCAGCGCCACAACCTTCCCCAGCCGGACCGCTTGGCGATCTTATCACCGGCACTGCCGGCGCGAAAAAACTCGAAGCTGAAGACAATTACGAACCGCCTGACTGGCTGAAGGACCTCGCATGAACGAACGACGCGATGACGTTCCGCCGGCCAACCCGAACGCGACCGGCGTGTGGCGCCGCGGCCTATATCCCAAGCTCGACCGGCATCTCGACTTGATGCAGCTCTACGCCAAGATGAAAGGCAAACTACCCGAAATTCTCATGAAGGAACTCCTGCAGCTGCAAGCCGAATTGCATGAAGAAAATACGCGATAAACCGTTGCAAGATTACTTAACGAAAAGCGTAACGCGATGTGGTATACATACCGTGATGCCCGAGATGTGCGCCTGCGGCCGGCCTCTGCACTATTCCGACGCGCGGATCCGCGAAACCGTCGAGCAGATGATCGCCCAGCTGGGCGAGCGGGTGAAGGTGAGCTGCGGCGGCCGCGCCTGGATGGTCCCGCGGCATTTCATCGCGCTGCACGGGCTGCGCGCCGAGGAGCTCGGCACGCCGAAGCTGCCGGGGCGCCGCATCCGGCGCGAACGGGGCCGGCGATGAGCCAGACGCCGCTGCTCGACAAGCTTCGCACTGTTTATCCCGATCCGCCGTGGTGGATTCCGGCGCCGCAGCGTCAGAGTTGGCGCAAGCACCGCGAGATTCTCATGGACTGGCTGCGCGACCCGCAACTACCGGCGTTCAACATCGACGCCATCGCGCACTACTACTACGAAGTTTCGGATCGGGAGAATTGGGATATCGGCGGGTTTCCGGGTTTGAATCCGCCCTATGGCTGCTGCTGGATGGAGCACGCGCTGCCGCGGCGGATCCACTCCGAAACTGGCGACTCTGAGATTGGGCCTATGGGCGAAGGCCACGCGGGCTGGTTGCTGATGTCGGCCAAGCGCGAGGACGTCATCGGCGAGGGCATCCCCGACAATACGCGGCGTGTGTTGTGCTGCGAGCTTTTCGTTCACTACGCGATCAAGCGCTCGACGCAGGGGCCACACGGGACCTGGTCGATCGCCGTGGATGAAAAGGGCTCAGCGATTGATGCGCCGTGGCTGCAAACCTGGTGCGAGGAAAAGCACGCCGATCATTTGCGCGTCTTCCAGGGCGGCTTCCTCAACGTGGCGCTGATGGCGATCTCGGATCTGGCGACGACGATCTGCCCATGAAGATCTACGAATATCTGGGGGAGCCATGACCTGCGCTCGCGAGGAGAATTTAAGTTGACCGACGATCCAAGAATTCAGGAGCTTCCGCTCGTGTGCGCCGCATGTGGCGCCGAATGGCGGGGTAAGGTACTTGCAAATGTGGATCCGAAAGTTTGGATCGCATATGTCAAATCGCTTCGGTGTCCGAGTTGTCACGCCGGGTATAAACGTCTATCGATTCGCCTTCAGGCAGGTGCGCGCGAATGACGGCAGGCGACAAAGTGACGGTGTTCCCCCTTGCCGCGCCAGAACGTCGGGCCGTGGGCGAGGTGGTGATCGCGGCTGCGAATAGCAACTCGCTGGCGCTAGCGTTCCCAGACAAACCTCCGTTCGCGCCGGGGCGGCCGCCAGCGGGTTTCGCCATCCATCCCGACTATGGCGCGATGCTGCTGCTGCTGCGGGACGAAAAAAGCTGGCCGTTCTGGAGAGATCTATTCGAGGATCGCTCCCACACGTATTACCATGTGCAGCTTTCGATTAAGCCACCTGATGAGGAATGAATGGCGACAATTGACGATACGAAGGCCATCGCGGACCTGCTGAAGAACGACGGCCACTTCATGGAAGACCCGCAGCCGGCAATGATCATCAAGTATTTCAACCCGAATAGCACTAAGCCGCTGGCCGCGGTTCTCTACGCATCCGAAGCCTTGGGCGCGGAAGTTATCGAACTGCTAAAAAGTCCGTTCGTGGAAGATCCGAATGTTCTATGGACGATAGACAAAGGGCTTACGCCGGTCGGCCGGCAGTGGATTGATAACTACGAATGAATCTCCGCGTGTACGCCGACTCCGCGCTCAAGACCGCGCGGCGCGGCTGCGCGCCGAGGAGCTCGGCACGCCGAAGCTGCCGGAATTCGAGGAGTGCAAGGCATGAAGATCCCGCTTGGACACGGCGCTTATCCGGAGCCTGACGAGGGACCGCGCGACTCGCCGTTTCACAAACGCATGGTGCGGTGGAAGCCGATTCCCAACACGCGCACGGGCCGCATGGTGGAGCTCGAATGCGGCCAGGAGGCGCTTCCCGTATGATTCCCGCCGACGATCCCCGCGCGCCGAAGTACTGGGTGAACGAATCGAGCGGCGTGCTCGTGCCGGTGGTCGAAAAGTATCTGCGCGGCGAGCCGCTCGACGCCAACCAGCTCGGGATCATGCGCGCCTATTTGCGGCAGTGGGTCCAGTCACCGGCCTGGGATCAAAACCCGCACGGCGGCCGCGACGAGTTGAACCGGCTCCGCGGCCGCGTCTCGGCGATCGACAACATGCGGCGGCTCGACGAGTGGATCGACGACGCCGTGAAATTCGGGATGGATCCGCTATGACGGCGCTGGAATTATTCGAGCGCTTGGGGCCGCTGGCGCCACGGCCGCGTCGGACGCAATAATACGCGCCGCCACTACTTGCCGGAGCCGAGCTTAGGGGAGTCCGCCTGATGCCTCGAAGCGGTTTTTCAGAGGGTCGTTTCCAGGCCGGTTTCATGCTCCGGTTTAAAAACTGCAACCTGTTGATAATACGGCCACTTCTTGCCGGTTTTTCGGAAACGGTCCCCCTATATAGGTACGAAAAACCGAAAAACTGGCCTGCTACGGCCTCAAAAATGGAGGACGGCGATGATTGAAATCCGCTACCGGGACGGCTTGTTTTGCCCCATCGTGCTGTGCGATGGTTGCGGCGCTGAAATCACCGACTACCGGAAAGCCAATGCGAGTGGCAACGAATGGCGCGCCGGGTATAAAAGCCTGTCGATTCGCCTTCAGGGAGGTATGCGCGAATGACGGCGGGCGACAAAGTGACGGTGTTCCCAGTGGCGGCGCCAGAGCGCAAATGTTCGGCGATCTGCGCGAAGAGAATTTGCGCTAAGCTGGCTCTGGTTCAACGCATAACGATTAAGACTGATTTTTCATACCGCTCGCGGGCCTTCCCGCGAGCGTTTTTTTGAGCACGTATAGAAGCCCGGTCAGCACGCACGCGATCGCCGCGCAGCACGCCGGGGACGCCGCAATCACCGCCGCCAGCAAGAATGCGGTCTCGATCCTGATCCACACTCCCGAAAATAAATTATCCTGGTTCTGATTTCGTTCTTTCTGTTGGAGGAAAAAACCAAATGCACAAGCTCCTGTTGTTGGTAACCGCGATGGTCGCCCTGAACCTGGCCGCCCTCGCGAAAGCGGACGTGGCGGTCGCCTCGAGCCAGACCGCCTGCGTCATCGGGGTGCGCGGCGCGGCTCACGACGTCATCCGCGTCGCTTGCACGGCCGCCCCGAATCTCAATTTCGTCCGCGAGTGCAAAGCGCCGGTCGGTACCGACGGCTGTTTTGCCCAGTTCGAGGACGTCGCCTTCCGCCTGTTCCGCACGATTCACGGGCAGCCGGTCGCCATCGTGAACATCGCCGGCACTATCCAGCGGTTCAATCTTTGACGGCTTCTTCTTCCCGCCTGGTCACCACCGGCCCTTCGGGGCTGGTGGTGAACCTGCCAGCATTATCCCCGCCCACCCCGCCCGTTACCGCCGCCGCCAAAGCCACCGCCCCCACCACCCCCGCCGCCGAAGAAGTACGGGCTCCAGGAACCCCCGTCCTGGCGCACAAACGCGCCAGGACGCGTCGCTCGCGTTTCCGGCCTGTCGGCATCGCCGCCGCCGTTCCAACCAAACAGCAAGCGCCCTGTCGCTAGCTAGCCGGTGCGGGTTGGACACCCGCGGCTGCGCGGAATGGCGGCGTAGTACCTATGAAAACGGAGGGCGCCCATCCCACGCGACGGAGCCGCCGTGTTTTGTGGCGCGGCGTCAAAGACATAGGGTGTAGCCCCTGGCGTGTGCCGGGACGGGGCCGTCCACGCGTCCATGTGGTTTTATGGCAAACCGACCGACGACGAGACGTGAACGGATCGATGAGTGGGCAGTGCGATTTATAGCGTGGTCTTTCGTGGTGTTGCTTCCGCTGGCAATCATAGGCTGGCTCATGCCGGAAAACGCCAAGGACAAAGCTGCGCGTTTGGCCGCCGAAGAGACGCAGCGAAAAGAGGAAACGATCTACCGCAATGAGTTTGGCGCTCAGGCCATCTGTGAGCAGCACATCAAGGACGAGCTCAAAGCGCCGGCCACCGCGCGTTTCGGCGACGAAATAACGCGGGTCAATCTAGGCGGCGGCCGATATCGCATCCAGTCCTACGTGGACGCGCAGAATTCCTTCGGCGCGCTCATCCGCACCAAGTACGTTTGCGATGCGAGCACCGCTGACGGCGAGCACTGGACTGTAGACGCACAGTTCTAAACCCCCCGTTTCTTCCCACCCAAATACCCAATTCTTCCCATTTCTTCCCAGTTGCGCTGGCGTGATAGCGTAAGGCGATGGCGCAACCGACGCTCGCCATGGCGCGGCATATTGAGATCTGGCCGCTGGAGCGGTTCGTGCCGTTCGCGCGCAACCCGCGCACGCATTCCGACGCGCAAGTGCGGCAGATCGCGGCGAGCATTCGCGAGTTCGGATTCGTGAACCCGGTGTTGGTGGATTCGACCGACGGGATCATCGCCGGCCACGGACGTTTGCTGGCGGCGCGATCGCTCGGGCTCAAGGAAGCGCCGGTGGTGGTGCTCGATCATCTGACCGACGCGCAGCGCCGCGCCTACATCATCGCCGACAACAAGTTAGCGGAAAACGCCGGGTGGGACGAGGGGCTGCTGCGCGATCTGATGATCGAGCTGCGCGACGAGGATTTCGATCTGGATCTGCTCGGCTTTCGAGAGACTGAGCTGGATCTGCTGTTGACCGATGAGTCAGAACAAGCCGAAGAGTCCGCGCCGGCGCCGCTGGAGCAAGCGGTCACCGAGCGCGGCGATTTGTGGATCCTGGGCTCGCACCGTTTACTATGCGGCGATTCGGCCGAGCGCGAGGACGTCGCGCGATTGATCGGCGCAGCCGAGAGCGTGGATCTGGTGAATACCGATCCGCCCTACAACGTGCGCGTGGAGCCGCGATCTAACAACGCGATCGCCGCGGGCCTTTCCTCGTTCGCTGGTCTTAAGCACCATCAGGGATTTGACTTGGCGCGCGGGAATGCCAAAGCGAAAGCCACCACGAAGAAGATGCGCCCGAAGGATCGCGCCCTGGAAAACGACTTCATGAAGGAAGCCGACTACGCTCACATGCTGGCGGCGTGGTTCGGCAATTTGGCCTGGGCGCTCAAGCCGGGCGCATCGTTTTACCTGTGGGGCGGATACGCCAATTGCGCTAACTATCCGCCGGCGCTCGCCGCCTCCGGGCTCTACTTTTCCCAGGCGATTATCTGGGTGAAAGAGCATCCGGTGTTGACGCGCAAGGATTTCATGGGCAATCACGAATGGTGCTTCTACGGATGGCGCGAAGGCGCGGGCCACTGGTTTAATCCCGAGGTCACCAATGCCACCGATGTTTGGACGGTCAAGAAGGTCAGTCACACTGCGATGGTGCACCTCACCGAAAAGCCGGTGGAATTGGCCGCCCGCGCGATGCTCTACTCGTCGCGCAAAGGGTCGGCGGTGCTGGATCTCTTCGGCGGCTCGGGCAGCACGCTGATCGCGGCTGAAAAGCTCGAGCGCCAAGCGCGCCTGATGGAGATCGATCCCTCCTATTGCGACGTGATCTGCATGCGCTATCAGAATTTCAGCGGCGCGGCGGCGAAGATGGAAGCGACCGGCCAGACATTTGACGAAGTGCGCGCCGTGCGGACCGCACAAAGCAAAACCGCCGCCGGGGAGAATCCGGCGGCGGCGTTAAAGGCGGGGCTGGCGGCGGGCTAGCCCTTTATGCGGTAGCAGCGCTCGCCGGCGGCGTTCTTTTCCGAAAGGATATCCACGTTATGCTTGGCGGCCGCGGTGGAGATCCAGCCGCGCACGCTGTGCGCCTGCCAGTCGGTAGCCTTCATGATCTCGGCGAGCGTGGCGCCTTTGGCTCGGCCGATCATCGCCAGGATCGCGGCGCTCTTGCTGCCCGTCTGCGGCGTCTTGGACTTGGGCGCGGCGGCCTGTTTCCCTTTGGCTTCCTTGGCCGTTTTGGCGGCCTTGGCGGCGTTCTTCTTGGCCGCCTTGGCCTTGGGCGCGGGCGTCATCGCCTTCGCGCTGGCTTTCGCCCGGGCGCGCTTGCCGGCGGCGCTTTCATCCTTGGCTTTCTTGGCCTTGGCGGGCGCTTCCTGCGCGGGCGTTTGCGCGGCGTCGGCGGTCTCTTCGGTTGTGGTCGGTACGTTCATACTGATTCTGTTTTCCTTTTCTGCTCCCTTCGGAAGCATCACCATCCAGGCCATTGAAACCGCCGAAAGGCAAGCAAAATAAGCTTTTTTTGAAGGGGCGAAGCCGTGGCGATGATGCGGGCGGCTCGCGCACGCTGTTGTGAAAACGCCGGATTTGTATTATTCTGCGGCCATGCTTGATCTACGCGCGGGGCCGCCGGACGACGAAGACGACGACGGCGACGAAAACGACGACGAGATCATTTGAGACTCGGGCCGCCAAAAGAAAACAGCCCCGCTCGGTTGAAGGAGCGAGGCTGATGGCAGATCAAATCCTGGAATTCCGTTGAGCCTGTGAAAAACGATATCACAGATGCTCATGACCATCACCGAATACGCCCGGCACCGGGGCTGCGAGCTCAACGCCGTGCAGTATGCGGTGTCGAGCGGCCGCATCGAGCGCCAGGCCGACGGTAAGATCGATTCCGAGAAAGCCGACCGGGACTGGGAAGCCAACACCCACCATGCCAAGGCGCGCAACGGGCACCGCCGGCGCCAGGATCCGGAAGAGCTTGCCGAGGGCGTCCATCAGCCGGCGGCCGCCAACAGCTTCGCCCAGGCCCGCGCGGCCCGAGAGCTGTTTGCCGCGCGCCTGGCGCGGCTCGAGTTCGAGCGCCGGCAGGGCAACCTGCTGCTCAAGCGCAGCGTGGAGATCGCCGCCCACAACCGCGGCCGCATCCTGCGCGACGCGCTGTTTAACCTGCCCAACCGCATCGCCGCCCAGCTCGCCGCCGAGAGCGATCCCGCGGCGGTCCACGGTCTGCTCGAAAATGAGATCCGCGTATTGCTCGATCAGTTCGCGGGAGGAGAGCTCGGATGAGCACGGCCCCGTCGGTGCTCGAGGCCGATCTCGCGGAAGCCGTCTACACGCAGGCCTTCGCCAACGGCATGCGTCCGGATCCGGCGCTGACGGTGAGCGAGTGGGCCGACCGCAACCGCGTGCTGACGGTGACCAGCTCGCCCGAGCCGGGGCCGTGGCGCACCTCGCGCACGCCGTATCTGAAAGGCGTCATGGACGCGCTCTCGCCCTCTGATCGCGCCGAGATTGTGGTCTTCATGAAGGGAGCACAGATCGGTGCTACGGAATGTGGGAATAACTGGATCGGATATGTGATCCACATGGCGCCGGGGCCGTTTCTAGCCGTGCAGCCGACGACCGAGATGGCAAAACGCAACTCGAAACAGCGCATCGCGCCCTTGATCGCCGACTGTCCCGCCTTGAGCGAGCTGGTGCGCGAGCCGCGTTCGCGCGACTCGGGCAACACCGTTTTGAGCAAGGAATTCCCCGGCGGCATTTTAGTTCTCACCGGCGCGAATTCGGCCAAAGGCCTGCGCTCGATGCCGACGCGCTATCTGTTCCTGGACGAGGTGGACGGCTATCCCGGCGACGTCGAAGGCGAAGGCGAGCCGTGCCAGCTGGCGATCGCCAGGACGGCGAATTATCCCCGCCGCAAGGTCCTGATCGCCTCGACGCCGGTCGTCGCCGGCCGCAGCCGCATCGAGAGCTATTACGAGCGAAGCGACAAGTGCCAGTATTACGTGCCGTGCCCGCACTGCATCCACATGCAGACGCTGCGCTTCGAGCAGCTGCGCTGGCCCAAGGGCAACCCGCGCGCCGCGCACTACGTCTGCGAGGAATGCGGCCAGGCGATCTCCAATCACGCCAAGGAATTCATGCTGCGGCGCGGGGAGTGGCGGCCGAGCTCGGCGGGCGACGGGCGGATCCGCGGCTTCTATCTGTCGAGCCTCTATTCGCCGGTGGGGTGGCTCAGCTGGGGCCAGATCGCCGAGATGTACGAAGACGCCGTCGCCGAGAAAAACCGCGAGAAGCTGCAGGTGTTTTGGAACACGGTGCTCGGCTTGCCCTGGGCCGACGAAGGCGAAGTGCCCGACGCCGACCGCCTCTATGAGCGGCGCGAGCTCTATCCCATCGGCGTGGTTCCCGCCGGCGGCCTGGCGTTGACGGCCGGTGTGGACGTCCAGGTCAAGCGCATCGAAGTCGAGATCGTCGCCTGGGGCCGCGCCAAGCAGTCCTGGTCGGTCGACTATCGCGTGCTCGAAGGCGACACGCAGCAGCCGGAAGTCTGGATCAAGCTGGCGGGCTTGCTCGACGAGGAGTTCCCGAGCGCCTATGGCGGCTCGCTCGCGATCCAGCGCATGGCCGTCGATACCGGCTTCAATGCGCCCGAGGTCTACGATTTCGTCCGCGCCGCGGGCCCCGCGCGCGTGATGGGCGTCAAGGGCGACTCTCACACGAGCGCCTTGATCGGCATGCCTTCGTTCATCGAGGTCGGGCCGCAAGGGCGGCGCATGAAGCACGGCGTGCGCTTGTGGCCGGTCAACGTTTCGCTCGGCAAAGAGCAGCTTTACAGGTGGCTCAAGTCGTCGGTCCCGGACCTGGCGAAGGGCGAGGCGTGGCCGGCGGGATTCTGTCATTTCCCGCAATACGGAAAGGAATATTTCGAGCAGCTCTGCGCCGAGCAGCTGGTGACGCGCACGCTGCCCAACGGGCTCAGGCAGACGCGCTGGGAAAAGCGCCGCGATCGGAACGAAGCCCTTGATTGCAGAATTTATTCCATGGCGGCCGCCGCGTCTTTGCGGCTCGATATGTATCCGCCCGAGAAATGGGACGAGATCGAGCGGGCGCTTTCCGCCGGCGCGAGCCGGGGCGCAAAGACCCAGAAATCGCCCGCGCCGGCCTTCCGGCCCCTGCGCACAAACGAATCGTTTTTGGAATGATCATGAATCCCCCCGGCGTCTCTCCCCAATACAGCCCGCCCGCGCAGCCGCCCTCGTGGTATCTCGCCCAGGCCCAGCAGCAGATGTTTCTGCTACTCACGGGTCAATTGCCCGCGGCCGTCGAGACGCCGCAGCTCGGCCGCGTGCAATTCAACCCCACCAGTTCGGCGGATATGCAGCGCATGATCGATTACCTCTCCGGACTAGTCGCCAATGGCGACGTCTGGCCCGATCCGTCCAACCCGATGGGCTCGATGACGAGCGGATACACGCGCGGCCGCAAGCCGTTCAGCTTCTTCCTATGGCCTTGACGCCCAACCCGCAGCCGAGGCCGTCCAAACCGGGCCTGCTCGCGCGCCTGTTCGGCCGCGGCCAGCCGGATGTGCGGGCGCAAGGCGGCCCCGACGGCGGCTGGACGTACGGATCCGGCTACGGATACGGACGGTACGGCTACCGGGACACGCCGTATACGGGCGCGAGCTGGATCCGCAAGCAATTGTCGAACTGGCTGCCGATCCGCGCGGCCGCCGACGCCGAGCTGTTGAGCGACGTGGGCACGCTGGTCGCGCGATCGCGGGATCTCGACCGCAACAACGGCGTCGCCGCCGGCGCATTTCAGTCCGTTTCGGACAACACGGTCGGCGCAGGCCTGCGCCTGAGCTGCTGGCCCGACTACCGTGCGCTCAGCAAGGATCCCGATTGGGCGGAAAGCTGGGGGCAGAACGTCGAGAGCCTGTGGAAGGCCTGGGCCGACAGCACGGCCTGCGATGCGGCCAATAAGCTGGCGTTCGCGGGCCTCACGCAGCTCACCTTTCGCTCGCTGCTTCAAAACGGCGAGGCGCTCGCGCTTCCGCTGTGGCTCGACCGTCCCGAGCTTTCCACGTTCCGCACCTGCTTCCAGCTGGTGGACACCGACCGCTTGTCCAACCCCGGCAACATGACGCCGACGCTGTGCCTGCGCGGCGGCGTCGAGATGGACAACTACGGACGGCCGCTCGCCTATCACGTCCGCAAGATCTCGACCTGGCCGGCCATGTTTTTCCCGGCCATCGGCGGCATCGCCGGCGAATGGGAGCGCATTCCCGCCGCGACGAGTTGGGGCCGCCGGCGGGTGATTCATATCTACCCTTCCGACCGCGTCGACCAGACGCGCGGCAAGCCGATCCTCGCGCCGGTGATCGAGCAGTTCCGCATGATCGATTCCTATCAGCGCGCGGAGCTGCAAAGCGCGATCGTCAATGCCCTGGTCGCCGGCGTCATTGAGACGCCGCTCGATCCCGCGAGTCTGTCCGAAATGGTCGGCGGCGATCCCAACGCCTATCTGGCCGCGAAAAACGAATATCGCGTCCAGCTCGAGGGCGGCACCTTCATCCCGCTGTTCCCGGGCGACAAGATGACGCCGTTCGCGCCCGACCGGCCCGCGCCGCAGTTTTCCGCGTTCAGCGAATACGTGCTGCGCCAGATCGGCGTGTCGATGGGGCTGCCCTACGAGCAGCTGATGAAGGACTTCAGCAAAACGAATTACTCGTCGGCCCGCGCGGCGCTGCTTGAGTCCTGGCGCTACTTCGTCACCCGGCGCGCCTTCCTGACTCAATACTGGGCCCAGCCGGTGTACGAGCTCTGGCTCGAGGAGGCGGTCTCCAAGGGGCTGGTCGAAGCGCCGGACTTCGACCGGATGAAGGCCTTCTATGCGCGCGCCAAGTGGATCGGGCCGGGGCGCGGGTGGATCGACCCGGTGAAGGAGGCCGAGGCCGCGCAGGTGCGCATGGCCACGGGCATTTCGACCCTCGAGGCCGAGTGCGCCGAGCAAGGCCTCGATTACAACGACGTCATCGACCAGCGATGGATCGAGAAGAAGCGTCTCCAGGCGGCCGGCCTGTGGGTAGAGCCCGCGCCGCCCAAACCGCTCGGATTCCCGGCGCAGCCCGAAGAAGCGCCGGTGAGGGAACCGACCTAAAATGCCAAATCCGCAAACGGCCGACGACGATCTCGCGCCCCAGCTCGCGGCGCTTCGCCTGGCGCTCTATCAGCGACCCTGGGTGATCACGCCCGAGGCGCTCTCTGCGTTGATGGACAACCCGCCGCAGGATGTAAATCTCGAAGGCCTGGCCGCGCGCCTGGGCGCTCCGGTCGGAAACGGCGACGGCGACGTCGAGAACCACAACGGGACCGCGGTGCTCAACGTGCGCGGGCCGCTGCTGCGCTACCGCTCGATCTTCACCTGGCTGTTGGGCGGCACTTCCATCGAGCAGCTCTCGCTCGATTTTCACGCCGCGCTCGACGATCCCGCCGTCAAAAACATCGTCCTGGCCATCAATTCGCCGGGCGGCCAGGTCGACGGCGTCAACGAGATGGCCAATATGATCCGCGCCGGCGCGCAGCAAAAGCCGGTTACGGCCTATGTCGACAGCCTGGCCGGATCGGGCGCCTACTGGCTCGCCTCGGCCGCCAACCGGATCGTGGCCGACGAGACCAGCCAGCTCGGATCCATCGGGGTGCTCGCCACGGTGTACGACGACCGCGCCGCGGCCGAGCGCAGCGGCGTGAAGCGTTACGAGATCGTCTCGACGCAGTCGCCGCTCAAGCGCACCGATCCCGCGACCGACCAGGGACGCCGGCAGCTCCAGCAGATGGTGGACGGCCTGGCGCAGCTGTTTATCGACAAAGTCGCCGGTTTTCGCGGACAGGCCTCGGCCACGGTCGCCCGCGATTTCGGACGCGGCAGCCTCATGAGCGCGCGGGACGCCATCGCCGTCGGCATGGCGGATTCCATCGGCTCGCTTGAGGACTTATTGGGCGAGGGAGCCAGGACGGTTGCTTCGCCTTTTTCGGCCTCGATTGAGGGTGGAAAACCGGAAGTGGAGGCCTCGGCGGCCGCGGCAACCGCGCTCGACGAAAACGAGCTCGAGGAAGACAACCAGGACATCAACGACGACGCGAATTGTCCCGACCCTCCCGGCGAACAGGACGGCGAGGAGGAGGACGAAAGCGACGGGACCGAGCAGGAGCCCGACGACAGTTCAATCCCACGAGGAGGTGGAGACTTGGTACAGCCAAACGCGGATCGGCAGCGCATCGCCGACATTCTGACTTGCGAGGAGGCGCGCGGCCGGGAAGATCTGGCTCGCATGCTGGCACTCGAAACCGATCACACCCCGGAAGCCGCGCGCAAGCTGCTCCAGGCGAGCCCCGCCGGCCCCAAGCCCGGCGCCGGCGCGCTCGAGCAGCGCATGGCGCAGGTGCCGAACCCGCAGATAGGGGTCGGCCTCGAGGGCATCGCCGACGATTCGCCTTCGGCGGAAGTCGCCCGCATCCTGGCGCACGTTCCCGACGCGCGCAAATATCCGCAATTCCGCAGCGCGCCGGCGAAGAACTAAACGCCGGCGAGAAAAAGGAGCAAATAACAGCCATGGGTTCTCCCGTACAACCAGCCAGTCCCGGCGTCATTTCGACCGCTTCGTTCTGGAGCAACACCTTCAACTACGATCCGCTCTTCGCGAGCGAGACGATTTCGCAGAGCGCCCCCATTGCGCCCTCTCTGGGCGTGCTCAAGCGCGGCCAGGTGCTATCCGGCTGGGCCGCCGGCGGCGCGCGCACCGGCAATCTGTCGCTCACTGGCGCGGCCTGCGCCATCCTCGCCCAGGACATCGACACCGGCGCCGGCGGCGCCGTCACCGGCCTGGTGTACACGCAGGGCAAGTTCCTCGATACCTCGCTCATCTGGGGCACGGGCGGCCCCGCGGCGCAATATCCGCAGCTCTGGCAAAACGGGATCTACACGCTCACCGTCGAGCAGCGGTCGGGCATCCTGGTGCCGATGACCGGCCTGCCCGCAGGGTCCGGACCGATGCCGCAGGCGCTCGGGCCCAAGGAAGCCAAAGCGCAAACGCAGAAGGAAGTCGACGCCATCAAGGCCGCGCTCGAGGCCTGGAAGCCGGGATCGGCGGGCGTGCCCATCGCCGGCTCAAGCGCCGCGTCCAAGGATCCGGCGTGGGCGACCGCGGCCTTCGGCGAACGTCCGGAAACCAAGACCGGGCAGGCCCAGGACCAGGCCGCCGAGAAAAGCGAGGAGCTCCAGGCCAAGCAGCAGCAGGAACTCGACGAGCTGCTCCAAAAACAGCGCGAGGAGCTGTCCGAGCTGGGCAAAAAACAAATGCAGGAGACGCAGAAAGCGCAGCAGGACGCGCAGAAGCAGCTCCAGCAGGCGCAGCAGGCCGACGAGAAGGCCGCGCAGCAGCAGCCGGCTCAGCAGCATCAGGCCGACAATCCCGGCCAGCACGAGCACCGGCCGCCGCCGCCCAAGTCGTCACGATAGGTTTGCAAAATTCCTGCGGGCCGCCGCCCCTGGTACAGGCGGCGGCCTGCATCGATTCCAACCCGCCCAGTATTAACGGAGAGAAAACATGGCTGATGTCTTTTCAACCGATGTTCTGACCGCCGTGCTGCAAAGCTTGCTGGGCAATCCGCAATTTCTGCTGGACCGGTTCTTCCCCATCACGCAGGCCGAGGCGAGCGAGCAGATTCATTTCGACGTGATCCAGGGCAAGAGGCGCGTCGCGCCGTTCGTCTCGCCCCTGGTCGAAGGCCAGGTCGTCGCGACCCAGGGTTATGTGACCAACACGTTCACGCCGGCCTACATCAAAGACAAGCGGGTGTTCGACATGAACCGCCCGCTGAAGCGAGCCCCGGGCGAGCAGATCGGCGGCGTGATGAGCCCCGCCGACCGGCTGCGCGCGCTCATCGCCTTCGACATGCAGGACCAGCTCAACATGCTGCGCCGGCGTCTCGAGGTCATGTGCGGCGAGGTGCTCGCGACCGGCAAGAGCACCATCACCGGCGACAAATACCCGACGCAGGTCGTCGATTTCCAGCGTTCGGCCACGCACACCATCGTGGCCAGCCCGCTCTGGAGCGCGGCCACGCCGCCCATCCTGAACAACCTTCAGGACTGGGCGCAGGTCTGCCTCGAGGACACCGGCGTATTTCCCAACGACGTGGTGATGACCGTGGACGTGTGGAAGGTTTTCCGCGCCGACGCCGGCATTCAGCAGGTCTTGAACCTGTTCCGCGCCATCGGAGCCCCGCCGACCATGAAGCTCGACGCCCAGGTGACCGAGGGCGGCGTGTTCATGGGCACCGTCGAGGGTTTCAATATCTGGGTCTATTCGGGCTGGTACGTGGATCCGGCCGACGGCGTCGAGAAGCAGATCCTGCCTGCCGGCACCGTGCTCATGTGCTCGCCCGCGCTTGAGGGCGTCCAGGCCTTCGGCGCGATCCGCGACGAGGAGATCGGCCTGCAGCCGGTTCCCTACTACGTCAAGAGCTGGGTGCAATACGATCCCAGCGTGCGTTACGTCATGCTCCAGTCGGCGCCGATCATGGTGCCCTACCGGCCCAACGCGAGCTTCGCGGCCAAGGTTCTGTAGAAAGGCGTTTCTCCCCGTTTAAACGCGCCGGAGGGCCGGGTCCGGTGGTTGGGGCCGGGAAAGGGTCAAGGAGAGCTAAATACGGTGACGGACAAGGCAGGAAACGGCAATCTACGAAGAGGCGGCATCACCGACGAGGGGCGCAAGACCCGCTATCTGCGCCGGATCATCCGGGATGACCTCGAATATGAGATCCCGCGATCCATGGCGCTCTATCTGTTGGACGGAGACGACAAAGCTCAACGTCTAGCCGAATCCTCGCGCGCGGGTCCATGCCTGAGCTATACCGGGCAATCGCAGATCTGGCGCGAGACGGCGGTTTCGGAATCCGGAAAAGCCATGGCTACGGATTCCCCATAGAGTCCCGGCGTACCGCGGGAAGCGACCACGCTCCTGGGCAGACTGGGCTGACTCGGGAGCGTGGAAGCAGAAGAAAGGAAAAATGGCGTCTTCGCCCCTCACCAATTTCGTCGCGATGTACATGCCCACGCTATGGGCGGCCGAATTCGCCGTCTTCGGCTGCCAGGTGAGTTACGCGCCAGACGCGGGCGCTTCCATGATGCTGGACGTCCTCTGGAAAGAGGGCGCCGAGGCCGAGGAAGTTTCGCCGGGCCGCTATTCCAACATCACCGTGCGGCAGTCGGACTTCACCGACCTGGGATTGAGTCCGGACCTGGGCGATGTCGTGACCAACAACGGCGTCATCTACGACGTGGTGCGCGTCGACGCGACCAAGGTGGGCGTCTTCCGCCTGGTCCTTCAGGAGCGTCCCTGATGGCCGGCGGACTCCAGGTGCAGGTCAAGCAAAGCGGCCGCGTGCGCCCCGCCAGGCTCGACAACGGCGTGCTCACGGCCATCGGCAACGAGATGGTGAAGCGGCAGCTCGAGCGGTGGTCCAAGGGCATCAACGCCGACGGCAACCAGGCCAAGCCGCTCGGCAAGAAATACTTCTTCGTCAAGAAGGCGTATCTGCGCCAGGAGCATCCGATCCGCGACAACCGCTTCACGGGCGCCCTGGCCGCCAACTTTCAGCTCCGCAAAGCCATCGACGGCGTGATCCGCGCCGAGCCGACCCAGCGCGCCACGCGCGCCGCGGCCGCCAAGGCCGACCAGTACGAGCAGATGATCGGGTTTTCGGGCCCCGAGATCAACGAGATTTTGAAAGAGTCGGTCGGCGCCTATGGCGACTGGGTCGAGAAAGCGTGGATCCCCATCAAGTGATCGACCTGGCCCAATTGACGATCGCCCTGGCGGACACGCTCCAGCAGATCCCCGAGCTGGTCGCCCAGCTCGCCAACCAGGACCCCGGCATGATCGTGCCGTTCGTGGACGAGAACCCGAAGAAAAACTCGCTCACCAAGGCGATCTATGAAATGCCGCCGGGATCCGTGCTCGTGGCCTTCCAGGAAACCCAGGCGAACGCCAACCGCGAGATGGAGGCCTGGATCCACCGCTACAACATGTATGCCCGCGCCGCCCCCGGCGCGAAGCCCATGGACATCGTGAAGTACCTGGTCGACGGCGTGCCGGTCCCGGGCGACGGCATGCGCTGGCGGCGCTGCTCGATCATGGACGGCGTGCTGCCGGCCGAGGTCGCCGAGATCACGCGGGTCGTCGATGCCGAAGGAGTCGATTATTTCGCCGTCATGGCGGAATTAAAAGAAACCGGAGACTATTCAGAAACGGGAGCACCCTAAATGGCTACACCAAACCCAACCGCAACGCTGTCCTGTCCGGCGAACATACGCGAAACCAAGATCGCCTTCGGCTTCGTGCCGCAGGCCGATCTCACCACCGAGAACACTCCGGCCGAGATCTGGAGCCTGCTCAAAACCAACACGGACCTGATGACGCTGGCGCTCGCGACCGAGACCGACGCGCTCGATATCGGCAAGGGCGACGAGTTTCCTACTCAGGTTTTTCCCACGAGCGCCTCGACCACGGTGCCGCTGCAGAAATACTGCACCTCGGAATTCATGGCCTGGCTGTTCTGCTTCGGCCTGGGCAAGGCGACCGGCGCGGCCGCCGGCACGGGCTTCCACTATGACGCCACGCCGCAGGATCCGGCAAGCGGAAGCTGCATCAACCTGCCGGCGTTCACCTGGGCCGAGCAGATCCGCCCCTCGCCCAATTCGGTGGTGGACCGCGCGGCGATCGGCATGGTCGTCAACGACTTCACGATCACGATGGAGTCGGGCCCGGGCCGCAACAACTGCCGCGTGGCCGCGAATTTCATCGGCACCGGCCAGGTCGACGCGCCTTCGGGGCTGACCTTTCCCGCCAACACGCCCGAGCACCTGTTGAACGCCAACGGCGTCACGGTGCTGACGGTCAACGGGATCGACTACATGCTCGGCGGCAACTTCGTCTCGCTCGAGTTCGCCTGGAACAACAACGTCAACACGACGTCGGGCTACTATCCCGGCTCGGGCGCCCAGAACGGCTTCGGGATCCGCGGCCGCATGGAGTTCGGCACGCGCAGCTGCACGTTCCGCTTCGTGGCGCGCGCGCAGAAAGGCTCGCAGGAATTTCAGAACCTGATCAGCCTGACCGAAGGGCCGACGACGGTGACCGTGAAAGGCGCGGCCATCGACGCCTCCAACTTCAACGACATGACCATCAGCGCTCCGCGCACCATGATCTCGGCGGACGTCACCGGCGAGCAGGACGGCGTAGTGACCGTCAATTGCGAAGTCGCGATCCTGAAGCCGACCGACGGCGTGACGCCCTACATCACGCTGAGCGCGACCACCACCAAAACCGGCATCTTCGGAGTTTAAAAAGGAGCACGTAATGTTTGATCCCAGTAAAGACCTCGAGTTCGACGTTCGCACTCCGGAAGGCAATCCCGCCAAGGTTCTGATCCGCTGGCCGAGCGACGAGGAGTGGATCGAGCGCCGGCGCATGAAGCGCATGATTGTCCAGCAGCTCGGCCGCGGCCAGCATCAGATGGAAACCATCCACGACACCAAAACCGACCACCGCATCTACGAATCCATCAAGCTGAACGGGGCGCCCTCAATTTCCGGCGGCGAGGCCTCGCGCATTTTGGACGCGCTCGAGCAGTTCGACATCCGCGACGTGCAAATGCCCGCGAACCAGGCGACGGTCGTCATGAAGGTCTATCACGGCCTGGTACGGCACACGCTTCAGATCCCAAGCGCCGACGACATCATCAAGTACAAGGACGGCGTCGGCTCGCGCATCAAGAACCTGCCGTTCAACAAACAGGAGATGCGGCCGCGTATCGAGCACGGCGCGGAATTCTGGGACAAATGCAAGGGCTCGAGCGAGGACTACGCCGGCCATCCGGTTCCGGCCATCCACAAGTTCGCCGCCTGGGAAGCAGTGGTCAAGCAGCTGGACGAGGAGATCAACAGCCGCGCCGACGAGGATTCCGACGATTTTTAGCCGGCGGCGCCTGGCCGGAAGACCCTACGCCGCGATTCATCGTTCACCGGCTCTTCCGCAGGAAACATCTCTGTCCCGGCGTCACGGACTGTCCCGACGTGAATATGGCGGATCCCGAAGCGGACGACTTTTCCCCGGCATGCAATGAGTGCCCGCTCGCTCGGCTCGAGGACGTTATGAGGTTCACGCCGATGGGCGGCGCGATCACGGCGGCGATCGATCTCGATTTCGCGGTGAACCACGGCATTACAATCCCACTATCTGATCTAACCTACATGCAGTTTCGCCTGCTCAGAATCATTTCCGAGGAGCGCGGCCGCTTCGAGGAGGAGGAAATGAAGCGACGCAGCGAGGAGGCCCAACTCCGCGGCCAAAACCGCCCCGTGATGCAGATCGACCAAACCAGGCCGAGGCATAGACACCATGGCTGGTAACCGGATCTACATTCAGGTCGATTTCCAGTCGCAGAGCGCCAACAGCGCCATCAACACGCTTAACCAGAACATCAAGAGCATCGGCACGAGTTCGCAGCAGGCCTCGCAGGTCGCGGCCAACGGGATGAACCGCTTTACGCTGTCCATCATCCAGTCGAGCCGCGCGCTCGAGCAGTTCTCGGCGGCGTTCGCCGGCATCGGATTCACCAAGCTCGCCGACGATCTTCTGCGCGCGGGCGACGCCATCACCCGCACGCGCCTGGCGCTGGGCGACATGTTCCAGTCGGCCTCGCAAGCGGCCGCCGTGATGGCGCAACTCGAGGACATCTCCCAGCACGGGCTTTTCGACCGTGATTCGATTCTCGCCGCCGGGGCCGCGCTCGCCCGGCTGGGCGTAGCGGCCGGGGATATCCCGCGCGAGGTGAAAATCATCGCGGACTCTATCGCCGCCGCCGGGGGCAGCGCAGAGGACTTCGTGCGCGTCACGACGCAGCTTGGCACCATCCAGGCCTCGAACTTAGTGAGCTACAGGCAACTGCTGTCGATCATGCAGGCGGGCGTCCCGGTCATTCAGACCATCCAAAAACTAAGCAAAGACCAGAAGGGCGTAACGCTCAGCGTCAAAGATATCCGCGATACCCAGGATTACGGCGAACTGCAGGGCTTCGCGTTCGTGCAAGGGCTCCTGAAAGGGATGGAGCGCGGCGCGCAAGGCAAAGGCGCCGACATCGGGCAGCAGCTTTACACCAACCAGGTCGACAAAGTAAAGGATGCATGGAAGGGCCTCGGCGACACAGTCAAGAACGATGCGCTTCCTGCAGTTAGCACGGGGGCAGACATAATTTCCGGCCTGATCCAGGATTTCAACGACCTCCCAAAGCCTATACGCCAGACGACCGAGGCGACGCTCGCGTTGGCGGCGGCGATTGGGGCCGTAGGACTGGCAGTCCGTGGCGTCATGGCGCTGCTCGCGCCTTGGAAGGCGCTTCTCATGCCGCTCATCGGTGTGCTCAAAGATCTGGGCGCGGCTATCTCACTTGCATTTGAAGCCGGATCGATCTCGACTTTTTTCAGCCTTGCCTTACAAGGTTTCACGGGTTTGACGACGCTCATCGGCGGCGCGACGATTGCGCTTTCCGCGTTCGTCGGCTATGGAGTCGGGAGACTGCTCCGCGATATGTTCACGCAGACTTCCCAGGAGGTCCAGGATTGGCTGACGGAGTTTATCACCCGGCACCCCTGGCTGGTCAAGACCGGTCAGTTTTTCGACATGAGCATCGGCGGCGTCCCGGTGGAGCAACTCGCCGCGCAGGGGGGCCACGCGCCGGGAGCCCCTCGCGTCGGTGGCTCGCAATACGGGCCGCAGCTGCCGGGGAGACCTCTTCCGGCGCGGGACGTGGCAGGCGCACCCCAGGGCACGCCAGGATACGGAAGCGTCTTCGGCGAGCAGCAGGCGGCCTTCGCCGCGAGCGCCCAACAGATCGGCGAGGCGATCAAGGCATCCGAGGCCGAACTTGCGCGAGCGCGCGAAAAGGAGCTCGGCGGCATCGCCGCCATCACCGCCAAATGGGCCGAGTATTACGAAAAAGGCAAGGTGAGCTCGAAGGCCCTCGCGAATTATCACCTCGCCATCTGGACCGAGGTCCAGCACGAATTAGAGGAACTCCGCAAAAAAGATTACGAGGCCCAGCTCGATGAGTTGGAGAAGCGGCTTCAGGCTGAAGCCGAGATGGTCAAAGCGGCGACCGCGCGGCAGGCCCAGTTCGCGGCCGTAGCGATCGCGGACACGGCCGATAAGCGCGCCGCTCTCGAAGCCAAGCAGATCGCCCTCGAGGTCGAAGGCGCGGAGAAGGTGCGGCAGATCCACGAGCAAGACGCCCAGGTCGCTTATCAGAAAGCCCTCATTCCGATCCAGGAATTGCAGCGGCAGCTCAACGCCGCCAAAGCCACTGGACTGCTCAAACCGGACCAGGCGATTCAGCAGCAGATTCTCATCAACAACGAAATAAAGCGGGCCTTCGAGGACCTGCAGCGGGCGCGGGAAAAGGCCGCCGACGACACCACCGACTCCATCGCCAAATACGAGCTCGACGTGATGCAGCGCACCGCCCAGGAGGCGTCGCAGTATCTGGAACAGGCGCGCGAGACCAGCCGGCAGGAGGCCATTGACGCCGTCGGCCGGCGTGCCGAGATCGCGAAAGCCGGCATCGACACCAGCCAGGATCAAAGCTTGCAGCAGCGGGTCGCGGGCATTTACCAGGAGCGCGATATCGCCATTCAAGCGCTTCAGGAAGTCGCCGCGCTGCGGCAGAAGAACCTTCAGGAGGACAGCGACCGGCAGGTTCAGGCTTACCGCAATCAGATCGCGCTGTTTGACGACATGGCAGCAAAATACAAGGACGTCAACGACGAGATCTACAACTACGCCGTCGCCGGCGCGCAGAACGCGCGGGACGCCATCGACGCGCTCACCGAGAAGGGCGCGCAAGACGCCGCGGCGATCGCTAAGAAGAGCATCGACGATCAGACGCTCGCCTATATCGAGGCGTACAAGAAGGCGAACGACACCGTCGCCGAGGACCAGAGAAAAGTTTTCGACGATCTGAAGAGCGCCTTTGGCCGCATCTTCGATGCGCTTTTCCAGAAGGCATCGAACGTGTGGTCGGCCATCGGCAACGCGCTCAAGACCGCCGTGCTCGGGGCCTTCAAGGATATCGTCACCACCCGCCTGGCCGGCCAGATGATGTCTCTATTCACCGGGCAGCCGGTCACTTTCGAGTCGCGCGGCGGCTTCGGTTCGGGCCCGTTCGCGCAGAGCGGGATCGGCCGCCTGGCGGCCGCGCTCTCAGCGAAGCCGGTGTTCGGGTCAGGGCCGCAGCAGATGTCCGATTTCGTCCAAGAGAGTAAGATCCTGAGCCACGCGGACGTGACCAACGGAGCGGTCCACACCACCTGGGACCAGCAAGGGCCGCCGCCTCAGATTAAGGTCGATTCGCATCAACGAATCGACATCGTTGGAAGCGGCCTTGGGGGAGGTCCCACCGCGCCTTACATAGCGGGGGCGGCGCTTGCGGCCGCCACTTCCGTCGGCGGCGGCGGATACAGCGGTGGCGGCGGAAGACCTTCAGCGTCGACCACGACGACGTTCCCCGACATTTCCGACGCGGTTTATACAACCGACGGCGGCTATGGCGGGGGCGGAATTACACCGTTCACCGGCGGCCCATTGCTATCAGGATTGCTTCCGGGCATCGGATTCGGCGGCAGCGCGCCTAGTAGTTCCTTCAGCAGCGCCGGCCTCTCAGGAGGCAGCGCCTATGGAGGCGGCGGCTATGGCGGGGGCGGCGGGCTGCTGAATCTCTTAGGCCTCGCGCCCATGCTGAGCGCCAACGCTCCAGGGACGCTGCCGGGCGCCGCGCCGGGAGCGCCGCCAGGCGGATTTGGGATCCCCTCGCTCCTCGGCCAAATTCAGAAAGCCGGCGGCATTGGTTCGTTTTTCCGACAAGCTCAGCAATACTACACCGTCGGGGGAGGCGTTACGTACGGCGCAGTCGGTCCCGACGGGCTTCCATTAGTGTTCGGCAACCCGATTACGACGCTTCCGGCCCAGAACCTGTTCAATCCGGCGGCTAGCGCGATCGCTCCGCTGACTCTAATGGGATCCGTGCTCGGGATGCAGGGCGCATTCTCTCTCGGTCGCGCGGGACAGAACGGGAGAATCCCGGCGCCGCTCGCCGGCGTCGGCGCGGGCGCCCTAGGAGCATTTTCGGGATTGCTTGCGGCCGGCTCGCTGGCCGCGCTGTTTCCTTCCGTCTTCGCCCCGCTCATCGCGGCGGGCCCCTTCGGCTGGATCGCGGCCGCCGGTATCGGCGCGGCCATTGGCCTCACTGGTCTGTTTAAGCAGGACGATCAGCAGCATGTTCGACAGCTTATCCGGCAGATGTATGGCGTCGACATCTCGAACATGAATATCCTGAACCAGATCGTCTCGCTCGCCAAGCAACAGTTCGGCGGGAACTATTCGCTCGCCGTCGCCTCGCCCCAGGTTCAGCAGATCGTGCAGCTCTACGCCGCCGAGACCGGGATCATGGCGGCCAACATGCCGCGGCCCATGTATCCGGCGACCTTCGCGCAGTCTTCGACGGCGCTCGGCGGCGCGGCCGCAGGCCTGCAGCTCCAGCCGACCTACATGAACGGCCAGCTCGTCGCCAGCCCTTACACCGGCTACACCACGCAGCAGATGGCGACGGCCGCGAGCCTGTTCTATGGCGGAAGCGCGAACCAAAATGCCCGTAATGCGCTCTATGTGCAGCTCGATCCCGCGGCGGCGCAATCGCTCTTCTCGGGCAACGTGGTCAACGTGCTCAATTCGAATCCAACCGTGGTCGGCAACGTCAATTCCGCGGCGATCGCCGCCGGCGCAAGCCGCAGCACCCAGCTCGGAGGCCTGCTCGAGCCTTCGACCGTCCTCGCCTGATGCCGCAGAACATCACGCCCGCGGCTCCGACCGACGTCATGCCGAAGCTGATCTCGATGGCCTTCAACGAGCAGATGCGCTACGAGTCCCTGATCAACCAGGACTATCCGGACGGCTCGAGCGATCGCGCGCCGCTGGTCGAATTCCCGCGCAGCTTCTTCCGCATCGCCGGCAAGCTGATGCCCTCGCAGTGGCTCGCTCTCCGCAATTTCTTTCTGTCGCATAAAGGGATCCCTTTTTACTTCTATTTCGGCCGCGAGACCGAGCCGCCCTACACCGTCGACATGACCGGCGGAAGCACCGACGGCCGCTACACCGTGGTCTTCGACGGCCAGTATTCCGAGAACTACAGTCCCGGCCGCGCCAAGGGCGACACGTACTTCGGGCAATCGCAGTCGACGTTTCAGCTGCGGGAGATCGAATAGGTGCCCGACAACCTCGGTCCCATCGTCATTCCGGATCCGCCCGTGATCTCGGCTTTTCCGATTCCCGTCGACTGGGGCGGCGGCCTCGATTACAACGTGCCCATCGCGATACACGTTTTCGATCAACCTGGGTTGAAGACCGAGCAGCGGTTTGTCCTGGGCCCGGGCGCGCCGCGGCTCCGCGTCCGCCGCGACCACCTGAATTTCAAAGAGTACGAAGCGGTCAAAGCGCACTGGGAGCAGGCGCAGGCGCAGTATGCGTCGTTTCCCATCGCCGTGGCGGGCCCGCAGGGACTTGAGACCTGGAACGTCCGGTATGAGAATCCGGACATCTCCTTCGACCACTTGGCCGGCATGCTCACCAGCGAATTCGGCATCACCTTCCTGGTGATGCCCGAGCCCACGCCGGTCTGGAATTCGACCAACCAGGTCACCCGGTTCCCCGACAGCGTTTTTGAAGCCGCGCTCGCGCAGGAAACGCAGCACGTTTACCCGCTCATCCTGATCCAGCCGCAGGCGCGCAATCCGGACGGCTCGCTGCAAAACGGGCCCGTCTACATCTCCAATCAACGGATCCAGGTCGACGGCAACGTGTATCTGCCGCGGCTTTTGACCTGGAGCGGCATCAGCCAGACGCTAGGCGAGACGTCGGACAGCGCGCAGTTCACCTTCGGCAACGCCGACGACGTATTCACCCAGTGGGCCAACCAGGTCAACCTCTATCGCGCCGTGGTTCAGTTCTCGCTCTTCCACCTGGACTCGGGTTACCTCTGCTACCTCTGGGGCGGCTATGCGCTGCAGTGGGCGCTCGACACCAGCGGCCGCTTCGTGCTGCCGTGCTCGAGCGGGACTTTCGAGCTGACGCTGGGCTACCCCATGCGGACGATTACGCGCACCTGCTGGAAAGTGTACAAGGGCCGCTACTGCCCGTCCACATCGAGCTTCCCCACCTGTGACAAGTCCTACCAGGCGTGCATCGACCGCGGCGTCCAGACTTCCTTCGGCGGCGTCGTCGTTCCGCAGCAGGCCGTGCGCGTCAAGGACTCGACCACCGGCGTGCTCGGCTGGGGCCGCTCCTGGATGACGAGCGTCACGGTCTCGAACGACACGATCTACCAGAATCCGCTCCAGGAGGTCTGGACGGACGAGGCGATGCCCGTCGTCGCCCCGGTCGCCGCCGGCCGCGATGAAAACGACTACTACGCCGCGCTCGGCATCGTAAGCGACGGGCCCATCGGCAAATACAATCCCGACCTGGTGCTCCAGGAGCTCGACAACCAGCCGCCCCACGACGCCTTCCACAACGGGGGCTGGCGCGGCATCCTGGGCAACGATCCGGCCGATCCCAATTCGGACTTCGTGGGCATCGACCAGGCGCCGTGGAACACGGTCCCTCCCGGATCGACCTATTCGGGCGGCCTGGCCTTCGTCGAGATCCGCAGAACGGACGCCGCGGGGCTTCAGGTCGCCCCGATCACCGATCACTCGATCACCGCCAACGTGCTCCTGGGCGTCGGCGGCTGGGTCTGGAGCGCGCCAGGCGCGCGCGTCTGGCAGCCGGGGCTCTCCAACTGCGTCTGGGTCGCCGTCAACGTCTACCTGCGCGCCATGGGCCTCAGACTCGATCCCTCGCGCGCGAGCGCCATCCCGCCCAGCGTCATGGAGCAGTATTTCAACGTCAACCAGGCGATCGCCATGGCCGCGGTCTGCGATCTGCTGGTCGATAAGATCCTGCCGGTCACCACCCCGCCGACCCAGGAGAACCAGTTTCCCTTCCGCGGCGTGCTCAAGGAGCGCAAGCCGGTCAAGGACTGGCTGACCGAAATTCTCAACTGCTGCCTGGGCTATTGGACCTTCGTCAACGGCCAACTCTGGATCGGCATCCGCTATCACGCCGTGCCGACCGACGCCTTCACCCAAGCGCACTTGAAGTGGAAGTCTTTGAAGATCGCGCCGGTGAAGCCGGCGTTCAACTGGCTTCAGGTGCAATTCGGCGACGAGGAATACGATTTCCAGCTCAACAACGTGACCCTTTACGATATCGATCACGCCTCGTTGATCGGGACGCCGGAATCGCCGACCTACCTGCAAAGCACGATGAACCTGATAGGGGTGAGCAACCTGAGCCAGGCCTCGCGGATCATCATCACCCGGCTGCGCGAAGAAACGGGCGGCCTGGTCTTGCGCGACTCTTCCGGCAACGTGACCACGGACGAGCAGCTGGTCGCGCGCAACTTCAGCTTCACCACCACGATCCTGGCGCTCAAGAACATGGTGGGCGACGTCATCTCGCTCACGCACCCCAAAATGCCCGGCGGATCCGGCAAGGGGCGGATCATCAGCTGGAATCTCAATCCGGACTTCTCCATCGACATCCAGGCCGAGTGCGTGACCGACAGCATGTATCAGTACGACACGGGGCCGCTGCCGCAGAGCGTGAACCCGCCGCCCGTCCCGCCCGAGCGCACCGGCTCGCCCATCGGCCTGGTCTGGATGCCGGATTATCTTGCGGCTTTCGAGGGGGATCCGCTCTATCCGGATCCCGCCGAGCGAACCTTCGCACTGTGGCAGGATTACAACATCGCGAAGGACGGATCCTGGGCGCCGGCGCTTTACATCGCGGGTTACCTGAACGTCAACACCTTCGTTTCGATAGACAAGCCCGCGATCGCCAGCATCTCGCCGGCAGGCGGCGGGAACCTCGCGGGCGGCCAGACGGTCTATGCGGCCGTCACCGTCCGCGACGCGTCGGGCCGACCCGCTACGCCTTCGAAGGTCAGCGCGGTCTTCTTGCAAACGGGAACGTCGAGCCAGAGCGTGGCTCTCACGATCTTGCCGCCGCCGGCGGGAACCACCTGGGCCGGCTGGGACATATGGGCCGGCACGGATCGCCGCGCGATCGCCTGGCAGGACGGAGGAACCGGTGCTATCCCGGCCAGTTATACCCTTACCGGGCCGCTCCACCGCTACACCGAGGCGCTTCCCGATGGCGCGGCGAAGTGGGTTCAGATTGGCGTCAAGCACGTCATCCATTCGGGGATCGCGGGCTTGCTGGTCACCACGGTTCCGGACAACAACCAGATCCAGTGCAACGAGTTCATCGGATCGTCTGACAATTGGGTCGGCCGCATCGTGAGCGCCATCGGAGACGCAACCGACGGCGTCGCTCCGCTCTGGAATTTCACGGTGACGGGTTTCGACTCGACCACCGGCACGCTCACGGTTTCGCCGGATTGCGTCCATCCCGGCGACTCCACCAATACCGTCAAAGCGAACGACGTCCTGATCGTCCGCAGCATCGTCGACAGCATTTCATCGGACGGGCTGACGGTCACCGACTCCATGTGGAACAACAGCGTCGGCAAAAGCCAGTTCGGAGGAGACGATCCGAGCTGGGCCGGTCTCGCGCCTGGCGCGGAGATCGGTAACGTGTACCGGATCATCCGCGGCGCGGGCATGGGCCAGTTCGCGACGATCCTCGCCAACGACTATCTGAGCGTCACGCTCGCCACGCCGTTGGTGGGCGTCGAT
Source organism: Bryobacteraceae bacterium (assembly GCA_036406715.1). Classification (GTDB taxonomy): domain Bacteria; phylum Acidobacteriota; class Terriglobia; order Bryobacterales; family Bryobacteraceae; genus PSRJ01. The sequence goes on along the minus strand of DASXAK010000213.1, from coordinate 3,870 downwards.
GCGACGAGCATCGGCATCGTCGAGGAGCATGCCTGGGCCGACACCGGGCAGAGCTCGCCGGTGCTGGTCCCGGCCGCCGGCCAGAGCGTCCAGGTGCGGATCCCGGTCGATAACCTGGCGAACGTAGTGGGCCTGGTCGGCGGATTTCTGAACGACGGCAACGGCCACATTACCGACGAATCGCTCGCCGTCTATCGGGAGATCTTCATCTTCGGCCAGCCGCCCAGCGTCCGCACCGCCGGTCCCGATCCCGGTCCCTGGCAGGTGGAAGCGACGGATCAAACGGTAAACGTCGATACCGGCGCGAACGACGTGACGCTCGATCTGCCGGATCTGGCCTCTTACGAGGGACGCACGCTTTTGATTTTCAACCTGGGCGCGAACCGGGTGCTCATCGACGCGCTCGTGGGCCAAACCTTCTTCGACGGAAACACGGAGATCATCCTCGAAAACCAGGGCGATAGTGTGAGAATTACTTCAGCCGGAAACTACACCACGCCGGCGATGAAACGAGCGATACGGCGATGAAGCTTCCACGGGTTCGCGCCACTCCGCCCCCCACGCGCAACTGGCTCTACGACAAAGGCAGCGCCACGGGCGGCGGGGGGAGCACGGGCACGGCCCCGCCCGTCACGATCATCACCGACCCGGCGGATCCCAACGGGCCGCGCATCATCGAGCGGCAAGACCGCACCGTCGAGGTGGATCTGTCTTACACCACCGACCCGACCGCCACGAGCGCGAATTTTACGGGCGTCGCGATCTATGTCGAAGACCCCGACATCAGCACCCAGCCCAAGGCTCCGCTCGACGGCACCCGCCAGTTGGGAAGCGTTTCCGCGCCGACGGCCCAGGTGAGCGGCCGCCAGGTCCCGATCTTCTACAACGACCAGGCCATCGCGGCGCCGGTGAGCGGCGGCGAGATCGGCTCGGTGACGCTCTTGGTCGAGGATGAGCCCAGCGACCGCAACATCCGCGTGTATCTCCCCTCCTACGGACCCAATTCCAACGCGGTCCTCGTACCGGCGAATCTACATGGGGAGACCATCAGCCCGAATATCGTGCTTGCGATCCCGGCCGCGACCGAGCAGTATGTCAGCGGCCAGGAGTTCGCCTGGCTCATCCAGAATCCGCGCGTGGTCGTCATCCCCGACTACAACAACCCGACGCCGACCTATTCGCTCCAGTTCTTCTACGATCCGCCGGCCGAGATGGAGACGGATCCGCCCGCGCCGCTTCCCGCCGGGATGAACCCCTTCGGGGGCGTGCGGATTTACTACGCCTATCTGAATGCGAGCGGCGTGCCGCAATTTCCCGCGACCGATTCCGGCATCAACGTGCCGATCGCGCAGGCGCAGGGCGGCATCAAGAGCCCCGCCTACGACGTGGGCGGCGGCGGCAAGTTCTGGGTGTACTTCGATTCGGAAGACAACGCGACGCCGCTCGGCTTGCACGTCAACACGATCATCCTGGGCCTCACGCCCTACGTCGAGGTCGATATCGTCTGGCCTCCCGGCGGCGGCGATTCGGGCCTCGACGTCCTGGGTTTGACGCTGTCTAACCCGCGCCTGGCGTGGCAACCGGACGGCTCGCTCTGGGCCGAGGCGGATCTCGCCTGGACGAATCCGGCTTCCAGCCGCTACGGCGGCGTCGCGTTTTACAAGACCGCCGTGAACGGGGCGCTCACCGCGCCGCCGGTCGGATACGGCGGCCAGCAGGGGAGCTCGGTCACGCACTTGACGCTCCAGGTGACGGACTTTCCGAAGGCTCCCGAGGACTGGACGATCACCGCGATCAGCGTCGATTCGACGGGGCAGCAGAACGACGATCCCAATAACCCGCAGCATTCTCCGCATGTGACCTGGCACATCGGTCCTCCGAGTTCATTTCCGACAGGCAAAGAATATGCACCGCTGGTGAACATCGCGGGCGTGACGATCACCACCGATCAGCAGGTATCGAGCGACGGCGTGCAGATGATGCGGTTTGAGATCAAGGGCTGGTCCGACCCTCCGGACAACCAGTTCGGCGGCGTCAAGATCGCGATGCAGGATAACGTCGGGATCACTTACTGGGACGCGGGAAAACAGACCAGTCTTACGACTCCCTGGCAGCCGGCGGTGAGCGCGCAGAATTTGACGTTTGACTGGCTAAGCTACGATCCGCAAAACAACATCAACAGCATCCTTCCCGGCGTGACTCCATCCAAAACGGTCGCTTTCTCTCCGAATCCAGGGCAGGTCCAAGCGACCTTGCTTCCCGATAAGTTTTTCAACCAGAACGAATTTCAATGGGTCGGGCCGAACCCTCCCGTGGCTCTTACGGACGGTTTAAACGCCAAGCTCATCTCAGCCGGAAAGATCCAGGTGGGATCGACGCTTCGCGTGGGCGGCGCGCCGGCCTCGAGCGGCCTGGGACCTAGCTTCGCCGGCCAGAACGGCCAGGTCGCGGTGTATTCGAGCGGCGTCGATCCCGGCGACAGCGGAACGCCGACGCTGCGCGCCTGGATGGGCCAGCAGACCAATCAGGCGCTGCCCGACGGCTCGACAGCCACGGTCTACGGCGGGTGGTTCAGCGCGTTGTACGTCGGAGGGCGCGATCCCCGAACCGCGCCGTTTTTCGTGAATAACGGCGGCATCGTGCAGGTCGGCGGCTGGGACGTCCAGACCCAGCTCGGGACGACGTATTACCCCTACATCAGCATCCGCACCAAGACCAACCTCGAGGTCGGGCGCATCGGCGCGCGCATTGCGGTAGGTCCGAGCGGCGCGCTCGTGCCTACGGGCGATCTCGCCGATATCGGCGGCGCCTGGTTTACCCAGTTCGCGCTCGGCGGCCAAAATCTCGCGGACTGGCGGCTGCTCTGTCCCGGCGACAACAGCATCCGGGTCCGCAACATCAACCGTTTTGAAATCGATTACTACGTCAACACCCCGCCCAACCCGCCCTACAACCAGGCCTATCAACTGCTCCTCGGCACCGACACCGCTTATGTCGTGAGCATGAGCGCATACAAATTCCCCGGAATCTCGCTCATGCGCGCGACCCAGAATCCGGATCTGAGCCTCACGCCGACCACGCACGGGATCCGGATCATCAACCGCGGCGTGGTTTTAGGCTCCGACACGGTCCCGAATTTGGGAGCGTTCGTGACCTTCAACGGCGATCAGACCGGCGGCGACGCCGATCCGTTTTATTGCTCGCTCACGATGAGAAGCCCCGCCAGCGGCAACCTCAACGTGCAACTGAACAGCGGCGCGACGGGACTTTCGGCCGCGCAAAACGCCGCCTCTTCCTTCTATCTCTTCGACGGCTCCAACGTTCAGAATTTCGGAGTCGATCAATCGGGCAACGTCTTGTTCCGCAGCTCGCTTTACTTCTCACCGCGAAATCTACAATTGACCGATCCCAATACCGGCGCCTGGATCGGCCCGATGAGTCCCGCGAGCCTCGCGCCTCAGTCGCTCGTCATCAAAGACAACGGCGCGATCTCCGCCGGCGACGGCAGCGTTTCGCCGCCCGCGTTCGGCGCTGTCATCAACTGGCAAGGATTCGCTTCCTTTCGAGGAATTGCGGTCGGGCCGTCTAGTCCTGGTAAGACGGTGATCGACGCCAACGGCAGACTTACAGCGTTTGGAGGCGCGGTGATAACCACTCCGGCGGGAGGATACTTCATTGTTCAGAATCCGTCGGGAGGGACCTTATTTGCGGTGGATAGTCTGGGGAATGCATCCGCGACGGGAAACATCACCGCGTCGGGCTTTCAGACGGCGGGACAGACGGGACAAAGCGCGATATTCCTATTGCTCGGCACGGATGGCCACACGTATTATCAATGCACCTTCACCAACGGAATCTTGACTGCGGTTT
>DASXAK010000212.1:0-16997 GCA_036406715.1 Bryobacteraceae bacterium | reverse complement strand
GTCCCGGATCTGCGGCATCTGCCCGATCGCATACCAGATGAGCTCGATCCACGCCATCGAGCGCGCGCTCGGCGTCACTATCGACCCCGCAGTGCGGATGCTTCGGCGATTGTTCTATTGCGGCGAGTGGATCGAAAGCCACGCCCTGCACGTGTTCATGCTGCACGCGCCCGATTTTCTGGGCTACCCCGACGCCATCCAGATGGCGCGCGATCATCGCGAAGTGGTCGAGCAGGCGCTGCGCCTGAAAAAGATCGGCAACGCGATTGTCACGTTGATCGGGGGCCGCGAGATCCATCCGCTTTCAGCGGCGGTCGGCGGGTTCTATAAAGTTCCCCGGGAAAATGAACTTCGTGCGCTGACCGACGACCTCAAGTGGGCGCTCGATGCCTCGCTCGCGGCTACCCGCCTGGTGGCGGGCTTCGAGTTTCCCGATTTCGACGAAGATTACGAGTTCGTGGCGCTCGCGCACCCCGACGAGTACCCGTACAACGAAGGCCGTCTGATCTCGAACAAAGGCCTCGACATCGATGTCACCGCTTACGAAGAACATTTCGTCGAGCAGCATGTGAAGCACTCCAACGCGCTCCAGTCGGTGCACCGCGGGCATGGCTCGTACCTGGTCGGCCCGTTGGCCCGTTTTAACTTGAACTTTGACAAGCTGCCCGATGTGGCCCAACAGGTCGCGCGCGAGTGCGGCCTGACCGTGCCCTGCCGGAATCCGTTTCGCGGCATCGTTGTCCGTGCGGTCGAGCTGGTGTTCGCCTGCTGGGAGGCGCTGCGGATTATCGACGAATACCGCCAGCCCGAGGCGCCGCGCGTCGAAGTGCCGGTTCGTGCCGGGAGCGGGTGCGCGGCCACCGAGGCGCCGCGCGGAATTCTCTACCACCGGTACGAGATCGATGACCAGGGGCTTATCCGGTCCGCAAAGATCGTGCCGCCGACTTCGCAAAACCAGAAGCGCATCGAAGACGACTTGTGGCACTTTGTGCCGCAGTTGGCGAACCGGGATGCCGAGGAAGTGACCTGGAAATGCGAGCAGGCCATCCGCAACTACGACCCCTGCATCTCCTGCGCAACGCACTTCCTCAAGCTGCACGTGGAACGGGAGTGAAGGTTGCTGATCCTCGGGTGTGGAAATGACGACCGGTCGGACGACGCCGCCGGGCTGCTGGTTGTGCGCCGGTTGCGCGATCTCGGAGTCGACGCCCGCGAGCACGGCGGCGACATTCTGGGGTTGCTCGACGCGTGGAACGGCGCGCGCGAGGTGGTGGTCATCGATGCGATCGTGAGCGGAGCGGCGCCGGGCACGATCATCCGCCGGGACGCGGCGACCCCGCTCGCGGCCGGTGAGTTCCGGTGTTCGACGCACAATGTGGGGCTGGCGGAAGCCATCGAACTGGCCCGGGCGCTGGACCGGCTTCCGGAGAAGCTGACGATTTACGGAATCGAAGCCACGTGCTTCGACCGTGGGGGAACGCCGTTGGCCGAAGTGCAAGAGGCAGCGAAGCGGCTAGCCGCGGAGATACAGCGCATATTCCGCGGCGCTGACGATCAGGAGGGAAACGGCGCCAAACAGCCGCACGACGCGAAGATACTGGTCCGTCTCGAGGAAGTTCACGAAGGGGTTGGGGATGCCAAAGGTGAGAGCCTCGGTAAGCTTCACCTCGATGGTCTGGATCGTCCTCGGGTAGAAGACTCCGACCATGCCGATGACGAGGATCAGCGCCATCCCCACTTGTGTGACCACGAATTCCATAACGCCCCGACTTAAGCTCCTATTGTCGGGGCGAAAGGCTGTAATGTAAATACCCCGAAACGTTAGAGTTTTCGTTTGGAGTACTGGGCCTGTTCGGGACTCCGGCGGCTACTCTTCCTTGACCACGTTCACGGTGATTTCGGTGGTCACTTCGCGGTGCAGCCGCAGCGGGACTTTGAATTCGCCCAGGGTTTTGATGGGCTCATCGAGCTGGATCTTTTTGCGGTCGATGGTGAACCGCTTGGCGGCCAGTGCATCGGTCACGTCTTTTGCCGTTACGGAGCCAAAAAGCTGGTCGTTCTCGCCGGCCTTCTGCGAGATGGTCACGCTGACGCCCGCCATAAGCTTCGCCAGATCTTCGGCTTCGGTCTTGAGCTTGGCTTCCTTGCGGAGGTGCGCCTGGCGTTCCTGTTCGACGATCTTGCGATTGGCGTCGGTAGCTTCCACTGCCAGGCGGCGCGGCAGCAGGAAGTTGCGGGCGTAGCCAGATGCCACTTTGACCATCTCGCCGCGGCTGCCGAGGTTGTCGATATCTTCTCGTAAAATGACTTCCATTTCGATTCCTCCGCTTAGAACGAAGCCGCAAACGGCAGCAGTGCGATGTTGCGCGCCTTCTTGATGGCGTCGGCCAGCCGGCGCTGGTGAGGCGCGCATACGCCAGAGATGCGGCGCGGCACGATCTTGCCGCGTTCGGCGACAAAGGAGTGAAGCAGCTTCACATCCTTGTAATTGATGTCATCAATCTTCTCGACGCAGAACCGGCAAACTTTCTTGCGCCGGAAATACTGTTTCTTCTGGGTGGCGACCGCCTTGTCGCCTCCGGTGGGGCGCTGGGCTGCGCTTCCTGGTCTTCCTTTGGATTCCGGCATGGCTTAACTCTCCTTCGGCATTCCCGGAACGCCCGGCATGGCCGCTCCCGGTTCCGTGGGGTGCATCGGCGCGCCCGGTGCCGCGGCGGCGGGCGCCATGGTGGCGCGCTTAGCCGCTCGCTTGTCGCGGTCTTTCTTGCGCTTTTCGAGGCGCTTCAGCGTCTCATCGATGCGGACGGTGAGAAACTTGATCACCAGGTCGGAGACGCGCAGGCGGCGTTCGAGTTCCTTGACGGTCTCCGGGCCTGCGGAAAACTGGAACAGCACATAAGCGCCCTCGCGATATTTGTCGACCCTGTAGGCGAGACGGCGCTTGCCCCATTTTTCGATCTTGTCGACCGTGGCGCCGGCGCCGGTCAGGTGCGTCCGCAACTGCTCGACGAACTGATCGACCTCCTCATCCGGCGCATCCGGTTTTGCAATAAACAGCTCTTCGTAAATACGAGTCATGCTTCCTCTGTTTGTAAGCCAGGGGCGCGACGATTGAATCTCGTCATGGCCTTTTCGACGCCCTCAGCAATTATGGAACGAACCGCGTCGGCGCCATAGCCGACGAAGTCGTCCAATTCCTTCGCCTGCGATCGCTTCATCGGCGAAAGCAGGAAACCCTTACCGCTATCGAGCGGTCGGCCGGGATGGATCCCCAAACGAACCCGCACGATATCCTGTGTCTTCAAACTGCCGATCACGGACTTCATGCCGTTGTGACCAGCAGCCGAACCTTTAGGCTTGATCTTCAAAGCCAGCCAGCCCAGATCCAGCTCATCGTAAACCACAATCAAGCGATCGACCTCGATCGCATGTTTTTCCATCAGCGGCTGGAGCGATGTGCCGCTGAGGTTCATATACGTTTGCGGCTTGGCCAGCATCACCGGATGCCCGTCGATTTCGCCCGTACCGACGAGCGCCTTGGAATCCTTCCGGGTGACCCGGATGCTATGCCGCTCGGCCAGCCGGTCGACCACCAGGAAACCGAGGTTGTGCGGCGTATTCGCATATTCCTCGCCTGGGTTGCCCAGACCGGCGACCAGGAACATGGCCGATTATTTCTTCTTGCCCTTTTCCTCGGCGGGGGCTTCTTCTTCCTTCTTGCCTTTCTTGATGACCTCGGGCTCGGCGGGCGCTGCGCCACCGGCAGCCGCTTCGGGCGCTGCCGCTCCTTCGGCGGGCGTCGCGACTTCTTCGGCGCGCAGCGTGACGACGTGCGCGATGACCGAATCGGGCGAACTGACGAGCTTCATCGAACCCGCCAGCGCGACGTCACTGGCGCGGCGGCTCTGGCCGATCATGAGGTCGGTGACGTCGACGGTGAAGCCCTCGGGAATTTCGTCGGGCAGGCACTCGATTTCGACGGCGCGAGTGATGATTTCGAGCAAACCGCCCTGCACCTTGACGCCCTGCGCCTCGCCCGAGGTGTGCACCGGGATGCTGACGCGGATGCGCTTAGTGAGATCAATGCGCTTGAGGTCGGTATGCAGCAGGGTACCCTTGATCGGATCGAGCTGCTGATCGATGACCATGACCGGAGTGGTTTCACCACCCTGGATCGAGAGGTTGAAGATCGTGTTGTAGCCAGTCTTGCTGTGGACGATCTTCAGGATCTCGCGCGGGCTGACCGAAACGGAAATGGGATCCTTGAATGCGCCGTAAACGACTGCGGGAATCTGGCCCTCGCGCCGGGTGCGGCGCGCCTCATTCTTACCGCGCGAGGCACGCACCTCGGCGGTGACGGTAATCTCTGTTCTCACTGCATGTTCTCCTTGCGGGTTCGAAGTCCGATCACCCCGAAATGGGGGCTGACGTGGGTTCGAGAGGCCCGCGAAAATCTGGGCAGGTTTGAGACCTGCGGTACGCTACACAAACAAACCGCTGACTGACGTCTCGTTATTGATCGCCCGGATGGCCTCGGCTAACAAGGGAGCGATCGAGAGCGCTTTAATCTTTTTCGATTTCACTTCCTGCACGAACGGGATCGAATTGCTAAAAACCACTTCACGGATCTCGGAATTCTCGATCCGCTCGATGGCCGGCCCGGACAGGACCGGGTGGGTGGCGCAGGCAGAAACGCTAGCCGCGCCCTTCTCCAGGAGCGCTTCGGCTCCCTTGACTAGTGTACCAGCCGTATCGATCAAGTCATCGACCAGGAGGCAGTTGCGGCCGGCGACTTCGCCGACCACGTTCATGACTTCGGCAACGTTGGCCTCCTCGCGGCGTTTATCGATGATGGCGAGGGGCGAGTTCAAGCGTTTCGCGAAAGCGCGCGCGCGCTCCACACCGCCGGCATCGGGCGAGACGACGGCGAGATTGGGAATCTTGTGCTTCCGGTAGTATTCGATGAAGACCGGCATGGCGAAGAGGTGGTCGACCGGGACATCGAAGAAGCCCTGGATGGGAGCGGCGTGGAGATCGACGGTGAGAGCGCGATCGGCGCCGGCACGCTCGATCAACGATGCGACGAGCTTGGCCGAGATGGGGACGCGGGGTTTATCCTTGCGGTCCTGGCGCGCGTAGCCGTAGTAGGGCAGCACGGCGGTAATGCGTCCGGCCGAGGCGCGTTTGAGCGCGTCGATCATGAGCAGAAGTTCCATCAGGTGGCGGTCGACGGGCGTGCAGGTCGGCTGGATGATGAAGACGTCGGCGCCGCGGACGTTCTCCTGAATCTGGAGGTAGGTTTCGCCGTCCGCGAACTGGGTCACCATGACGCAGCCGAGCGAGGTACCGAGATGGCCAGCAATCTCTTCGGCGAGCGGGCGGTTGGCATTACCGGTGAAGACGGTGAGGCGATTGTGGCTCATGGCGCGTATCGGCTTTGGGGAGGCCATATTCCGTGAGTAATGTGCTCCTCAAGAGCGCGCCACCACATGGCGTGATAGCGGGCCCGGCTAACCAGCGAAATCCGAAAAGCGTTTTCCTTTTTCATTTCGGCCAGAGCGCGAGACACCTCGGCACGTGACCGGAATAACCCGAATATGGCAGATCCGCTGCCCGTCATCAACGCGGGGGAGGCTCCGGCGCGCACCAATCGCTTCTTGAGAGAAGCAAGACGCGGATACCGCGGGAACACGACCGCTTCAAAATCGTTACAAGCGGCCGCGGACAGACCCCCGGCCCAAACCTGACACCCGAAACTAAAGATTTTATTTTGTTGTAATTCGGTTGTCAAATTCGGGCTGAGGGCGCGGTAGGCCTCGGCTGTGGAAATGTGCACGTCCGGAGCGACCAGAAGACCGGGACGGGCGGGGACGTCGGGCAGCGGAAACAGCTCGGTGCCGCGGCCAATGGCGGCGGCGGCGCCGCCCAGCAAAAAGAAAGTGACATCGCTGCCGAGCTGCTGGGCGAGATCGCAGGCGCCTGCCAGCGGTAGGGCCCTGCCGGCGAGAACGGGGAGCGCGAGCAGGACGGCGGCGGCGTCGCTCGATCCGCCGCCGAGGCCGGCGCCCATCGGGATTCGTTTGACGAGCCGCATTTCGACTTTGCCGGCGATTCGGAGGGCATCGAGCACCAGGCGCGCGGCGCGGACCACGAGGTTATCCGGAATGGCGGTGGCATCCTCGAGCGCAATCTCCGTCTTGCGCTGCGGCGTGAAGGCGAGTTCGAGCATGTCGGCGAGCGAGATGGTTTGAAAGACGGTACGCAGTTCGTGGTAGCCATCGGGGCGCTTGCCGAGAACACGAAGATCGAGGTTTATTTTGGCGAGCGCGCGGACTCGGGCGCGGCGAGGCCCGGAGGTGCGAGTCATCTGTGGATCTGACGGCAGGCCGAAGGCCTGCCCCACTGCGCGGTCATTTGTCGTACTGGAGGAGCGAGAACACGTCGTAACCTGGCAGCTTCTGGCGGCCGTTCAAGAAAGTCAGCTCGACCACGAAACCGATACCGGCTACCTGGCCGCCGACATCGGCAACCATGCGGGCGGCGGCCGCGGCGGTGCCTCCGGTGGCGAGCAGGTCATCGACGATCAACACGCGCTGCCCATAGCCGATGGCGTCCCGATGCATTTGAAGGCTGTCGGTACCGTACTCAAGGTCGTAGCTGACGCTGACGCATTCGGCGGGGAGCTTGTTGGGCTTGCGCACGGGAACGAAGCCGGCGCCCAAAGCGTAGGCGAGCGCGGGGGCGAAGATGAAGCCGCGCGCTTCGATGCCGAGGACGGTATCGACGTGAGCGCCCTGATAGTGATTCTTGAGGCCATCGATCACGGTACGGAAACCACAGGCATCTTTAAGAAGAGTGGTGATGTCGTAGAAGAGGATGCCCGGTTTAGGAAAGTCCGGCACTTCGCGAATCAGGGTTTTGAGGTTGTCCATGGGGCTCCCAAGAGGGATTGTATCGTAGGGCCTGCGGATTAGGGGCCGGGGGACACGGGAACCGTCTCAACACGCTCCGACAAATCTTTACGTTCGCCGGACATTTCCGTTCAGAGGGCGACCCGCTTCCGCCGCATCCTGAGATCAGGAGGTAGGAAGTGAAAAAGCAATCTTTGTTTCTGGTTTTCGCGACGCTCGGCATCGCGTTGACACTAAGTGTTCCACGCGAGGCGCGCGCCGAAGTCTTTGTCCGCATCGGGCCGCCCCGGCCGGTGGTGGAACGCGTGGTGCCGGCGCCCGGGCCGCGCTTCGTCTGGGTCGGCGGCTACTATCGCTGGAGCGGAAGAGCCTATGTCTGGGTGCCCGGCCGGTGGGTGGTTCCTCCGCATGCGAGAGCCGTCTGGGTGGCGCCGGCATGGGCGTTCGTTCCGGCCCGCGGCGGTTATGTTTTTATCGCTGGACACTGGCGGTAAAGGAGACCCTCCATTGCGGCCGAACTCCAGTGGATGGGAAGATCGAGAGAGCGGGGCGGAGCCGCCACCGCTCTTGCATGACCCGAGAAACGTGATGGATCGTGCAACCATCCTGGTCATCGACGACGACAGCGAGATGACCGACATGCTGGGCGAGTATCTCGAACCGGAAGGTTTTGTCCTGGAAGTGTGCCACGATGGCGATTCCGGGCTCAAGAAGGCGCTGCAAGGCAACTGCCTGCTGGTGGTGCTCGACGTGATGCTGCCGCGCCTGAACGGTTTCGAGGTTCTGCGGCGGTTGCGGGCGGCTTCGCAGGTTCCGGTGCTGATGCTGACCGCGCGCGGCGACGCGGTGGACCGGATCGTCGGGCTGCAATCGGGCGCGGACGATTACCTGCCGAAGCCCTTCGATCCTCAAGAACTCGTGGCGCGAGTGCACGCGATTCTGCGACGCGCCGCGCCCGGCGCGTTTCAATCGCCGGCAAGCAGCGAGGTGATTGCGGTAGCCGACGTCGTTCTGGATATTCGTGCGCGCACCGTGCGCCGCGGGGGTGTCTACGTGGAGCTGACCGCCGCCGAGTTCGACTTGCTGCGGGTCTTCCTCAAATCGGCAGGCCGCGTCATCAGCCGCGAGGAGCTGTTCCGTGAAGTACTCGACCGCGAGTTCTCGGTCTTCGACCGCAGCATCGATAACCACGTGAGCAGCCTGCGGAAGAAACTGGGTACGCGGCCGGATTCGCGCGAACGCATCCGCGCGGTGCGGAATGCAGGTTATGTCTACCCGCTGCCGGAATCCAACATGAAAGAGTCATGAAGAGCCTGTTTCTCCGGATATTTCTGTGGTTCAGTGCGTCCACGTTATTGCTGATCCTGGTAGGCGCGACAGCCCTCGTCGTCAATTCGCCGGGTGCGTTCTCGACGGGTTGGCAGCAGTTGGGCAGAGGAGCAATACGCTCGGTGGGGCACACGGCGGCACAATTGTACGAGGAAGGCGGCACCGCCGAACTGGAGAACTATGTTCGCGGGCTGACGCAAGACACCGGAATGTTAGTGGCGTTGGTGGATGCCTCGGGACGCGCCCTCGGCGGCAGCCAGTTTACGCCGGAACCGGCGGTTGAGGCCAAGCTGACGGCATCTCCCGAGGAAGGCGTCGTGGTGATGCCGTTATACCGCGTCGCGGGCATTCGCCTCCGCGGCCCGAGCGGGATGCGGTACGAGTTTGTCATGACGATTCCCGCGCGCCCCGGAGAACGGGGGCGCGTCTTCGTGATCGCGTTCCTGTTAATGGGAGGCGTTTTGTGTTTTCTTTTGGCCCGGCACCTGACTTCACCGATGATCCAGTTGCGGGCGCTGACCTCGAGGTTCTCGCAAGGCGATCTCACGGCGCGAATCGCTTCGCCCGAACTCTTGCAGCGGCGCGACGAGATTGGCGGGCTGGCACGAGATTTCAATCAGATGGCTGGGCGTATTGAAAATTTACTAAAGGCGCAGCACCGGCTGCTGGCTGATGTTTCGCACGAGCTTCGTTCGCCGCTCACGCGGCTGAGCCTGGCGCTGGGGCTGATGAAACGCCGCGTCAGTTTTACTGGGCAGGTCCCGTTACGGGTAAACTCCGACCCGCCCCACGTTGCGCGCATGGAGCGTGAAGTGGAGCGGCTGAATCATCTGATCGGCCAGCTTCTGACCCTTTCGCGCCTCGAGAACCTGGACCACTCACCGCAAATGGAACCGATCGACCTGAGCGCGCTAGTTCAGGAAATCGCGGTGGACGCGGACTTTGAGGCGGCCAGCATGGATCGCAGCGTGCGACTGGCGGAGTGCGCGGCCTGCACCATGCGCGGCGCGCGTGACCTGATGCGCAGCGCCGTCGAGAATGTCGTGCGCAACGCGTTGAAGTACACGCGACCGGGAACGCAGGTGCGGGTGCGGCTGGCGCGCGCGAACGGAAGTGGCATGGCGACGATCGTGGTGGAGGACGAAGGTCCGGGTGTGCCCGCCAAAGACCTGGCTCACGTGTTCGAGCCGTTTTATCGCGTGGATGAAGCGCGCGACCGGCAGAGCGGAGGCGCCGGGCTGGGACTGGCCATTACGCACCAGGTGGTGAGTCTGCACGGCGGGTCCGTCTCGGCGGCCAATCGCGAAGGCGGTGGACTGGAACTGCGGTTGACTCTCCCGGTGTACGACGCTTTGTGACGGTTCCTTGCAAAACCTGACAAAACAGGCAGGCCTTCGCGCATACAGTCAAATCGGTGGAGCGTTCCACCAATTCAAGAATCGGAGGAGACAATCAGTGAAACAAATCATCTTGGGTGCGATGCTGGCAATCCTGTGGATTGCTGGACCGATGGCGGCGCAGCAGAACGGAAATAGCACCAACGCTTCCGCGCCGAGTGGGCCGGGCGCGAAACTGCGGACGGATTTAGCCAAGGCGGTGCAGAACGGCCATATGACCGATGAGCAAAAGAAGACGCTGCAGGACGCGGGCGCGAAGTTGCGCGAAGCGGCGCAGGCCCGTCAGAACGGCGACAAGCCCGACCTGAGTTCCGTCAAGAAGGCACTGGGCGACATCAAGAAGGTGGCCGAGAGCGGAGCTTTTCAGCCGGACGACGCGGCCGCGGTCAAAGCGGATCTTGAAGCCATGCAGCAAGGCCGCGGCGGGCAGGGGCGGCACAGACTCTTCCGCCGCGGCTAACAGCCTTCCAGATTCCCCCCTCTCGGACCGGGGCTGAAAAAGTTCTTCCCTTACCGGCGGCGCGCGTCTTTCGTGCGTTCGCCGGTCTTTTTTGTGATTTTCCCGTCCGACAAAACTTTACCGCCTGGCGACATATCTTGCACGCACAGGACGCGTTTTCGCCCGATTCTGAGGATGTCCGACGGGAATCCATGCGATTCCCAAATCCAATTCGGAGGAGACTCAACCATGAAACGCAGAAACATTTTGATGGCGGCGGCGATCGGCATCGTGCTGGCGCTCGGGGCTTCGGCCCAGAGTTCAACCACGACCGTGACGACCAGCCCCGGCAACTATTCGCGAGAGACGACCGTCACCGGGCCCGAAGGAAAGACCGCGACCTACCAGAACAATGCAAGCTGGGGAAACGGGACGTACGTCGACAACAAGTCCGAGACCGGTTTTAGCGGCAGGACGGCGACTGCCAGCACGACAGTTTCGCACGCGCCGGGAAGCGCCTCGCGCGACACCACGGTGACGGGCTTCGACGGCAAGACGCGAAACTACACGAGCAACGCCACGTGGGGTAACGGCGCGTATAACGACACGCGTACCTACACCGGCCGGAACGGGAACACCGCCACCAACACGGTCACGCGCAGCGGCGGCATCGTGACGAACACGGTGACGGGACCGAAAGGGAACACGCGATCGTATAGCCATGTAGCGCACGGCCGGCGCTGAGGTCCCGGAATTAGCCGCCGATGAGCGCCGATGCACGCCGATTTGAACAGAGAGGGAACTCACCGGCGCTGCATTTGCGTTCGTCCGCGGCTTAATGGTTGGATGTTGGGCGTTAGGAGGGTCGTGTGCCCGTTCATTTTTCGTGAGGCTGGAACCGTTGCCGGGGAAGGCGGCGGAGCGCTATTGACCCATGCGGTGGGGGGATGCGGACGCGAGAGATCGGCGTAAGGGCGGGGGCCGGCGAACGGTGAGGGCTACGCAGGTCGGAGACCTGCGCTACTCGACGATTTCGACGCGGTATTCTTCGATGACGGGGTTGGCCAGGACTTCGTGGGCGATGGTCTCGATCTGCTGGCGCGCCTGCTCGCGCGAGGTGCCGGCCGCTAAGGCGATATCGAAAAATTTACCCTGCCGGACGTCGGCAATGGCGGGATAACCGAGGTCGTGAAGCTTGGAGCAGATGGTGGCTCCCTGCGGGTCCAGGACGGTGGACTTGAAGGAGACAAACACGCGAGCTTTCATGGAGAAACCCGATTATCGCACGGCGCACCTATTTTTGGAGAGATTGGCCGCGAACGTGCAACCATAGATCAGAGAGCGATGACGACCCGGTTACCCCTGCAGCATCCGATTGGCGTATTTGATTCAGGAGTCGGCGGCCTGACGGTTTTACAGGCGCTGCGCCGGCGCCTGCCGCACCGCGATTTCATTTATCTCGGCGACACCGCGCGAGTGCCCTACGGCCGCAAGCCCCCGGAGATGGTGGTGGAGTTTGCCGTCGGAATCGGCGATTTTCTGTGCGGGCTGGGCGTCGAAGGACTGGTGGTGGCGTGCAATACGGCGTCGTCGGTGGCGCTTCCGGCCTTGGTCGAGCGCTCGCGCGTTCCGGTCTGGGGCGTAATCGACCCGGGTGTGGAAGCCGCGACACGCGTCACACGCAGCGGCTACGTAGGAGTGATCGGTACGAAGGGAACGATCGGCAGCGGCGCCTATCAGCGGCGCCTGGAAGCCCGCGGGCTGCGGGCCTGGTCGCAGGCGTGCCCGATGCTGGTGCACGTGGTGGAAGAAGGGCTGGCGGAATCACCTGAGGCCGAACTGCTCGTGCGGCAGTACCTTTCGGGACGGCCGGAGATCGATGCCTTGATTTTGGGCTGCACTCACTATCCGCTGCTTCGCAAGGTGCTGCAGAAGGTAGTGGGGGACGGAGTGGCGCTCGTGGATAGTGCCGAAGTCACGGCGGAGACGGTGAGCGCCAGCTTCGGCCGCCCGCCCCGGACGTTCGAAATCGGACGTGTGGCCCACTTCGTGACGGGCGACCCGGCGGCATTTGCGCATACGGCAGCGGTGATCGGCGGAGTGGATGGCGAGATCATTCCCCTGCCGGTGACGGAATTGGCTGCGGTGACCACGAAGTAAGTGGCGCCGGTTCCAGCCTGCCTGCAACCTCTACGACGCCATCCGCTCTCTCCGGTCATTCCGCAGGTGCGCCGCGAACATTCGATCCGCCAGGTTCACATGGTCCCGCATCCACCGGGCGAAGTCCTCCAGCGCCTCGCCGGCGATCCGCTCGTCCTTCCGATGCGACGCCTCCGTGAGCCTCGCCAGCTTGTTGCGGCCCGCATGGTGCTGTCGCTCGTGCCACTGGAAAGCCGGATATCGGGAACTTCGCATCAGGCGCTCTTCACCCGCAATGTGAGCTGAGAAACTTCGCGTCAGCCGCCACATGTGCAGCCCGACTTGGCCCGCATCCATCCCCCGCGAGAGCGCCAGCCGTATCCCTTCCGCATCCTGAAACAGCTTCTGATGTTCCGCATCGAGCTGCGGGACGAATACGAAGTCATCGTCAGTCCACCGGATCGATTCCACGACCTCCATTTTAAGAGAATTTCATCCGGTTTGCGAATATCATTGCTGGGGGGCTATACCACATCGAAAAGCAGCTTGAACCCGTAGTCCATATGCAGTTGCTGATGACAATGGAGCAGCGTAAGCCCCTCCATCGCCGGCGTGACGTCGGCCTCGATCGTGCGGAACCCCTTCACCAGAACCACGTCTTTCAAGACGCCTGCCGTCGGCTTGCCGTACACGCTGGTCAGCTCGAAGCTGTTCCGGTGCAGGTGCACCGGGTGCGCGTCGTCGGTCTGGTTATCGAAGACCAGGCGGTAGCGCTTCCCTTTCATTAATTGCCGCGGGGCAGCGTTGACATCGTATTCTTTGCCGTTCACGGTCCAGTGGTTGAACTGGCCCTTGCCGCCATTGATTTTCCCGAACACCAGTGGGATCGTTTCGTCGGGAAGCGGAGTCGGGCGGTCGTCGCCGAAGGCCGTATAGTCCCAGAAAGTCTTCGGCGGGGCGATCCAGCGAGGCTTGCCGCTTTTGCTTTCGTATTCCACCACGATCCCCATGCCGTTCATGCGGTCGTCATCTTTCGGGGTACCGAGAATCCATACCCCCGGGTTCTTCATCTCCGCCACCGCGTCCACCCGCTCCGCCGTCCCCAACTCGACCACGTCCACCATCTGCGGCCGCGGCACCGCGTTGCCGTCCAGCGCCACCACCTGGAACTTGTGGCCGGCGAGCGCCAGCTTGATGTTCTCCGTCGCGCTCGCGTTCAGAAAGTGGAACAGCACCCGTTGTCCGGCTTTCACTCGCACCGGCTCGCCATACCCGAGTTGCTTGCCGTTGATCGTGAAACTCTTGTAACCGACCTCCCACCCGTTCGGCTTCTCGTCTTTCTTGCCTGTAGGCGGATGCGGCGGCGGCAGCCCGGGCTCGTCTTCCCCTTCTTCTTCCTCGCTGCCGAGCTCCGGCTCCCATTCGTGCGTCGCCAGAAACACCTCTTGATCGTATTGCCCTGGATTGTTTTTTGGCTCGACGTACACAAACGCAAATTGTCCCGAATAGGTGCCTTTGTTAAGATCCGACATCGGCATCACGTGCGTGTGGACGAACCGCGCCCCCGCCGGTTGCGGCGTCAACCGGTAGCGGATGTGGCCGTGCGCCGGTACCGCGAGGCTCTTCTCCTCCGCGGCCCCGTCCACGCGAGGCGGAACGATCTGACCGTGCCAGTGCACCAGTTCCGCGATATCGGTGTCATTAAACAAATCGATCGTGACCGGAACGCCCTCGTGCAACCGGATCAGCGGTCCGGGCGCCGTGCCGTTGTAACCCGTCGTCCGGATCGTCTTGCCTGGCGCCACATCCAGCGAAACCTGCCCAATGCGCAGCGTGACGTCCGCGGGTCCTTTCGGATCGTCCTCCGCTGCACTCTCCGGCCCGTTTCGGTGACACCCCGCCATCCACAAAGCGGCTGCTGCCAGAAAATTCCGCCGTGTCGTATCAGGAGTCATAATCGCCGCCAGTATATATCCCTACACCGGCTCGGGATGCACCGTGATGTCCGCGCCGGGAGCCACGCCGTGGATCGCTTGCTCGATGAATTCCGTCAGGTCGTGAGCCTCGGTGAGCGTTTGACCGCCGTCCACCAGCACATGAAGATCCACGAACAGCACCGGCCCGGAGTAGCGCACGCGCACCTGGTGGCAGTCGCGCACGCCGGGCACCGCCTCCACTACCGCCGCGATCCGCTGCTCCAGACCGGCCGGGGCCTTGTCCACCAGTTCGTCAATCGTCCGCCGGCCGAGCCGAATGCAAATCCACACCACCACCGCCGAGACGCCCAGCGCCGCCACCGCGTCTCCCTGTCGCAAAAACGTCAGCGCGGGAAACCAGTCCCCGGCCTTGACCGCGATCAGCCCCAGGATCACGACCGACGAGCTCCAGATGTCCGTGCGGAAATGCAGCGCATCGGCCTCCAGAGCCTGGCTGTGATACTTCTTCGCGGCGCGTTCCAGTTTCCGCGAGCGCGACAAATCAACCACGATCGACGTGAGCATCACCGCAAACGACCAGACCGTGACTTCCACGTCAACGCGATGTTGGAACAGCCGCCGCACCGCTTCCCAGACGATCCAGGCGCAGGTGGCGACCAGCAGGAGGGTTTCGAACAGGGCCGAGAGATTCTCGACTTTGCCGTGGCCGTAGAGATGAGTGCGGTCGGGAGGTTTCGCGGAAATCCGGACGGCGAAGAACGTCATCAGCGCGGCCATCAGGTCCAGCGCCGAATGCGCCCCCTCGGCGAGAATGCCGAGGCTTCCCGTCATCAGACCCACGATGAATTTGAACGCCGTGAGCCCGATCGCGGCTAACAGCGAGCTTAGCGCAGCCTTCTGCTTCTCGCTTTGTTCCGCTACAGGAACCGAAACGCCCATCCAAAATTCAGGCTAGCATGGAGAACCAGCGGCGCTGCAGGAGGGCGGGACAGGCTGAAAGAGTCACCGGTGCCGGGAGGGTCGCCGCGGCCCTTCCCCCAGCCTGCCCCGTGTTGGGGAGCGTACAAACTACGGTTTCTTTTCTACAATATTGTTTCCAAACACAAACCCGATCTCGGCCATTGCGCGCGTCTGGTTGTTGTTCAATCCCGCCGGACCGAACACCGAACCCGGCACGTAATTGCCCGCATGAACGAACGAAACATCGACACGGCCGAAGAAGCCGCCGCGTTGGAACGTCGGCGTCACTGTGAACGACGTCCCCGAGCTGCCCGGACCGGCCAACAGGTTAATCGATCCATCCGTGGTGCTCCCCGACGCCGAAATGTATTCCCAACGCACAGGCAGCGAGAACCCGTGCTTGAACGTGTGGTTCACCAGGATCGCGCCGCCCGTGGTCGACGCGCCCTTGGCGATGCCGATCTTTGCATTCGTCGGAACATTACTGTATTGGAAGTACGGCGTCACGATCCAAGAACCCTTCGAATACGTGTAGATGACGTTGTAGATGCTGCTGTTGTTCTGGTAAAGCGGCGTGGCGAAAGTCGAATATGCCGTTTGTCCCGCGTTCCCGCCTGCCACGAACGAAATCGCATGCGGGCCGTTGGCGTATGCCAGCGAACCGCTGATCCACGAATAGCGGTTGGAGTAATAACCGTCATTCCAACTGGCCGATGCCGTGAATTTGCCCATCGTCTGGCTGATCTGGATCCCGCGGCTGATCGCCGGTTCCTGGTTCCACAGCAGGCCACGTTCGATATTCATATTTTGAAACGTGAACGTGTATTCGGCGCCGATCAACGTCGGCAGCGAACCGATCTCGAAGGCGGTGTTCTTTCCCGCCTGCAGCTTCACGTAGCCGACCGGCACCGGGCCGTACAGATTGCTTACCGTTTTATCGGTGGGGAGAAACGGCACCGACAGAGAAGGAAGATTGTACATTCCAGCCTGCACGTAGAATTGGAACCACCCGTCGGTCTTCTGCAGGAAGATTTGGCCGTTGCTCAGAGCCGCCTGAGAGTCCTTGTCGCCGGGTATGGAATTATTTTGCACTAAGCCCATTCCGCTGAGAAATCCATTCGCCGAGATCTTGCCGAACGGTCCGGCATCGAAAACGGCTGGCGGCAAATCGGCCAGCGGACCCGACATCGCCGGCGTGCTCAGCGGAGCCGCTGGCGGTGGTTCGGCCGGTTTCTGGTCTGCTGCAGGCGCATTTTGGGCGCTGCAGACGGAAGCGAGCGCGAATCCCAACGTATATAAACTGATCTTCTGCCACTTGATGAATCGCATAATTTCTCCTGAGACGTTGTCGGTTTTTCCCTCACGCCGCGAAAAGCCTGGGGATTTCGCGCACTACCCGGTGCGGCTTGCGAACTGTATTCGGATCTTAAAACCCACGCTGTTACACTCACAAGACAATAATTTTTATGTGCGTGATTGAAAAACCTTTGACGGATCTAAGCACTGCCAAATCAAGCATATTGCTGCGCTCATAAGGAAGTCCTAAGGAGAAAATAAAAAAGTCGTGAAGACCATCATCGAGCCCTTCCGGATTAAGAGCGTCGAGCCGCTCCGCCACACCACCCGCGCCGAGCGCGAGCTATATCTCACAGAAGCTGGGTACAACCTGTTCCAGATCGAGGCCGCCCGGATCCTGATCGACCTGCTGACCGATTCCGGCACCAGCGCCATGTCCACGGGGCAATGGGCGGCCGTGATGCGCGGCGACGAATCTTATGCCGGCAGCGAGAGCTTCTTCCGCCTCAAACGAGTAGCCGACGACCTCACCGGGTTCCGCCACATGATCCCCACGCACCAGGGCCGCGCCGCCGAGCGCATTCTGTTC
>DASXAK010000211.1:0-3103 GCA_036406715.1 Bryobacteraceae bacterium | reverse complement strand
GGAGTCGGATCAGCCGGAGGGATCTCGGCTGGAATGCCAAGGCGATGCTTCAGCCTGGCGAATTCCGCCAGAAGATGCACCTGGTTGGCCTCAGCCCAGCTCGTCACGGTCACAGAAGTCATCACGTCACCTGCACCGAAGGCCCCGTGAACGAGGGCGGCTTTGTCGTCATATCGATGATCGGGCTGTCGATCCCGTCCACACGCAGGCGCACGGGAACGGGCGTGGCTGTCGGGCTGAGCGTGGCAAAAGTGAAGCTTGGTGAATTCGTCGGCGTATCGAAAGTGTCGGCCGGTGCGAGCTGGCTGCCGATGAGTAGCGCCACAGCCTGCCCGGGCCGCAAATAGGGAGCGCAGGGAACCGAAACGGAAACATCCGTTCCCGACCCGATCGTGCCCGGATTCCACGATGCATCGATTTTCGGCGCGATCGCGAGTGGCACTCCGTTCGTATCCATCGTGTCGCCGTCTGCCGTGATCTTCGCCGACAGTACATACACGCCTGCCGGTAAATCCGTCGGATGAAGTTGCGGCGGCGGCAAAAGCGGATTCGGTATACCGAATTGAAATGAGAGATTCGTCGCGCCGGTTACCGGCGTGATGTCGGTCTGCAATCCCTGTGGTTGATTGATCAACCTGACAGCGGACGTTCCATTCAGAAATGCACCGTGCACCGTGACCGTATCGCCGAGGCATGCTACCGGCTGCATGTTCGGCGGATCGGCCTCCGTCAGTGTGGGAATCGGGGAGAGCGGCTTCGCTTTGATGTTCCGCTGCAAGACCGGGAGCGCAGCCAATACCGGGTTCTGCGGCTGGATCAACACAACCGAAACCTGGAAGGGAAACGTCGGGCGGTAGTCGGCCTTCAGCGCGGTCCAGAGCCACGCTACCTCTTCGCGTCCCAGCGTGGCGGGCGTAATTTTGATCATCTCGATCTGGTCGGCCAGTCCCGAGAGTCCAAGTGCAGTGGCGTAGGGTGCAGGGTAGCTCGACGGCAATGCACCAAGCGCTGAAACAATGTCCGCTCGCGCGATCATCGGATTCTGGTGCAGAAAGAAGACGCCGAGGGCAAGCAACGCCTCGGCCTGGCTGTCTTCCGGCGGGGCGTACGCGGTGAGCAGGTAATGCAGATCGAGCGCGAGCGGCGGATTCGAGATACGGGTCTGGCCGTCGGCAGCCAACGACGGCAGATCCATATTGCGCCACGCCGAGTTCAATGTGACCTGGTGCAGAAACAAGTTCACTTGCAGCGTGGCGTTGCCGCCGCCGGCCACGGTGCTTTGGATCAGGTCCGGCGCGATCGCGGAAACCGTTACGCTGCCGAGCACCGACGACGGATTGTTGTATACGGCATTCAAATACGACTGAAGCACAGCTGTCACCGCAGCGACCGCGAAGGCGTTGCTCATGACGACCTCCCATCGCGTCGTCGGAGGTATTCGTCGAGGTTCGTCGCCTTACGCTGGGTTTTGGGAATCACGGGCGCCCGAGTCTGCGGAACCGCAAGCACTTCAACCCTGCCGATGTGAATCTGGATCTCATCCGGCTCGCGGGGCCTGGTCTGTGTCGACCCGGTGTTCGTAGCGCGCCGCTGTGGCGCTGCCGCAGACGGTTTCGCGAGTGCTCCGGTGTGCTGTTCACCGACCGGCATTAAAGGCGTGAAGGCGAGGTTCGCGAGTGTCTCGCGTTTCGTTCCGGGTAAAGATGCGGGCTTGATCTCTTCGCCCGGTGTTCGGGGAGTATTCACATCCGCCGGCATTGCTACGAGCGGCTCGAAACGCCTCTCATGGCTGGGTGGTTCCTCGTGGGCTTCGCGAATATCCACATTCATCGAAAAGGCTGCGTGGTCCGGTTCGCGCCAGGTTTCGCGCTCTGCTCGATTCGCAACAACTGTCTGCGACGTTTCCAGCGTCGCACCGGCTTCATTCCTCGACTCCAGGTTCACCGGGGCGAACATCGAGCCCACCATCGGGTGCACGCGTTGGGCTGGCTGCCTTACGGAACTGGTGAGCCTCTGAAGGTAGCCACTCATGCCTGCACCATTTCCATGTAGTGCGCGCGCCGCGCGGGCGAAAGCGAGACGATGTCGCGTTCGCTCCAGCCATACGCAGAGGCGATGGTATGCACTTCCCAGAACGTGCGTCTCGCACGGGCGTCGATCTCCGACCACACGAAGGTCAGAAGATCAACCGTCTCCTCCGACTCGTCGTCGCACTTCGGGCAGCGGAGAGAAAGCCTGATTTCAGCCAGTGGATCCGCCGCCGCCATTGCGTCGCCGAGTTCCGAGATTTGCTGTTCGTCCCACTGATCGACCGTCTCGCCAGTGGTCAGGCAGCGTCGAACGAGAGCCTGGGTTGCCGTTTCCGGAATGGGATCCCGCCCGACTTCCGCGAGGTCGCGCGAGGTCGGCAGGCGAAACATGCGCTTCCTGAATTCGATGGAATCGGTGCCGGCCGGGCGATGTTGCGCGAGAAGTGCGCGCGCGTCGATCTCGAATTCCATCTTTTCGCCGCAATGCCCGCATGCGCTCCAGCCCTGCAACTGCGGACCGAACGCCGCAATATGCAGTTCGAGAAGCGCGGAGTTGCGGCGCCCAAGAGGCCAGTCCGCGGCCGCCGCGGGATCGGCGTCCGGCATCGCCGCGCCGAGCGCGAGCAGTCCACGATCCAGCGGGTGCAGGTGCGCGCCGCGCTCCCAGAGATCGAGTACATCGGATGTGGAAAGCAGAAGCACGTTACGTTACCACGGTCGTCAGAGTGGGCTCTTTCGGTTCGGAAACGCTGGTGTCGCGCTCCCAGCCTTCGTTCTCGAGCTTGAGATGCTCGACCGCAACCGCATTCGCGTTCGCGTCCAGGTCGGGCAGCGCCTGATATTCGGAGACCCAGCAGCGGAAGATCTTGTACGCAATCACCAGCTGTCCGGCTTCGTTGTAAAACTCGAGATAGATGTCCTTGCGGAAGTCTGCAAGCGAGACCTCGGAACCCAGGCCGGCGCCGAAGTTCCATACTTTGCCGGCCCAGTCGTGGAAGGCGAGGTCTTGCGTCAGCCCGCGCTCGAGCGTGATCGGATCGTATTTCGTGCGTCCAGGTGACTTGTGCGCGGTC
>DASXAK010000210.1:0-8558 GCA_036406715.1 Bryobacteraceae bacterium | reverse complement strand
ACTTGCCTTCCGTATGGAGCGTCAGATCCTCGCCAGCTTGGAGCATCCCAACATCGCGCGTCTCATCGATGGCGGTGTAACGCCGGGAGGCCTCCTATACATCGTGATGGAGCTGGTGGAAGGCGCGAAGCTCGATAGCTTCTGCGAGAAGAATGATCTGCCGCTGGACCGCAGGCTGGAACTCTTCGAGAGCGTCTGCTCGGCTGTGGACTATGCCCACCGTAATCTTATTGTGCATCGTGACCTCAAGCCGTCCAACATCCTCGTTACGGCCGAAGGCCGGGTGAAGCTGCTGGACTTCGGGATTGCCAAAGTCCTCGGCGGGGCCGCCTCGATTTCGCCGGCCGGCACCCTGCCAACGCTGCCGGGAATGACGCCGCTCTATGCAAGCCCCGAGCAGATCCAGCAGCGGCCAATCACCACCGCCTCGGACATTTACTCGCTCGGCGTAATTCTTTACACGCTATTGACGGGCGGTGTTCATCCTTACCAGGAATACTCCAGTAATCTGAGCGACATGCTAAAGGCCGTCTGCGATCAAGATCCTCCGCTTCCGAGCGCCGTGTCGAAACCGGCATTTCGGAGGCAACTGCGTGGTGACCTGGACAATATTGTCCTCAGGGCGATGGCGAAGGACCCGGCGAACCGTTATAACTCCATCTCCCAAATCCTCGATGATGTTCGCCGCTATAGACGGGGCGAGCCGGTCGCGGCACGCGGTAACGCCCTGTCGTACCGCATCGGCAAATTCGTGCGGCGCAATCGGGCGGCGGTTGCGCTTGCCACCGTTCTCCTTTTGATTATTGGTGCGGGCGTTGCGAGCACTCTGCACCAAACCGGAGTCGCCAATCGTGAACGCCTGCTCGCCGAGCGACGTGCCGGCGAAGCGGAGCAAGCCCGCAGCGAAACGGAGCGGCAACGCGGCATGGCCGAAAGCGAAAGGGAACGCGCTGAAGCACGGACCCGCGAGGCGGAACGAATGCGCCAGCTTGCAGAAAGCCGCCATGGCGATGTCCGCGCGCTCGCTACGAGCATCCTTTTCGACATTTACGACAACATCCGAAATCTTGCCGGCTCAGCACAGGCTCGTAAACTCGCGCTGGAGAAAAGCCTGCAATACCTCGAAGCACTGGCAAAAGAGTCGGAGGGTAATCCCGCGCTTCAGTCCGAACTTGCAGCCGGCTATGAGCGCGCGGGGGAGCTGATGGGTTCGATTTTTGACACGAACACTGAAGGTGGGCGCGCGGCCGTCCCGATTTTGCAAAAAGCGGTTACGCTGAGACGGCAAGTGGCCGCGGCGCAGCCCGGCGATTCGGCGGTTGTTCTCGCGCTCACGATGAGCTATTACGGCTATGGAAACGCCCAATTCTCGGCAGGGCAAACGCTGGATGGCATTGCCAGTATCGAACGGGGACTTGCGGTGGCGCGCGGCGGCGCTGCCAATCCCAAATACCACCGCGTAAAGGCGACCCTCCAGGCTCGCTTGTGCGGGCTTTACAACTTTCGAAGCGACGCCTCTGCAATGCTGTCCCTATGCCGCGACACAGTTGGGGATCTCCGCCACCTGGCAGAACAGCATCCGTCCGACCGCGATATTGCCTTTAATCTCGCGGTCACGGAAGGCCAGCTTGGGAATGGGCTCCGCGTGCAAGGGCGTCCGGAGGAGGCGGTTCCGCTCCTTCGGCTTGCTTCCAGCCGGATGCGCCAGCTGCTTACGTCAGACCCGAACGATGTCCGGCCCCGCCGCGGCCTGGCTGCCGTTCAGACACACCTCACGGTTGCGCTCGGCCTCTTAAGCGAACGCGCCACCCCGGACGATTGGGCTGAAGCGATTGCCGCCATCGAGAGCACGCTCGCTACCGATCCGGCGGATTACCGGATGATGATATACCTCGGTTACGCACTCAGGAACTACTCCGCCACATTGCGTCAATCCGGACGGGAGCAAGAAGCTGAAGCGGCATACGAGCGGGCGCTTGGGATGTATCGGGAAATCGCGGCCAAACCGAAGGCCGGGGCTATCGAACTGAATGACTATTCCTTAGCGCTGTCGAAATGCCCTTTCCCGCGCCTGCAAAATCCTTCGCTCGCGCTCGAACTCGCGCTGAAGGCCAACGAAATGACAGGCACAAAAAATCCTATGATCCTCGACACGCTCGCCTGGGCGTACTTCCATGACGGCCAGGCGGCGAAGGCAATTGAGACCGCGCGCCATGCCTTGTCCCTCCTCCCTGTCAAAGATGGCGGGTCCGAGACGGCGCTGCGCAAGGAAATTGCGGAAGGGATCGCCGAATTCCAGAAAGCGCATTGATCAAACCGAAGCGCCGCTGGTACTCGTGGACAAGGCTCGTGCCGAGAACGAGTAGGATTTGCACTTTGTAAACCCTGCACACCCGCGCGAATGGGATGAAACGAATCGATCAACAGGAATCATTGTGCTTCTATTCAGCCGAGGCGTGCGCTGCCACCGCTCCCGCCCCCATCCGCGCAAGCACCCGCTTCGCCTGCGCCATATGGCGGCGCTCATGTGCCGCGAGATGCGCGAAGGTTGCGCCGAGGCTCATCTTTAGCACCGGCATGGGTGTCGCGACCTTTACCCGCGCCAGATCGAGCCCCTCGGCGCGCTCTGTCAGCGAGTTGAGCTGCGCCTGCATATGGAAAAAGGTCGGCATGATCGCCGTGAGCGGCTGGCCGTGGACCGGGACGAACCGGGCCGGAGAGGAGAATTTCAGCCGCACAGGCGGCTCGGCTATAGAGATTACGATCCGGTCGAGCGCGTTGTAGTGGAACGGTCCGGTGCCCGTGAGTCGCTGGGCGCGAGCATCCTGAATCGCCTCTTCGATGGCCCTCACCGACCACTGTCCGGCCATCGTCAGGTGAGCCAGGCATTCTTCGATCGACCACTCGTCGGGGGCCGGCCTCCAGTTGAACCGGGCCTCGTTCAGCCCTTCGGTCAGGATCCTGGCTTCGCTTGTAATCTCTTCAAATTGCTGACGATATTCTTCGAGTTCGGGTTCTCCCACAAGAGAAATTATAGCGGAGCGGCGAGCTTTGCGGTCCTATAGCGGCTGCTCAGCTGCAATTCAGACAGTACGGCTGGTCGTTGGGGGTCGGATACGGAAAGCTGGCGCAGGATTGTTAGGCCGGGCAGAAGAACGAGGGCATGGGAGAGTAGGGACGAACGAGCAAATCAGATCAAGGGCGGCTAGAGACGAGGGACGGAGCTGAGGTGGGTCCGCTCCTAGGGATATCGGCCGCGAATGTTCTGGTTGAAGTAAGCACCGTTCAAGTCGGCCTGCAGCAGATCCCGATAGACGCTGCGAGGGACGAGGAAGTAATGATAGATAGCACCGTTGCGGAACTGCAGTTCCAACACGGCCGGCCGGGCATCATGACCGGCAGACCACAAGGTTGTAGACTCGACACGCACGCGCTCCATAGCCATCTCCGGGCAATAAGAATGAAGGCAAAAGACTGGCTGGATCGCGACTACGGAGCGCGCGCGGTTTCCAACAGGGAGTATTGTTCGCGCTCGATGTGGCGGAGTTTTTCCCGCAACTTGCCTCGAACCGGCTCTGCAATCTCGAGCAGGATCCTGCCGAATTCGGCGAGCGTGAGCAAGCAGAATCTCTGCCGATAGTACACCGCGGCCACTTCCAGGGTGGGCGACAGAAGTTGCCGCGCACGTTCCCAAACGCCACCCGTTAAACTTTGACGTTGACGTAGTACCAGGTGCGCCTGGACCAGGGTGTAGGCCAGCAGCACCATCAGAGCCTGATTGACTACCAGGGAAAAGGAGCAGGAATGCATCCGGGTGAGATCCCAGAAGCACTTGTACTGCCGGTGGCGCTCTTCGATGGCCGGACGCAGTTCGTAGAGGGAGCGGATCTGCGCGGCCGAAAAGCGATCCGTGGTGCAGACCAGAACCCAGTCGTGGGTTTGGCCGTACTCGTCGTGCTCGCGATTCACCACGGCAGTTAAAAGGCACTGGGCACTGACTCCAACTGAGCAGACCATGGCCCCAGCCAAGCAGGGTTTGCGGAGCCAGTGTCGCGTCCGTTGAGGCAGCAGCGGGCGCGGCGGTGACCGGTTCGGTCTTGTGCCCCGGCTTGGCCGTGCGCTGTGCCAACGTCCGCTGGCGTTTGGCTTCTCGCTTTTCGACCGCCGCTGGCCGCGGCGAGGCAGTGGCGACTGGCGGCGCCGGCTCCGGCGGCACATACGGTTCCCAGGGGAAGCCGCGCAGCCGGGTTAAGCCAATCGCGTCCGCGTACAGATCCATGTTGCTGCGCAGCGGCACGATCGTGTCGATCGCCAGCTTTTGCTTGAGATATCCCATCCGCTCGCCATCAAGCAGTCCGCGGTCCACGATGAGAACTTTGATCACGCCTTTCTGCACGGCGCGGACCACCTCTTCGACAAGTTCATACAGAATGGGGCACTCATGCCGGCGGCCGGGAAGCACGCGGGCTGCCGCCACAAAGAAAAAGTCCAGCTTGCGATTGACATGAACCAGACTCACCAACTTATAGCAGCGGCGTTGCTGATAGCGCTTATCGCGTAGATCCACCTTCTCCGCATCCACCGGATGGTTATGTTCATCGAACCAGAGCACATCCGATTGCTGGTAGTGCTCGTTGTCAGGCACGAACAAATAGGAAGCATCGCCGATGAACAGCCCCTCGGGGTCAAATAGACCGAGCGACCGCAAGCAGCGCGGCACTTCGCGGTTGAACCAGGCATGCAACTGATCGGCGGGCGTGTCGCGAGCGAACTTGCGGAGAAAGTCCTGGTCGCAGGGCGTCTGACGATCGTATTCGTTCTTGTGGTTAAATCCCGGACAAGCCAGCGTCACATCACCGGTTTGCGGATGTAGTGTTTTGCGGCCGCCCAATTCGGGGCCTAAGGCTTCGATTAAGCCGCCGCAGCGCAGGATGCGCGGGAAGGCGTGGTAGCTCTGGGCGCCGTGGAGCTTGAGCGTGAGTTCGCTGGACAAGTAAATCCAGACCGGCACCTCCTGCTTTTTCCTTGGTGTGGGATAGGTTGCGGCCAAGCGTTCGATCACCTGCCGCCGGATGAGATGACGAAACAAGTCCGCTTCGGCAGCTTCGGAGACGTGTTCCAGATAGTCGATGTCACCTTGGCGCAGAGCTTGCAGCACGAAGGAGCGGTCGTACTGGAAAGAGATCAGGTCCATCTATCTATTCCGCCGGCGCGCCGCGGGCTTGGGCGGCGGCAGTTGAAGGACTGACTCCAGGCGATCGACGTGGGCCAGAATGCGCTGGTGCAGTTTGACCAGTGCGGCGCGTGCTTGGCGAAAGCGCCGATAGTTTTCCGCCGCTTGGCGGAAGTGAGGGAGTTCGTCGGCGGGAAGGGTTCGCAGGCGGGTCTTGCCGTGCTCGGACCAGGAAATGACGGGGGAAGTATGAAGAGGCCCCTCGTCAGAAGCACAGTGACAGGAGAGTTTGCCGCAGCGAGTGCGGAGGTCGTAGACGGAACCCTTGACGAGTTGCCGCAGCGGCAGCAGTGCCTGGATCTGACGCTGGTAGTCGACCAACAGCGTGTTGAGGGCCTGGCGCAGGCGGCTGGCCCGCTCCGGCGAAACGGGCACGGGCGAATCCTCCCTTTATGTTATATATCATAAAAACATAAAGTATGCAGAACGTTTTTTAAAAAAAATGAGGGTCAACAGAAATATTTTTGCTGCGGAGAAAAATGGGGATGCCTGTGGGGGCGAATGGGGCTTGACCGGAACCCGAGAAATACCGTGTTCCGGCCCTCGAACTCGCCTCGAAATCCCTACCAGCGGGAATGTTCTACTCTACTGTCTGAATCGCAGGCTGCAGTGGGAGACTCGCGTATGCACGGATGTGGGCGGGTGGGATAGGCTATCAGAGCTCTACACGGGCGCGAGTAGGTGGCAGTACGCGCCGCCGGCGGGGTAGGGCGCCATCAGAGCTAGCTAGACCGGACGCGAGTAGTGAGCGCGGATATGCGGCGCGGGCGGGGAGAATGCTATCAGAGCTCTACACGGCCGCGAGTAGGCGGCAGTACGCGCCGCCGGCCGGGTGAGAACGCGCCCACGCGCGAGTAGGAGCCGAATAGAATATGCGCTGCACGCTGCGTGGAACGGCCATCAGCGCGACGCCGCGCGGGAGTAGGTCTGAGGTTTGCGTCGCCGCCGGGCCGGGCACGCGCTCAGCGGTGTGCCGCCACCTCGATCACGCTGTTCCAGACGTATTCGAAGAAGCTTTTGAGCGATTCGACAGAGATGTGCTCATCGTCAGCGTGGGCGAGGCCGAGCGGGCCCTCTTCCGGCTTGACCACCGGTCCCACTCCATAGGCCTGTACGCCCTTGGCGCGCAATTGCGCCATATCGGTCGACCCCGTCAGCATATTGGGAAGCGCCGAAGCGCCGAACATACGCCGGCCGACCTGCTCCAGCGCGCGGAACATCTCCGTGTCCATGCGCGAGGGCGGCGCCGGAGGCCGGCCCACCGTTGAAGGCGGTATCACTTGCACAGCGGGGTCATCGATCACGCGCCGCAAATCGGCCATGAAGTCCGCGAGGTTCTCTCCGGGCAGCAGCCGCACGTTCAGCGTGGCTTCCGCCTCGGATGGAATCACATTTTCGCGGAAGCCGCCTTTCAGAATCGTTGGCGCGATGGAGTTTCGCAGGAGCGAATAAGTGGTCGGGTCGTGCGCGCGGAAATATCGGTCCGCTTCGGCCGCGTGCTGAGGATCGAGAACCGCGCGATACCGCGCTGCTTCGTCCCGAGGCGAAACGGCCGCCAGCCCCTCGAAGTAGGCGCGTGTCGTCTCATTCAGGCGAATCGGCGTACTCCACGTGCCGGCGCGAGCCACCGCCTGCGCGAGGTGCACTACGGCGTTATCGAGCGTGGGGCGCGAACCGTGGCCGGCGCTTCCGCGCGCCACCAGGCGAATGTTGTTCGCCATCTTTTCCGTAGTGCCCAGCAGCAGATGGTGCACCTTGCCGTTGACCTCGACCATGGCGCCGCCTTCGGCCAGCGCGTACTCGGCTTCGATTTCCGGCCAGTGGTCCTTCACCATGAAGTTGATGCCGAAAGGCGTGTCGCTCTCTTCGCCGGCTTCGGCAAGGAAAATGACGTCGCGATCGAGCGGCACCTTCATCCGCTTCAGGAGGATCAGGATCATCATGCCGGCCACGGCGTGTTCCTTATCGTCCACCGTGCCGCGGGCATAGATTACGCCGTTCTTGCGGATGGCGGCGAACGGGTCGACCGTCCAGCGCTCGCGCGGCGCGCCGACTACATCCGTGTGCCCCATGATCAGGAGCGGGCGCTTCGACCCGTTGCCTTTGATGCGGGCCACCAGGTTGGCACGCGCGGGATCCATCGCAAAGAGTTTCGACGCGATCCCTTCGCGCGCCAGCACCGCTTCGATGGCCTTCGCAGCACGTGTTTCGTTGCCGGGGGGATTGCTGGTATCGATCCGGAGCAGCTCCGTGAAACGGTCGAGCAGCTCGGGCTCGAGCCTGGCCCAATCGAGGGGATATCGCGGCTGCGCGAACGACAGCGCGGCGGTCAATAGCAATAGCGCAGCGAATCTCATAGCGGAATATTCCCATGTTTCTTGCGCGGCATGGTGTCCACCTTGTTTTCCAGCATGCGCAGCGCGCGGATGAGGCGGGGGCGCGTTTCCCGGGGCTCGATCACATCGTCGATGTACCCGCGCTCAGCGGCGATAAAGGGATTTGCGAAGCGGTCGCGGAACTCCTCGATCTTCTGCCGCCGGGCGGTCTCCTGGTCGCGTTTGCCCGCAAGCTCGCGGCGGTAGACGATATTCACCGCGCTTTCCGCGCCCATGACGGCGATCTCGGCCGTAGGCCACGCCAGGTTGATATCGGTGCGGATGTGCTTCGACCCCATCACGCAATAGGCGCCGCCGTAAGCTTTGCGCGTGATCACCGTGACCTTGGGCACGGTGGCCTCCGCAAAGGCGAAGAGCAGCTTGGCGCCGTGGCGGATGATGCCGCCGAACTCCTGCTCGGTGCCGAGCAGAAAGCCCGGAACGTCCTCGAACGTGACCAGCGGAATATTGAACGCGTCGCAGAACCGGACGAAGCGCGCCCCTTTAACGGAGGAGTTGATATCCAGGCATCCCGCGAGAAACGATGGCTGGTTCGCTACGATCCCAATCGAGCGCCCATCCATGCGCGCGAACCCGATCACGAGATTCTTCGCCCAGTGCTCGTGCACCTCGAAGAACTCGCCTTCGTCCACTACGCGTTGGATCACGCCCTTGATGTCATAGGGAAGGTTCGACTCCGCGGGTACGGCATTATCGAGCGCCGGATCCATGCGGCCGGCCGGGTCGAACGTAGCGCGCCGCGGCGGATCTTCGCGATTGTTCTGCGGCAGGTAACCGAGCAGTTCGCGGATCATGCGCAGGCAGTCCGCGTCATTGGCGGCAAGGAAGTGGCCCACGCCGCTCACTGAGTTGTGAGTCATCGGCCCGCCGAACTTCTCCTTGGTTACATCCTCGTGGGTGACGGTCTTGATTACGTCCGGACCGGTAAC
>DASXAK010000209.1:0-25939 GCA_036406715.1 Bryobacteraceae bacterium | reverse complement strand
GCCTTGA
Source organism: Bryobacteraceae bacterium (assembly GCA_036406715.1). Taxonomy (GTDB): domain Bacteria; phylum Acidobacteriota; class Terriglobia; order Bryobacterales; family Bryobacteraceae; genus PSRJ01. The sequence continues at coordinate 25,932 of DASXAK010000209.1, read as the reverse complement.
GCGACCCGTCCCTGGCGTTGCCGACGACGATGCCGCGCAACTCGCCTTTCTTGGCGGCGGGGTCGGGGAAGGCGGCGCCGACGTAAATCGTATCGTCCTTGCCGACAAAAACAGAACTCGGCTGACCGAATTGTTTCCAGGCAGCCAGGAAGTTGCCCTCCTGATCGAAGACTTGAATGCGATTGTTCCGCCGGTCGGCCACGTACACGCGGGCTTGCGAACCCCCGATGCAGATGTCGTGCGGCTCATCGAAATCGCCGGGAGCGGACCCACGATGTCCCCAGGTCTTGAGGAAGCGGCCATCTTTTGAGAACTTCACAATGCGGCCGGAGTTGTGCGGGTTCGGCAAGTGGCCGTCACTCACAAAAATATCGCCGTTGGGCGCGATGGCAACGCCGGTGGGCCGATCGAAGGTATCCGGCCCATCTCCCGAGACCCCTTCTTTGCCGAGCACCAGGAGCACCTTGCCCTCCGGACTCAATTTGAGAATCTCCTGGCCGCGGACCACGCCCTCCGCATTCCGCGCGGACAGGCCCAGCACAGTTTCCTGATTGTTGACATCGGTGGCCCACAGATTTTCTGACGCGTCGACGGTGAAGCCGTGGGGATACGCGAACAGGCCCGCGCCAAAGCTCTTCAAGAGCTTGCCTGAGGCGTCGAATTCCAAAATCGGCGGATTGGACGCATCCCGTCCGACGCAGGTAGCACTTCCGGAGGGCACCGTATTGAAGCAGCGGTGAAACACCCAAATGGTGCCACGGCTGCTGACGTGCACCCGGATCACCTCTCCCCAGCGGCCTCCGTTCATGCTCTTTGGAAGGGTCGGCCAGCCTTCCACGAGCCGGTAGGGATTGGGCAGCTCGCGCGGCTTGGGATATTGAGCTTCTGCTGCCTCTCCAATAAGAACCGCGGCCAAAAACAGTATTTGCACCCGGCTTGCTTGTGGCATGGTGACCCTCCGCTAGAGAACGGAAATATTATCTCTCGTGTTTCGATCTGATTGGAGCGAGGCTGTTTTGCTTTTCACCCGGCCGGTCAGAGGTTCGCCTCTGCCATCGCCTTCCACGCCTCTTCGTCTTTGCCGACGCTGAGCTGATTGCCGGAGCGGACCAAGGGCAGCCGCAGAAGCTTCGGATCGCGTTCAATCCTCTCCAACAGTTCGGCATCGGACATCCGGAGATACTTCAGTCCGGCGTCCACGTATGCCTTACCTTCGATATCGATCAGTTTGCCAAGGCCAAAGCGGTCCGTGAACCGCCGGATCTCCGCTGGCGCCATCGGCCGTTGTTTCAAATCCACCATTTGGATCGGCATACGCCGCTCTTTGAAGAAACGCTCAGCGGCGCGCGTCTCTTGCGAGTTCTTCACGCCAAAGATCTGAACGTTCATGCTGTCTTGTAGGAAAGAGCGGTGGCGCGCCCGAGGCTCGTTAGTTCTTCGCGAACCTGCGGAAGAAGCTTTCCTGGTTCCAGTGCGGCCGCTCTTTTTCATCGGCCACGCGCATGCCCAGATCCAACATGACGCGGTTATACCGCGCCGCGGCCTCTTTATCCACCGGCTGATTCAGATCGTCCGATGGGGCATGATACCGGTCGCGCAGCCAGTCCTTGGCCTTCTTCTCTTCGGGCGATCCGGGCAGGTAGCCGAACTTGAACGTCAGCGCTGGAATGCCCTTCCGGATGAAGTTGTATTGGTCGCTGCGGACAAAGATGTTGCGGTTAGGCTCCGGATCTGCCTGCACCGCGATACCGGCCTTCTCGCACACCGCGCGAATATCCGTGCCGAGCGTCGATTCCTCGAGCCCCATGACCTGCAGATACTTCAGCGGAAACAGCGGCAGGTACATGTCCATGTTGATATCGGCCACGATATTCTGAATCGGCACCGTCGGCGCGGCCGAGAAGTATTCAGAACCGAGTAGCCCCTTTTCTTCGCCCGTCACCGCGACGAACAGTAGGCTTCGCTTCGGCCGCAGGTGCTCCTCCTTCGCCATAGTCGCGATTTCGATCAGAGACGCAATGCCGGAACCATCATCCATCGCACCGTTATAGATTGCGTCACCGCGGATCGGTGCGCCCACGCCAACGTGATCCAGGTGCGCGCCGAAGACGACGTATTGATCTTTGAGCGCAGGATCCGAGCCGGGCAGCAAACCGATCACATTTTGCGATTCCACCTGCGAAGTCTTCATACGCTCGGTAGCTCGCAGCCTAATGTGGAGAGGAAAGCGCGACAGAGGCTTGTCCTGATCGGCCAGCGCCAGCAACTCGGCGAATGTATGGCCGGATGCGGCGAAGAGTTTGTCCGCGCTCGCGGGGTTGATGGAAGCGCCGAACTGCTGTCCCTGGGTGTCGGAGAACCTAGGCTCCGCCAGCGCCATCGTTGGGTTCAGCCGCGCCAGGCTCGATCGCTCCCAAGGAATGTCCATGTGTTTCGGATTGGCGATCCCCACTAGGCCGATGGCGCCAGTGTTGTGTATCGCCTTCCACCGCTCGGCCCGGAACGAATAATGTGACCGCAGGTTGCCGGGGATATCGCCCGGGCCGCCCGCGATGTAGACGACGATCTTGCCTTTCAGATCGAGACCGGCAAAGTCATCGAAATGGCTTTCCGGGATGGCGAGCCCGTAGCCGCAGAAGACCGCCTCGGCCTCCACATTTTCCGTGAGTCCGGCGCGCACCGTCAGCGTCGCATCGGGTCCAAGCCGCAGCGGCGTGATCTGCCCGTTCTTGACAATTGCCAGGCTCGAACGCTCTTCTTCGATTTGCGCGACGTTGAACTTCACCGGCTGGATGTAGCCGCTCGTGCCGGCCGGCTTGAGGCCCGCGCGTTCGAATTCGCCGGCCACGAATTGCGCGGCGCGACGATGTCCTTCCGACCCGGTATTGCGGCCTTCCATCGAATCGCTGGCAAGCGTTTCGATATGAGACCACCAGCGCGCGCCTTCTTTGACGAAGTCTGGCTGGACTGCGCCGGCGCCGGCCAGGAAAAATGCGAGTCCGAAGAATATTCGCAGGGAGCGCATTGCCCGAGTATACCCAAGGCCGCGGACGTGGGTAGGCACTACGGCTTTTTGCCTTGTCCACTCGTCCCGATTGCCGAACCATCCGCCCGCCGGTACCGTTGTGAAATCATGGAAAGGCATGGCCGCCGTACTCAAGGTGAGCGTTCTCGCCGATGGAGCCGTCCTTCTCGACGGCAAGCCGGTCACGCTTTCTGAACTGGCACAAGCTATGGATGCGGTGTCAGATCGCGCTTCCGTGGTTTGGTATTACCGGGAAAATGCTTCCAGTGATGGCCCGCCGAGCGGGCTCGAAGTGATGAAGCTGATCGTGGAACGGCGCATGCCGGTTCGCCTCTCCTCAAAACCGGATTTCTCCGATGCCGTGACGCCGCAAACCGCAATCGCCTTCGAGCCACTCTTTCAAGGTGTCCGGCAGTGCGCGGCGCAGCGCTACTTGGTGATCCAGCGTCTTGACGGCCGGCAAGTGCGACTTCCCGCACTGGCCAAAGAAGCTGCTCCGCCACAGGCCGTTGCCGCCGTAGAACGGCTGCTCCCCCGAACGGCGCAGCGAAACATTGCGGTCATCGCGGAAACTTCTTGGGCCATAGCTGAGAAACCGAACGTGCAGGATGCTGCCGGCGCGATTCCCTTTTTCGGGTTATTGATGGGGTTTGCGGCCGTTGGCCATGCGGTCTGGGTTTTTGACGCCGATGGTATGACGTCGGCACTGGCCGCCGGATGCCGCGACGCCGATCTCGTGATTGTCGATGGCGATCGCCTGGAAACGTTCCCCGTGAACTGGCAAGACACGGTGGAGCCGGTGATGCGAACACCCCGAATCCTGGTATACGATAGAGCGGCCCGCCAACTGCGGAGGCTATAACGGGGCTTTCTTGCGGCCCGGAGTGAAGCTAACTACCGCATCCCGGCCAACTCCTGCGAGTGCGGCCCCGCATCCAACAGGTCTTCCGGGCAGCCATCCTTCAGCAGTTTGAAATTCTCGATGAATCGCGCGGCCAGCGCGGCATATTGACGGAAATACTCCTCGCGGTTGGGCCAGGTGCCGGCCGGGTCCAGAATCTCCGGGGGCACGCCCGGACACTCGACCGGAACCGCAAATCCGAATACCGGGTCTTGGCGATAGGTCACCCCGTCCAACTTCCTGCTCAGCGCGGCATCGAGCAGCGCGCGTGTGTACTTGATGCTGATGCGCTGGCCGACGCCGAACGATCCGCCCGTCCAACCCGTGTTCACCATCCAACAGGTGGCGCCATGCTTCATGAGGCGACCCTTGAGCATCCGTCCATAGACATATGGGTGATGCACCATGAACGGTCCTCCGAAGCAGGCGCTGAAAGTGATTTCCGGCTCGATGCCGAGGCCGATCTCGGTTCCGGCGATCTTGCTGGTATAGCCGGAGATGAAGTGGTACAGCGCCTGGTCCGCCGTGAGCCGCGCAATCGGCGGCATCACGCCACTCGCGTCGCAGGTCAGGAAGATGACGTTGTTCGGATGACCTGCCATCTTGGGCGGCAGATAATTCCCGATGTAGTCGAGCGGATAGGCGCCGCGCGTGTTCTCGGTGAGCGCGTCGTCGTTCAGATCGAGCCGCCGCGAGAGCGGATCGAGGATGACATTTTCCAGAATGGTCCCGAACCGGCGCGTGCAGGCATGGATTTGCGGCTCGGCCTCCGGCGAAAGGCGGATCACCTTGGCATAACAGCCGCCTTCAAAGTTGAAAACGCCGTTTTCGCTCCAGCCGTGCTCGTCGTCGCCGATCAGGCTGCGGGTGGGATCGGCCGAAAGCGTAGTCTTTCCGGTTCCCGAAAGTCCGAAAAACAGCGCCACATCGCCCTCGCGCCCGACGTTCGCCGAGCAGTGCATAGGCAGCACATTCTCGGACGGCAGCAAATAGTTCAGCACCGTGAAGATGGTCTTCTTGATCTCGCCGCCGTACTCCGACCCGCCGATGATCGCCAGCCGCTCCGCGAAATTCAAAATGATGAAGGTCTCGGTGCGAGTTCCGTCGATAATTGGCGAGGCGAGGAATGAGGGCGCGCAGATCACCGTGAATTCCGGTGCGTGCTTCCGCAGTTCCTCGGTTTTGCGGATCTTCATGAACATGTTGCGCGCGAACAGGCTGTGCCAGGCTTTTTCGGTGATAATGCGGATGGGCATCCGGTACTCCGGATCGGCGCCCGCGTAGCAGTCTTGCACGAAAAGATCGCGCTGCTGCAGATATGCCTGCAGTCTGGTGAGCAGGACCGAGAATTTCTCCGGGCTGAACGGCCGGTTGTACTCGCCCCACCAGACGTGATCTTCCGAGGACTGCTCGCGAACTACGAATTTGTCAGCCGCGGATCGCGCCGTGTGCTTGCCCGTGCTCACCACCACCGGCCCTAGATGCGCGACGCGGCCTTCACCGCGAAACACGACCTCCTCGTACAGAGATGCGGTGGGCAGGTTCCAATACACCCGCCGCGGATTCGCGAGACCGTGATTTTTCAGTCCGTAGACACTGGCCAGCCGGGCCGCTTCGGATTGCGCCGGCGACGGGATGTCCGTGTATGGGTTCATCGCCAGTCCCTCACCAGTTTGCGGTCTCCTAAGAACATCTCGTTGGGGGCGTCGGGATCGAGCGCCCACTTGATCCGTTCGCAGCCCTCCTTGATCTCCTTCAAGGCGCCGCAGAAGCTGATGCGCAAGTGGCCTTCCATGCCGAACTCTCGGCCGGGAACCGTGACCACCCGCACTTTGTCCAACAGAAAGCGCGAGAGTTTGCCCGAGTCTCTTTCGCACGCGCTGAAATCGGGGAAGCAGTAAAACGTGCCGCCCGGCTTAGTGACATACACTCCCGGTATGGTCGAGAGGCGTGTCATCAGAACGCCGCGGTTATTCTCCAGTGTCATGCGCAGCGCGTCGATTCCCGACTGCACGCCGTTCAGAGCGCCTACCGCTGCCCACTGCGACGGCGTAGCGGGCCCCGACGTCTCCTGCGACTGGATGTTGGTCATCGCGCGAATCAACTGCCGGTTGCCAATCGCCCACCCGATGCGAAAACCGGTCATGGCGTACATCTTCGAGACGCAGTTGATCACCACCAGCTTCGAACTGTCGATGTTGTGGGCTCCCGTGTAGTGATAGCAGTTCGTGGGGGAGCGCCCGTCGAAGATCAGGCGGTTGTACGTGTCGTCCATGATCAGGTAGAGGCTCCGTTTCTCGCACAGTTCCACCACACCGGCCACGAACTCTTCCGAGTACACCACACCGGAAGGATTATTCGGGCTATTGAGGATGATCGCCTTGGTGTACGGGCCGACGGCCTCCGCGATCTCGTCTACGGCGGGCTCGAAGCCGCCATCGCGCGCCGCCACAGGGACCGGCACGCCGCCCGCGAGTTTCACCATCTCGGGATAGCTGACCCAAAATGGGACGGGAAAGATGACTTCCTCTTTGGGATCGAGAATCGCGTGCAGCAGCACCATGATCGCTTGCTTGGCCCCGCTGGAGGCGATCACATTATCCGGCGCGACCAGGCGGCCATAGTGCTCCTCCGTGTACCGGATGATGGCTTTTTTCAGCGCCGGAATGCCATCGGCGGGCGCGTACTTGACGTCGCCCGTTTCGAGTCCCGCCGTGCAACCCACGATGGCGTCGATCGGCGCTTTGCTCTTTGGCTCCCCGCCGCCCAGGTGAATCACGGGCTCGCCCTTTTCCCTCAACAGGGCCGCCGTCTCATTCAGCTTGAGAGTCGGCGATTCGCAAATCGACCGCGCCAGTTGGCTTAGATTCATGTCAACTCTTGCCTCCTCGTGTAGACTGGATCGCGCGCCCGTCATCCGATTCAATTAGATTATATCGGATCTCGTTATCAGATACACGAGAATTCAGGAACAGCGGAGACCCGGAATGAGTCCTGCCTGCGCCCTCCCTCGAACACGCAACCAATCAGTTGCGCTTGTTCCCGCAATGGCGCTATTATGCAACTTGGAGGTTGCATAATTGTGAACGATCGTATCGAAAAGCGGATTGAACTCAAAGCCCCGGTTTCGCGCGTCTGGCGCGCACTCACCGATTATCGGGAGTTCGGCGAATGGTTCCGGGTCAAGCTGGACGGCCCGTTCCTTCCGGGCCAGATCTCGCGCGGGCAGATGACCTACCCTGGCTACGAGCACCTCCGGTGGGAGGCCGTCGTGCAGGCTATGGAGTCCGAGCGGCTTTTCTCCTTCACCTGGCATCCCTACGCGGTCGATCCGAATGTGGATTACTCCGGGGAGCCGCCGACTCTGGTGGAATTCCGGCTGGAAAAGACCGCCACCGGGACGTTGCTGACTCTCACCGAGTCCGGATTCGAAAAACTGCCGCCCGCCCGGCGCACCGAATCGTTCCCTCGTAACGAGGGCGGGTGGACCGAGCAGATGAAGAACATCGAACGTCATGTCACGCAGAGGTCATAGAAACACTGCTGCTCTCCGGCGCTCGCAAGCGCCGGTATTTGCTGCTCTAGGCGATGAAACCCGATTGGCGCTGGTTGTCCGCCTTTGTCGCGGGCAGCCACATTCGATCTCGCAACTCACCGCGGGGTCGAAACTGACCCGCCAGGCAGTGACGAAGCACCTCCGCGTCCTGGAAGGTGTCGGGATCGTTCATGGGGTTCGCCGGGGCCGAGAAAACTTGTTCCAATACGATCCCGAGCCGGTGATGGGATTGAAGGACTACCTCGATCTCGTTTCCGCACAGTGGGACGCCGCGCTGGCGCGTCTGCAGGCGTTTGTTGAAGAATGATGCGCCATCGGCGAGCCCGTAAGCCGCTGCGCCGTCTCGCTATCATCTTTGTATGTCCGCCACTCAAACCTGGGATCCTGCGCAGTACGCTCGGAATGCGCGATTCGTCTCTGACCTGGGAGGACCCGTCGTTGAACTGCTAGCGCCCAAACCGGGAGAACGCATTCTCGATCTCGGCTGTGGTGATGGCGTGCTCACCCGGAAACTGGCCGAGATGGGGTGTGACGTTGTCGGCGTCGACTCGAGCCCCGCCCAGGTCGAGGCCGCCAGGCAGTTGGGGCTGGATGCGCGCGTGATGAGCGCCGAAGCGCTGCCGTTCCACGAAGAGTTCCATGCCGTGTTCAGCAACGCGGTTCTCCACTGGATCAAGAATGCGGATCCGATGATCGCCGCCGTTTACGGCGCGCTTCGGCCGATGGGCCGGTTCGTCGCCGAATGCGGAGGTTCGGGCTGCGTCCACAAGGTCCGAACGGCGCTCGTCCATGCCCTGGAGCGCCGGGGAATCGACGGAGAATCGCACGTGCCTTGGTATTTCCCGACTCCCGGCGATTACGCTTCGCGCCTCGAGCGCGCGGGCTTCCGCGTCGATACCATTGCCTTGATTCCGCGGCCCACTCCTCTCCCCGGAGACATCATTCCCTGGCTGGAGACATTCGGCCATAGCTTTCTCCATGCGCTACCGGAGTCCGAACGGCAGAAATATCTTGTAGAAGTCCGATCGGTGCTCGAACCGCAGTTGCGTGACGCCCACGGAACCTGGGTTGCGGACTACGTCCGGCTACGCTTCGCCGCCACCAAGACGACTCGTTCCGAGGCATGAACAGCCCCAGTTGCCCGCGAGAATGCGACAAAACATTTTTACCCGGCCCCGGCGCCTGCGGCGTGTAAGGACGAGGATAACGTTAACCCCGGAGAGTACGTAGCGGGCGCGGTAACTCCATGCGTGGCATAGGTGGTCGTCGAAGTGCACAATCCAAGGCACGCATCGGGAGGATTGCCTTGCAATGGCTACAACTTTGTCCCTGACGTCTGGCACCGCCGTGGTCAAACCCCGCATTTTGCTGGGAACCGTGGGCGGCGCCATATCCACCGCGGAATCGGACACGGGCAACGCACTCATGTTGCTCATCACCAACCCGCTCGGCCCGAAAGTGGAGATTGTGTCGTGTATCGGGGAGCGCTCCACGGGCTGGCTGGGCCGCGGCCGCCAGCGTTTCACCATTTCTATGAATGGTTTGCCTCACCGGTTCTCCGAAGATGGGGGCCGTTGCCTGGCCTGGGTAGAGACCACCTGCCTGCCGGCACTGGATGGGCTGATCCAGCTTTACGTTCGGGACAGCAATGGTGAGGAGTGGCCGTTGGAAAACCCCCACCGGCTGCTGGAGATCCGTGACCTGCTAAACCATCGCCGATAACCGCCGATAGCATTCTCGGGCTAGCTATCCAATTGGGGCTTAGTGTTCGCCTTGAGAAACTCTTACTATCAGTCAGATACATCGGAGGTTCGGGCCACTTGATGCGCGTGTGAAGCGAGGTTGCGATGAATGTGAATGTGATCTTCCTGTGCACAACGGTAGGCGCGCTCGTAGGCACTATCGTTGGCATTCTTCTGATGAGCCGCAAAGTGCGGTTGCCCATTACCGGCGCTGATCTGGCCGCCTTACGAACTAAGGTTGAGACCGCTGAGGCCGCGCTCGCGGCCGCGAATTCGACGACCGACGATCTCCGAAAACAGCTTGCCGAGCGCGAGCAGGCTCTTCAACAGCACACCGAGGAGTTGAAGAAAAAGCAGGCGCAGCTCTCCCAGATCCTGGCGGACGTCGAAAAGGACAAGCTGCAGCGATCGGTGACAGAACAGATTGGTCAGGAATTGAGTACGCAAAACGCTTCTCTCCTCAAGTCGCGCAATGAGCTCGAGGTGAAGCTCGAAGAGCAACGCGGACTGTCTGACGAGCGAAGTACCCGGATCGCCACGCTCGAGGCGCAACTGCAAACCGAAAGGCAGCAAGTGCAGGAGCTGACCTCACAGGCCGAGCGACTGGTCGCGGACGGTATCACCCTGAGCCGTTCCTATGAGCAAGAACGGCGCCAACGCGCATCCGTCGAAGCCGAACTCAGCACGGAGCAGGAGCGTGTCCGGCAGCTGACCGATCACGTGACTGAACTGGAGCACGACCGGTCCCAGATCAGCCGCAAGCTGATCGAGGAGAGAGAGTCGGCGGAGCGAGGCATGGAGCTGTTGAGGATGGCCCAGGAGAATTTCTCGCGCGTCACCGCACCGGTCCACGGAGAACTACGCCGCGGACAGATCGTCGAGCTGCCGATCGAGCCGCGCCCGGCCGCGGAGTCAACCGGAGAACAGCTCAATGGCGTTCAGTCGGTGATGTCCGTCGACTAAGGCAGTGCGAATACGCGCAGCGTGTCGGTTGCGATGACCGCCACGTATTGCTTCCGGTTCTTCCCGAGGTAGGTTATCGGATTTGCGTTGGCGTTGCGGGCGAGTTTTGTCACCCAAAGCTCTTTCCCGGTCTTTTCGTCGAAAGCGCGGAACCGGCTGTCATTGGTCGCGCCGATGAAGACCAGCCCGCCGGCCGTCACAATCGGCCCGGCACTGCCCGTTCCGCCCGTGTTGCGCTTAGCCTCTGGGAGGGCGTCGGTAGTTCCCAGCGGCACTTGCCACGCGATGTCTCCCGTGTTCGCGTTCACCGCGAACAGCCGGCCCCAAGGCGGTTTCTGGCAAGGCCAGATGCCGATGACGTGTCCGTCTGCATCGCGAACCGTCGCGCTGAAGCCGTGATAAGGGCCGGGACCGTCGACGCTGCCGCGGTCGTAGGGCTGTGTCGAGCCCTGCGTCCCGTTCCCGTAGTTCAACCCCTCGCGGCGCTTTTCCATCCAGCCGGAGAGCGCCGTGTCATGAGTCTGCACGAAAACGTATCCCAACTTCGGATCCGTCGCGGTGCCGCCCCAATTGGCCCCGCCATTTCCCGGAAACTGGATCGTGCTGCGCGGCGGCTTGCCTTCTTCATGCAGGAGAAAGGGTGTAAACGGGCCGGCATTGTAGAATCCGCCTGCCTTCGCAAAGACTTCCTGACAGGCTTTGGCGTGTTCGGGACTGGTGTCCTCGGCCGTGACGATGTCCTCCGGTTTGAAGCTGGTGCGCGCCAGGGGCGGCGGTTTCACGGGAAACGGCTGCGTGGGCGAATACCACTCTCCGGGCACGTCGCCTGCGGGAACTGGAAGCTCTTCCACGCCGAACACCGGCTTTCCCGTGACGCGGTCGAGAATGAACATCTGCGCGGTTTTGCCGATCTGGGCCAGCGCGGGAATCTTCTTGTTATTGATCACGAGGTCAATCAGCCCGGGAGCCGGCGGCAAATCCGAATCCCACAAATCGTGATGGACGGTCTGGAAGTACCATTTCAGCTTGCCGGTTTCGGCGTCGACGGCAACCAGCGAATTGCCGAACAGGTCCGCGCCCGGCCGGTCGCCTCCGTAGTAATTCGCCGCGGGACTCCCGAACGGCATATAGACGATTCCGCGCTGCTCATCCACCGTCATATGCCACGCCCAGATGTTGGTTCCCGAACGGCCCTTCCAGCCGTCGTCGAGCCATGTCTCGTGCCCCACATCGCCCGGCCGCGCGACCGAGTGAAATTCCCAGAGTTTGGCGCCGGTGCGGGCGTCGAAGGCGCGCGAATCGCCGGGCGGCCCGATCGGTACTTCGCCAACCGTGGCGCCGATCAGTACGATATTTTTGTAAATCACCGGCACACCGCTCCACGGCACGACCATGTCAACTTCACCTTCCTTGCCGAAGCCAGGGTCGATCTTGCCCGTGTTCGCGTTCAGCCCGATCAGCCGTTTTCCGGCGGTGAAAATCACACGCGGAGGATTTTGTTTGTCGCCGGGCCAATACGCGACCCCGCGGGAACTCGGCTGCCCCATTGCCAGCGTGTAGTGCCAGACTTCGCTTCCGGTTTGGGGATCGAGCGCCACCACACGGTTCGCCGCGGGAAGATACATGACGTCGTGGACGACGATAGGAGTCGCCTCGGACGAAACCCGTCTTGGGCCGCCGCGGCCTCCCGCTCCTCCGCCCGCCGCGAATGGCGACTCTTCGGCGCCGGCCTCCGCTTCACTACTGCCGAGTTCGTAAGACCACGCCGGAGCCAGGTTCGCCACATTCTTCGTGTTGATCTGGTCGAGAGGTGAGTGCCGCGTGCCGGCCAGATCGCGGTTGTAGTCTGGCCAATCCCCGGGCGCGATTTTGGAAGTCTGGCCGAATAGCACACCGGCGGACGCAGCCAGACCGAGAATCCAGGGTCGTCCCAACATTTCGCGATCAGTATATCAAGCGCAGTCTGACGGCTATTCCACCGCGATGTACAAAGTCTGCGCTCCGGCAACGCCGCCCTGGTTAAATGTGACCGGTACCGCACTGCCCGGCGCTACATTGGGCACCACGAGATTGAACTGATAAAGTCCGATCTCATCCGGCGCCAGGCCGGCATACAGCGTCGTCGCGGGAACGCCGCCCACCGTAAACTGTACCGGTGTCATCAGGGAGTTGTATTCCTGCACGACCTCTCCCGCAGAGATGTTCGGGCTGACCGCGCCAAAACCGGTCCCCCAAAGGACAATAACCTCGCCTGCGTGAGCGGGCCGCGAGCTAAGGCCGGAGACAGCCCCCGACGGCATCACGAACGTCACGCTCGCGTCGTTAAACTCGGCCGTGTACTGGCTACCGCCCGCGACCAGTGTGGCCGGAGCATACAGGCCGGGTTGTGTCGCCTTGATCATTACCTGTAGAGAGTTGCTCGTTCCCCCCGGTGTAGTGACCGTTAGGGTCTGGGGTCCGGGTCCGACATTTGAGGGCACCTGCACGCTGACTTGTTTGGGGCTGATCGCATACACGAATGCGTTCTGACCGGCGATCGTCACAGAGACGTGGTCCAGTGACACAGGCGCATTGGTGCCGCTGAAATCGGCCGCGGTCCAGAGGCGCGCTTCGCTGGCGATATTGGCGCCATGCACCTCAATCCAGGAACCGGGCGCGACCTCGGGAAATGCCCCAAACTCGGTGGCGCTCACAATGCTGCTGATCGTTGGCGTCGCTCCGGGAGCAACTCCTGGCGTCAGCAGGCGGACCCTGCTGTTTTGCGTGTCTGCGACATAGATGTTACCCGCTGCATTCACTCTCACAGCCGTCGGGAAGAACATCTGCGCTTGAAGCGCCGGACCGCCATCGCCGCCGCTGCCCAGCGTACCCGTGCCGGCGATCGTATTGATGATTCCGTCCGGAGTCACCACCCGGATGCGCGAGTTCAAGGTGTCGGCGATGTAAAGATTCCCGGCGGGATCCACGGAAACCGCGCGCGGATGGTCCAGTGCGGCCTGTGTTGCAGGTTTGCCATCGCCACCATAGCTATTGAACCCATTGCCGGCGATCGTGGTAATGAGGCCCCCACCGGGAGTGATTTTCCGAATGACTCCATTTCCGCTGTCCGCCACGTAGAGGTTTCCGGCGGCATCCATTACCAGGCCGGTAGGGTTGCTCAGTTGCGTCGTTGCGCCCGCGGGCCCGCCATCACCGAAATAACCGGCTTTTCCGGTGCCGGCAAAAGTTTGGATGTTCCCATCCGTCGTGAGGATTCGGATTACATGATTCCCGCTGTCCGCAATATAGATATTGCCGCCTGCATCGATCGCTATGCCGGTCGGGTTATTCAGTTGGGCCTGCGTGGCGGGGTGCAGATCGCCAGCGTATCCGCCCGTGCCGGTGCCGGCGATTGTAGTGATCGTGCCGCTAGTGGCGATCCTCTTGATCTCGTGATTCGTCGTATCCGCAAAGATCAGATTGCCTGAACCATCGAGCGCCATACCGCACGGCACGCGAATGGCAGCGGAAGTGGCGGCGCCACCGGTTCCGGAGTCACCGGCCGTCCCTGTGCCCGCCACTGTACTGATATTGCCGTCCGCCGTTACCTTGCGAATCCGGTAATTGAGTTCGTCTCCAATAAATAAGTTTCCCGAGCCGTCTAGCGCCAGCGCGCATGGATCGTTAATTTGCGCGGATACGGCCGGACCACCGTCGCCCGCAAACCCAGCCGTGCCCGTGCCCACGATTGTTGAAATGGTATATGCCGCCGGAGCCTGCGCCGCGCTCGGATAGGATCCCACGAACATTGCCATGCCCGCCAGAAGACAGAATTTCACTCTGTTGCTGAAAGGCTCACCTGTGCTGTTTTTTCTCATCGATCAAAATCCCACCAACGTAGGATGGTATCTCATGGCAGCGGAATTACGCTAGACGTCGTGGATGAGCCCGGGGTTTCAGGATCGTCTCGCTATGATATGCTGTGCACCCATGAGAATGCGTCACCTGCCTTGTTTATTCGTACTATGCGGGTTCGGCGCGCCATTGCTCGCACAGAGCACGAAAACCTGGACGGCCGAAGAGATCTTCCGACGCAACGTCGGTTCCCGCGAGCAACAGAATAAGCAGTTCCCTCCGCATAAGATCATCGGAAATCTGTACTATGTCGGTTCGGAATCGCTGGCGTCATTCCTGGTTGCGACATCCGACGGCCTGATCCTCATCAACAGCGACTATGAGCAGACCGTGCCGGTAATTCGTTCATCCGTCGAGAAGCTCGGATTTCGATTTACCGATATCAAGATTCTGCTCGGCAGCCACGCTCATGCTGATCACATGCAAGGCGACGCGATGGTGAAGGAGTTGACCGGCGCAACCGTCATGGCAATGGAGCAGGATGTTCCGGCGCTGCGCGCGATGACGCCGGGAAACAAGCCACATCCAATTGATCGGATCCTGCACGACGGCGACGAAGTGCGGCTGGGAGGCGCCACGCTCGTGGCGCATTTAACGCCCGGCCACACTCGCGGCTGCACCACGTGGACCATAAAGGTGCAGGACGGCGGCAAATCCTATGACGTCGTGATCATCGGCAGCGTCGGAGTGAACCCGGGGTTCAAACTCGTCAACAATCCGGACGTTCCGCAGATCGCCGACGAGTACATGCGCAGCTTCAAAATCCTGCGATCGCTGCCCTGCGACGTTCCGCTGGGATCACATCCAGCCATGTACAACCTGGCCGAGAAATACGAGAAAGTGGGCAAGGGTCCGAACCCGTTCATTGATCCTGCCGGATACAAGACCGAGCTCGACATTCAGGAGCACGCGTTCTTAACGGTGCTGGCAGATCAAAAGAAGGCCGCTGGAAACTAGTGGCGCATGACCTGGCTTGCGCAGCCCTCTAAGCGCGAGTAGCGAGCTCCACCAGCGTCCGCCGCACCACCGCCTTCGTTAGCGGCACCTTGTACGCGTTCTTTCGTAGTGGTGTCGCGCCCGCAAGAGCCGCTTCGCCCACCTGGGCCGCCAGTTCGGGCGTGACGCGCTGGCCGGCGAGCAGCCGCTCGGCATCCGGCACGCGCCACGGAATCGGCGCGACCCCACCCAGCACGATGCGTGCTGAGCGGCATACCTCTTTGTCCATCTCCAGAACAATCGCAGCGCTCACCACGGCATGTGTCCAGGCTTCGCGGTCCATGACTTTGTGATAGGTGCTGCGTGTCCCCGGCCGCGGCGCCGGAAGCTGCACCAAAGCCAGCACTTCGTTGTCCGCGAGAGAATTCTCGCGGGCGGCATTCTGCTTCGGCAAGACGAAAAACTCCGCCGCTGAAACAGTGCGATCGCCCGATGGTCCGGTCACCCGGAATTTCGCATCCAGCGCCAGCAACGCCACAGCCGTGTCCGAGGGATGGACAATAAAACTCGGGCCGCCGCCGAATATGGCGTGGAACTGATTCTCTCCTGTAGCCGAAAAGCATTGATTTCCGCCGGCTTTGAAACACGGGAAGCCATTGCGGTAATACCAGCACCACGGCCGCTGGCAAACGTTGCCTGCCAGCGTTCCCACGTTGCGGATCTGCGGTGTGGCGACGCTTTCGGCCGCTTCGGCCAGCACGGCGTAGCGGCTGCGAATCATAGAGTGATTGCTAACGGCATCCAGCGTGATTTGCCCGCCGACGCGAGCGCCGCCGGAATCGGACGCCACCTGCTCGAGCCCCTTGATCCCTTTGAGGTGGACCAGCACGTCGGGCGCGACCACGTTGTCCTTGATCATGCCCAGCAGATCGCTCCCGCCTCCGGCAACGGCGGCATGCCGTCCGGCCGTTTGCGCCTGTTGGACCAGTTTTGCCGCCTGCGCCAGATCTCGCGGGTTCGCATTCGTGAAAGATTTCATGCCAGCACCCCCAGCACCTTGTCACGTGTGATCGGCAAGTCTTTCAAGCGATGGCCGAGCGCGTTGAACACAGCGTTGGCCACCGCGCCTACGGCCGGTACTTTGCCGGATTCACCAATGCTCTTCGCTCCGTACGGGCCGTAGCCGTCATCGCTTTCGATAAACAGCACCTCAATATTGGGAGCGTCGCGATGCGTAATGATGCGCGCGCCGTAATATCCCGCTGTGAGCGGCTGGCCGCTGCGCGGGTCGTAGAGCAGATCCTCATGCAGCGCCATGCTGATGCCCTGCAGCGCGCCGCCCTTGATTTGGCCTTCGGCGGTCAGCCGGTTGATGATGCGGCCGCAATCCTGGACCGCGAGATATTTCAGCACTCGGATGGTACCGAGCTCGGTATCGGCTTCGACCTCAACGAAGTGCGCGCCGAAAGTGTTACGAACCTTGCCGCCCGCGACGGTCGGATTGGGCGAGGCTTCGACGGTGATGAAGTTGGTTCCCGACGGCAGACCCTTTTCCGCAACCTGCTGCTTGATATCGCGGGCCGCGGCAATGACTGCATCGCCGGTCATGATGGTAGTTCGGCTGCCGGATTCGCCGACCGAATACGGACAGCGATCGGTGTCGCCCCACACCAGCGTGATCTCGGTGAGCGGCACGCTCAGAGCTTCGGCCGCGATCAAGGCCATGGTGGTCTTGGCGCCGGCGCCCACGTCGGTCACGCCGACGTGTACGTAGTAGTGGCCCTTGGAATCGACGCGGATCACGGCATTGCTGCGGCCCACGCCGGAGCGGAACGCCATGTAGGCCATGCCGGCGCCGCGTTTGATGGGGCCGCGATCGCTGCCCGGTTCGGGACGCCAGTGGTTCTTCCAATCAAACGCTTCCGCGCCCCGGCGGATGCACTCCTCGAGTGTGTAGTTGGTGAACTCGGCCGTGCCGTTCGCTTTGCGCACGCGATTCTTCAGCGCGAACTGGACCGGGTCCATCTTCACCTTGTAGGCCACATCGTCCATCATCGACTGGAACCCGAAGTAGCCCTGCGGAAATTCGGGACCGCGGAAATTCCCGGAAACGGTGCGGTTGGTATAGACGGGATAAATGGTCTCCTGGATGTTCGGGCAGTCGAACGCGTCCATGCCGCCGATATTTCCGGAATTCTTGCGATAGCCGCCCATGCCGCTGTAGCCGCGAAGCTGAATAGCCGTGAGCGCGTTGTCGCGATCGACTCCAACCTTAAAGTACTGAACAGTCGGCCAGCGGCCGTGCATCCCGATGAAATCTTCCTTGCGCGACATCTCCAGCTTCACCGGCGCGCCGGCCTGCTTGGCGAGCATCGCAGCGATCAGATCGGCATCCTGATTCTGGTTCTTGTTGCCAAAATTGCCGCCCATGTAGAGCGACATGACGCGCACTTTCTCGTCCGGGATGCCGAGGTCGCGCGCGATATCGTGGCGGCAGTTGGCGATGCCGCCGGTGGGTGTGTAGACGGTCAGCTTGTCGCCTTCCCACTGGGCGATTGCGGCGCGCGGTTCCATTTGCGCGTTGTGCACAAAAGCGGTGCTGAAACGATTGTCGAAAACGTGCTCGGCCTTGGTGAAACCGGCGTCAACATCGCCGCGCCGCTGGCCGATCGGCTTGGCCTCGTTCTGGTTATTGAGCGCGAGATTCCCTTCCGGCCAGATCTTGGGAGCTTCGGTTTTCAGCGCCTCTTCTGGATCGAGCACGTGCGGCAGTACTTCGTAATCGACCGTGATTTTCGCCAGCGCTGCTTCCGCGAGATGACGATCGGTAGCTGCGACCGCGGCTACGGGCTCGCCCACGAAACGCACCGGGTTATTGAACGCGTAACGCCGCTGCTTCGTGATCTTCTTGATCTGATCGTTGTATTGCAGGCCGCCCGCGACGCCGCCGGCGCCCCACACCACCTCGCAATTCTCGTGTGTCAGCACGGCCTTGACCCCCGGCATGGCCTTGGCATTCGAGATATCGATGCTGCGAATGCGCGCGTGCGGATGCGGGCTGCGCAGTACGCGGGCGTAGAGCATACCGTCGAGATGGAAGTCGCCGGTATATGTGGCCTTGCCCGTGACGCGCTCCAGGGCGTCGATTCGCGGCGTGGGGTGGCCGGCCGTCGTCAATGCCGGCAACGCTTTGCCATCCGCGGGAATGAACTGCGCGGTGCCGCCGGCGGGAACCGAGGCCGCGGCGGCGAGCGTGGCTTCCACATACCGGTTGTACGCGGCGCACCGGCAGATGTTTCCGGTCAGGCCGGCGCGCACTTCTTGCTCGGTCGGGTGCGGATTGCGCGAGAGCAGCGCCTTCGCCGCCATCACCTGGCCCGAGGTGCAGAACCCGCATTGCGGGGCGTCGTGCTCGATGAAGGCTTTCTGCACGGGATCGAGCTGGTCGTCGTGCGCAAGTCCCTCGACCGTCTCGATCGATTTTCCATCCATCCACACAGCCAGCTGGCTGCAGGAGTAAACCGGCTTGCCTTCCACAATCACGGTGCATGCCCCGCATTCGCCGCGGTCGCAGCCGATCTTGGTGCCGGTGAGCTTGAGATGGTCGCGCAGTACCTCGACCAAGGTCCAGCGGTCTTCCACCTTCAGGCGATGCGCGGTGCCGTTGACCGTCAGGCGAATGGAGGTGCCGGTGTCGCTCTGCGCGCGAAGGGCCGGAACTTCCGTCGCGGCCACCAGCGCAACTCCGGTTCCTTCGAGGAATTTGCGGCGGGAAATGCGGCCCTTGCTCCTACTCTTGCTCATGTCCCCTCCAAAAGTTATCGGGCAGCCAATCCTGGCTGCAGCCGTCTGTTAGGCGGCCGGATTGTTACCGTTGGCCGTGGTGATCGAGATTTTGCAGCTTGTCACTGTCGGTCTCGACACAGCGCGGCGATTCTTCCAGCGGATCGTTCGACGGTTTGACGATGCGCGGCGGCTCGGTCCAGGCCGCGGTCAACACCTTGGGATCTTCGACCGTCACTTGATACGCGAGGTTCTCGCCACTGCGCCAGAGCCGTTCAGTGACGTGCATGGCATCACTGTGGAAGTAGCCCTCTTCGCCGAACCAGCTCGTATCCACAAACCCGGTCACGTCGATTACCAGTGTGTCGCCTTCCCAGTGCGCGACCGAGTCTCCATAGTAGGACGGGTTTGGGTTCTTCCGGTGGGCTCGCCCGTCGGTCGGAATGATGCGGTACGGATCGCCGGAGATATCTTCATAAAAGAAGATGATCTCGTTCGGAAGCTGCACGATTTTCCGCGGCGATCCGATGCGCGGTACGCCCGGCTTGCCGCAATAAAAGACTTCGTCGGTTTTGCTCTCGTGATCGAGCAGATACTTCACCTTCTCTTGAAACTCCGGCTTGTAGGAGGGGGCGGTCGTAAACGGCAACGCGCCGGAGATTGCCTTATTCACCGGCCGGCGCGCGCTCTGATCCAATGTATTAAGCGCTACTTTCCCGTTGACTTCTTTTTTCAGTGCGACCGGGGGCAGGTCGATGGCGAATTGCCAGACTCCGCTCAGGTCCGGGTGGCCATCGGCGGTGCGCTTGATGCTGGCGGACACTTTCGTGGTGGGTTGGGCTGCTCCCATCAACGGCAGGAGAGACAAGGTAATGGTACACACAAACCGGGCTTTCATTTTCCACCCTCCGCGGCCGCGTTCGGACTCACCAACTCCAGCGACGTCCCGTCCGGCAGCATGATCTTTTGCAGGTAACCGTAGAACGAGCCGTCCTTCGCGCGGACGCCTTCCACCTTTACGGTTTGACCGATCGCTTTCGCCAGATCGGCCCGGCTCACGCCCACTCTCCGAAACCACGCCGGCGGATTGCTCTCAAATCCCCAATTCTCCACTTTCCCGGCCTCGCTTTTTACCTCCATCGCGACCTTAATATGAGGATTAATCCAATCTACCTGGGTCAGCGTACCCGTTAGCGTGATTCTCTTCGTCATGTCGAACTCGGCCGATGGCGAATGGTGCCCCCACGCGCACACTCCCGCCCACACGGCCAAAGTGACAATCCGAATGGCGCAGACCTGATGTCTCAAGGCGTGTCTCCTTTCCCGATTGTCGGGCAGTATATCACAGCGTTTTTCGAAGCGCCCCGCTGGACATTGGCTCGAAATACCCAGCTTTTACTTGGTCTTTAGATCGCGCTCCAGACGGCTTACAATGTCGGAGGCTGTGCGATTCAAATCATCGGAACTTGAGCTTTTGGCGGGCCGGTACGCAGACCACAACACGCGGTGCGATTTGGGATCCACCAAAAAGACCGTCCCTTTACCTTGTCCGAAAGTCGACTTCGGCCCGGGCGGCGGTAATGGCGCAGACGAGTTGCCCTCCGGCGGTTCCGGCGATTTATTAGCCTCTGCCGGTGGCTTGACCGCATCAGCATTGCCCCTGGCTTCCGCCAGTTCGGACTCGAACGCCTCTCCAATACGATCGGTAAACACGGCGTCGGCGCTCTTTAGCGTCGTGACTACTTGGAAAACATGTTCCTGGGTCAGGCGATTGGCCAGATGCTGGTCCATGCCGTGTGCCATGGGCAGGAGATACACGGAGTGCACGTTCGCGAGATCCTGGGCGCCGAGCAGCGCACCGGAAATCGACAGCAGAACCAATAGCTGCTTCATCTTCCCCATGATATCAGCGGCCTTCCGGATCTTTCGGCCAGTCTTCTGATGACTCTGACCGCAATTGTGCCTGTGTGGAACGGCCGGGCTCTACTCGAGCGGTTGCTCGGCACGCTCGAAGCGCAAACCCTGAAGCCTTCGGAGGTACTGGTCATCGATAACGGCTCCAGCGATGGAGCGCCCGAACTGGCCCGCTCCCGTGGTGCCCGCGTGATTGCGATGGGTCGCAATGCCGGTTTTGCCGCCGCCGTAAACCGCGGTATCCGAGAGAGCACAGGCGAGTCGATCGCCGTCCTGAACAATGACGTGGAACTCGCCCCGGACTACCTGGCGAAACTGGCGGCCGAGGGCGCTCCGTTCGCGACCGGGAAAATCTTTTCGGCAGCGGAAAAAACCCGCCTGGACGCCACTTTCGATGCGGTCTGCCGCGGCGGCGTCGCCTGGCGCCTGGGACAGGCCCGCCTTGACGGACCTTTGTTCTCCGCGCGGTGTGAAATAGCTCTCGCGCCATGGACCGCCATCGTGTTGCGCGCCGATTTGTTTCAGCGCGTCGGGCTGTTGAATGAAACGTTCGAATCGTACCTGGAAGACGTGGAGTTCGGACTGCGCTGCGCCACCCAGGGAATCACCGGCGTGTATCTGCCGGACGCCCTCGCATGGCACCACGGCAGCGCCAGCCTGGGCCGCTGGCATCCGGAAACGGTTCGTCGCATCGCACGAAATCAATGCTACCTGGTAGCCTTGTATTACCCCAGCCGTTACATGTGGCCGATTCTTGTCGCGCAGATCCTATGGGGTGCGCTCGCAGTCCGGCATGGCGGCGGTTTGGGTTGGCTGCGCGGCAAATTTCAGGGCATCCGCGCATACTCCCGTGTTCGCGCCCAAGGCCGGCTCTTACCGGAGAGTTTCCTTCGGAACAGTGAGAGTCTGATTTACAACGCACAGGCGAAGACCGGTTGGGACCTCTTCTGGCGGGTCTATTTTCTCTTGGCCGGGTCAAAGTGACGCATGGCACACGTCGGAATCGTTATCGTAACTTACAATTCCACGACGGTCATTGATGCTTGTTTGAATGGAGTGGTTAACAGCGGTGCAGAAATTGTCGTAATTGACAACGCATCCAGCGATAACACGGTCGCGGTTGCCGCGCGTCCGGGAGTCCGAGTCGTCGCGAATTCGACAAACGTCGGATTTGCTGCCGCCGTAAATCAGGGTTTTTCCTTACTCGCCTGCCCATATGTCTTGCTGCTCAACCCCGATACTGTCCTGCAAAGCGGGTTAGAGCCGCTTCGGGCAGCTTGTGATCTGCCACGAGCAGCCGGCGCATCCGGCATTCTACTGAGTTGCGACGGCAAGCCTCAGGTCGGATTTATGGTTCGGGAATTTCCCACACCTACTGTCTTGATTTTGGAATCTCTTTTGCTGAATCGGCTCTGGCCGGGAAATCCCCTGAATCGGGACTACCGAGGGCTGACGTTGGATTATTCGAAGCGGCAGGCCGTCGAGCAACCCGCCGGGGCGTTTCTCATGATCCGCCGTGACGCTTGGGAACAGTTGGGCGGTTTGGACGAGGGTTTCTGGCCGCTGTGGTTCGAAGATGTGGATTTTTGTCGCCGGGCTGCCGATCGCGAGTATCGTTGGTATTTTGTCCCCGATGCTGTTGCAAAACATACAGGGGCGCATTCGATCGTGAAATTGCCAGTGGAGAGTCGGCGTGTTTATTGGTATGGTAGTCTACTTAGGTATTCGGCCAAGCACTTCTCAGCGTGCGAGGTGCGCATGGTTTGCGCAGCAGTGATGCTGGGTTCTGTGCTTCGTATGGTGGGCGAATTGACCCTGAAACGAAGCATGGAGCCGTTCCGGACCTATCGGAAGGTTTTCCAGCTCGCTGTCCGATATTTCTTCGGCCAGATGACTGATTCAAGGTCGTCTGTTTTCTAGTTGTACAAGTAGGCGGAAGTACAAAAGTTCGGAACTCAGGTTCTTTCGCTCATGGCGCAAAACGGGCTTGTCTCCGTCACGATTGTGACTTATAACAGCGGGCGCTTTATTAAGCGCTGCCTTGAATCGGTACTTGCTCAGAAGTATCCATTCAAAGAAATCATTGTCATCGACAATGCCTCGACTGACGGCACTGTCGACATCCTGGAGCAGTTCGAACAGAGCTGCCAGGTCTATTACAACGAGGAGAACATCGGGTTCGCTGCTGCGCAGAACCAGGCTATTGCGCAGTCGCAAAGTGAGTGGGTGTTGACACTCAATCCCGATGTGCTTCTGCTGCCGAATTTCATTCAGGCTTTGGTCGACGCCGGACAGTTCGATGGCCGCATCGGCACTGTCTGCGGCAAACTGCTGACGATGTCTCCTCATTTCGAGATCCCGGCCCGCGCGGTTGTGGATTCCACCGGCATCTACTTCAATCCGATGCTGCGTCATCTGGACCGCGGGAGCCAGGAGATAGATAACGGCCATTACTTGAATTACGAGTATGTGTTCGGTGCGACGGCGGCCGCGGCGCTTTACCGGCGCGCGATGATCGAGGATCTCTCCTTGGATGGCGAATTTTTCGATAGTGATTTCTTTGTCTACCGCGAGGATGCCGACGTCGCCTGGCGCGCCCAGTTGATGGGTTGGAAATGTCTGTACGTGCCGTTTGCGCGTGGTTATCACGTACGCAAGGTCCTGCCTGGCAACCGGCGCGCGTTGCCGCCCGAGATCAACATGCATTCGGTGAAAAACCGCTTCCTCATGCGGATTAAAAACATTTCACCGGGGTTGTACTGGCGCAACATCCTGTCCATTACCACCCGTGATTTAATGGTGGTGGCGTGCTGTTTCCTCCGGGAACAGACTTCTTTGAAGGCCCTCTGGTTTCTCGCGAGAAATTGGAAGAAAGCGCTCGTGAAACGACGGCTGATCCAGGCCCGCCGGCGCGTCGACGAAGAATATATGGCCAGTTGGTTTCAATACAAACCCGTCAGTAAGGCAGCTCCCAAGAGACTCGTCCGTTCCCGCTCCGCCGCCGCTCGGACTTGAGAGCGCGCATGCGCATCGCCCTCCTCGGCACGCGCGGCATCCCGGCTCATTACGGCGGTTTTGAAACGTTCGCCGAAGAACTGTCGACGCGGTTGGCGGCTCGCGGCCATGGTGTCACGGTCTATTGCCGGGAGCGGCCCGGCATGGCGGAGTTCCGCCGCGTTCAGCTCCAATATCTCCCCACGATCCGGCACAAGTATCTCGACACTGTCGCCCATACCTTCCTCTCGACCCTGCACCTGCTGGGGCATCATGTGGACGTGGCGCTCTATTGCAATGCGGCCAATGCCGTCTTCACGCTCTGGCCGCGAGCGCTTGGCGTGCCCACGGCGCTCAACGTCGATGGCATCGAGCGCAAGCGCGAGAAGTGGAACCGCCTCGCCCGCGCCTGGTATCTGTTCTCGGAACGCCTCGCCACCATCTTCCCGACTGCTATCATTACCGATGCCCGCGCCATCCAGGAATACTATCGAGTGCGCTACCAAAAGCAGAGCCTTTTCATTCCATACGGTGCCGAGATCGGCCGCGTTGAGGACGCGACTCTGGTCCGAAAGCTCGGACTCGAGCCGGGCAAATATTTTCTCTATGTGAGCCGTCTGGAGCCCGAAAATCGAGCGCTCGAAGTGAGACAAGCCTTCGAGAACGTCAAAACGTCTTATCAGCTCGCCCTCATCGGTGACGCACCCTACGCGCGCGACTACATTCGGCGTGTTCACGACACGCG
Source organism: Bryobacteraceae bacterium (assembly GCA_036406715.1). Lineage (GTDB taxonomy): Bacteria > Acidobacteriota > Terriglobia > Bryobacterales > Bryobacteraceae > PSRJ01. The sequence goes on along the minus strand of DASXAK010000209.1, from coordinate 1,479 downwards.
GGACCCGCGCATCGTGATACCCGGGGCGATCTACGGTGAAGGCTACCGCCAGTTGGGCTCGCACTGCTTCGCGTACATTCATGCGACTGAGGTCGGCGGCACGCACCCGGCTCTGATTGAAGCGATGGGGCGCGGCGCGCTTCTGCTGTACCGCAATACGCCGGAGAACGCCGAGGCCGCCGGTGACGCCGGCATCCCCTTCGAGCCGGATGAGCTCGCCGCGAAGTTGAGGCTGGTCTTGGAAATGCCCGAACCTGAGCGTGACGTTTTGCGCCAGGCTGCTATGGCAAGGGTTCGGGAGCGTTATTCCTGGGATGCCGTGACCGACGCCTACGAGCGGCTGCTGACCGGCCTGTGCTAAGGCTGACGGGCTTTATTTTCCTCTAATCTGAAGCGGAGCTGCCGCGCAAGCGCGAATGAGTTCTTCCGCCTGATGGATTTGCGCCTCGGCTTTCAGGTTGCGATAGAGGTCGAGCGCGCGCTGAAACAGCTCCGTAGCCTGACCGCAGGCATGCCGCTTTTGCTTGTGGACACCGGCGGAAAGCGTATTATCCGCCAGCTGCACGAGAGCACTCCGGCTTTCCGGGAAACGCCGCCGGCCGGCCTCGGCGAGGCTGAGGGCTTGATCGTACACGCGCTGAGCCTGCCGGAACGAACCCATGTCGTCGTAAACCCCTGCCAACCGCGAGGCCACGGATGCAACCGCTACCGCGGCGCGCTCATTCCGCGGATCCGTGGCCGCCGCTTCCGCGCGGAGCCGGTAGGCTTTGCGGTATTCGTCGAGGCTGTCGGCAAGCTTCCCTGTCCGGCGCAGAATCAGACCGATATCGGAATAATCATACGAAAGGTCGAGCTTGGCTCTTTGGTCGGTAGGATTCGCAACAAGGCGAGGCTCGTCGATAGCCAGCGCGGCCCGATATTCCGCCAGGGCCGCGGGGAAATCGTTGGTCGTGAACAATACTGCCCCCAAACGCTTGTGGTAGAGCGCCACGTCTTGCGGAAATGCGTTGGAGGTATGGGCGAGAGCCCTGCGGTAGTAGACGATGGCTTCCTGGTAGTGCGATTGGTCGCGCATGCAGAAACCCATAGCGTATTCAGCGAGCGCCAGATCATTCCGGATTTGCGGATCACGCGGCCGCTCCTGGGTCAACTTACCGACAATCACGGCAGAAGCGGTGGCGTGTTGCAGACGCTCGGAGGGCGTCACGCCCCCAAGACGGACGAATTCGCGATGCGTTCGCGCCACCTCACGGCGAAACTCGATAGAGCGCGGGTTTGTCGCCAGCACCTGCTCGCGTAATGACAACGCCTTACGAAGGCTCTGCAAAGCTTCCTGGTCGTGGCCGAGGTTGGCATCGCCAGACCCCCCGGCTAATTCGGCCACCCGCTCGTATCCGCCGGCGAGGTCGCGCTGCAGTTCGGTGCTGGCGCGCGCCCCCTCGGACAGTCTGTCGAGATAGTCCAGAGAGCGGGTCAGCA
>DASXAK010000208.1:0-45687 GCA_036406715.1 Bryobacteraceae bacterium | reverse complement strand
CGGGTGGTGACGTATCTTCTCCAGCACGCTGCCAATCTGGGCGGCCAGTCGGTAGAGAACCGGCTCCTGCTTCTGGATTACAAACTGATGCAGGCGTGGTACTGGCTGACGCGTAGCGCAGCGCCTGCGCAAGCACGTAAGGCCTTGTCGGAGCGGGCCGAGATTCTCGGTTGCCTCGCCCGCAAAATGGGTGAGCAAGCCGGTCTTCGTGTCGAAGCTTGAGCGTCGTTCGGTAGGCCTTCCCGTACTCTTATCCTGATTTCCTCCAAATCGTACTTACGGCGTGCTCTACAATGAAGGACGTGGGAGTTGAAGCCGCAGCTCAACAGGCGATCGATCGCCTGAACATTGTCCGTCAGGAAATCGCCAAAGTCATCGTCGGGCAGGATGACGTGGTCGAAGGCGTGCTCATTTGCCTGCTCGCCGCGGGGCACGTGCTGTTGGAAGGCGTTCCCGGTTTAGGGAAGACGACGCTACTGCGCACGCTGGCGCGCGCGCTGCAACTGAAGTATTCGCGGATTCAGTTCACTCCCGATTTGATGCCGGCCGATATTGTCGGCAGCATGATCGTCGAAAGCGACGATCGCGGCGCCAAGGCTCTCCGCTTTTCGCCCGGACCAATCTTCGCCAACCTCGTGCTGGCGGATGAAATCAACCGCGCCACGCCCAAAACGCAATCCGCGTTGCTGGAAGCGATGCAGGAGCGCACCGTCACCAGCGGCACGGCGACGCACGAGCTGGACCAGCCGTTTCTCGTGATGGCAACGCAGAATCCCATCGAGATGGAAGGCACCTATCCGCTGCCCGAAGCGCAGCTCGACCGCTTTCTGATGAAGATTCTGGTGCGGTATCCCACTCACGCCGAACTGAACCGGATCGTCGAACGTACCAGCCAGCCAGCCGCGGAATCGCCGGTTGCGGTGATGGACCGCGACTCCATAATGGATGTGCGGACGGTATGCCGGTCGGTGCTGGTGGCGCCCCACGTCCAGGAGTACGCCATCCAGTTGGTGATGGCGACGCAGCCGGAGCAAAAAGAAGCGCACGAGATGGCGCGCAAGTACGTCCGGTACGGCAGTTCGCCTCGCGGCGCCCAGGCGCTGGTGGAATGCGGCCGTGTGCGGGCGCTGATACACGGCCGGGTTCATCTGGCGATGGAAGATGTGCAGCACGTCGCCCCGGCTGTGCTGCGCCACCGGATCATCCTCAATTTCGACGCCCATGCGGACGGCCAGACGCCCGAGACGATCTTGGCCGCGATCATCAAAGGTGTCACCGCCCAAGCCGTGGTCGCATAGGTCCCCTTATGACTGCCGCTCCGCTGCTCGACCGCGAATTTCTGGAGCGACTGGAGCGGTTGACGATCCATTGGCAGAAATCGTTTGCCGGGCTGGTGGGCGGCCATAACGCTTCCCGCTTCGCCGGTCCCGGCCAGGAGTTCCTCGATCACCGCAATTTCCATCACGGCGACGATCTGCGGGCAGTGAACTGGCGCGCCTACCTACGGCTCGAAAAACTATTCTTAAAGATGTTCCAGGTGGAGCCGCGCGTGCCGGTGCGTATGCTGGTGGACGTGAGCGCCTCGATGACCGCACATGGCGGAAGCAAGTTCGAGTACGCACGAAAGCTCGCGGCCGCCCTCTGCTATGTCGGGCTGGTACGGCTCGATTCCATCGAGATTCACGGATTGAACAACCGCCTTTCGCAGCGGATCTTATCGACCGGCGGGCGGCACCGGATTCCGAGCGTGATGGAAGCGCTGATGGCGATAGAGTCCGGCGGCCGGACCGATTACCTGGCGGTGGTCCGCGAGTTCATCGGGATGTATTCGCAGCGCGGCGTGGTGATTGTGATTTCGGATTTCCTGGATGATGGCGGGTGCGAGAAGGCGCTGCAATACCTCGCCGACTTCGGTCACGAGCTGATGCTCTTACAGGTCTGGGCCGAGGAAGACCGGACGCCGCCCTGGCTGGGGGAACTCGATCTGCGCGATGCCGAAACCGGCGCGGCGCTCAAGCTGGATTTCGACGAAAGCGCGCGGACGCGTTACACGAGGGCGTTCGATGAGTATGCCGGCGACCTGCAGAGGCTCGCGCTGCGCAGCGGCGGGCGCTACGCCGGCATTTCGACCACGCAGTCGCTCGAGAGCGTGATTTTCGGAGACCTGATCCGGATGAGGGGAATCGCGTAAGCGGGACGGCCGCATGTACTTCCTGAATCTGTCGCTGTTCCAATTCATGGCAGTTTTCGGCGGCGTCTCGGCGGTCGCAGTGGCCTTGTACCTGCTGGACCGGTCCCGCCGCCGGCAGGTGGTATCGACATTACGGTTCTGGGTATCGGCCGAGCAGCCGAGCGTGGTGGCCCGGCGGCGGCGGATCCAGCAGCCATGGTCGCTGGTGCTGCAGCTCTTGGGGATGGCGCTTCTCCTGCTCGCCCTCGCGCAACTGCGTTTCGGTTCACCCGAGGCGGCCGGACGCGATCATGTCCTCCTGTTAGAAACCTCCGCATGGATGGGTGCACGCACGGGAAACCGGACCCTGATGGATCTCGCGCGCGACCGGGCTCGGCAGTATGTTCGCGCGCTGCCGTTGCGGGATCGGGTCATGTTGGTAAGGGCCGACGCGCTGGCAACACCGGTGACGGCGTTTGAACCGGATCGGAGCAAATTGGACGCGGCCATTGCCGCAGCGCGTCCGAGCTCTACAGCTCTGAACCTGGAAGAGGTGCTGAACTTCGCGCGCCGGGTTCAGGGGCAGAGCGGCCGCCGGAGCGGCGAAATCGCCTTTGTCGGCGCCGGCCGCACGTCCGAGAGCGTTCCGGCCGTTGCCGCCGCGCTACCGCGTAATTTGCGGGTGATCGCTGTACCGGATGCCATCGAGAATTCCGGGCTGCGCAAGATCGGGCTGCGGCGTGCGAATGCCGACGCAGATTTATGGGAGATTTATGTCTCTTTGCGGAATTATGGTGTGAGACCGCGGACGGTCACGGTCGCCCTCGATTATGGACCACCTGGCGACAAGGGGCGCGTGCCCGCCGGTTCGCGGAGGGTAACGCTCCAACCGGGTGTGGATACAGAGGAGATGTTCGAGCTTCGTACACGCGCAGCCGCGATCCTGGGGGTCAGCGTGACCCCGCACGATGCCTTTCCAGATGATGACCGCGCGTTTTTGGAAGTGCCTTCACAGCCCACATTGCCGGTCACGGTTTACTCCGAGCAGCCGGAGCTGCTGCGACCCTTCCTCGGCGCGACGCCGCGCGTGATCGCGGTCTACAAGAAGCCCTCAGAATATGTCGCGGCCGGCAAAGGGCTGGTAATTCTGGACCGCTTCATCCCGCCGCAACGTCCTCAGACCGATTCGCTGTGGATCGATCCGCCTGCCGCTGGCTCGCCCATTCCCGTACAGACGACCGCCGAGCAGGTTCTGTTCTCCCGCTGGGATACGCATCCGATTGCCGCCGGCCTGCGCACAAAGGAGTACAAGCTCGAGAAAACCTCGGTCTTCGAAACGGCTCCGGGAGACGCGCGCATTGGGGAAGTGGAAGCCGGCCCGATTATCGTGGCGCGTCCCAATAAGCCCAGAGTTGTGGTGTTCGGCTTCCATCCGGCGCTTTCCGGGATGCGGTACGAGCTGGCGACTCCGTTACTATTCGCGAACCTGTTGCGATGGTATGCGCCGGAGCTCTTCCGGCGATCGGAGCTGAGCGGCGGAAGCGTGGGCGCGGTGAAGCTCCAGTTGGACCAGGATGCGCCGTCGTCGGATGTGCGGGTTTTGAACGAAGACGGCTCGCCGCTTCCGTTCGTGCTGCGTGACAGAGCCGTCCATTTCTTTTCAGGGGTTCCGGGAGTGGTGCGGGTGCTCGCGGGAGACCGCGAATATGTCAACTCGCTGACGCTTCCGGAGGTTGGAGAGACAAAGTGGCAGCCGCCAACCGACGTGCGGCGCGGAATTCCGCGCGCCCTTCCTTTGATACCGGCGGGCAGTGACCCCTGGCCCTGGCTGGCTCTGGCAGGCGCCGCGGCGCTTCTGGCGGAATGGCTGATGTTCGGCCGGTTCCGGCGCGGGGCGGTGCTGCAACCTCGACCCGTACGGCGGCTGGCGCGGGAACGGGAGGTTCTCGGGCGATGACTTTTGAACGTCCCTGGCTTCTGCTGCTGGTACTCGCGCCTCTGGTCTGGGCGTGGTTCGAGTGGCGTACTTCCGGCCGGCGTTTGGGGCTCGCGTTCAAAGCCGCCGCATTCGCTGCGATCTTCCTCGCATTGGCCGGGCCGAAGATCACCGTGTACGAATCCAAAGTAGCAGTGGCTGTTCTGGCCGACACCTCAGCCAGCCTTTCCGCTGCCGATCTGCGCCAGGAGTCGCAATTTGCGACCGACGTCGAGCGAGTCCGCGGACGCAATTGGACGCGCGTGATTCCGTTCGCTCGGGCGACGCGCAATACCGCGGCGCAGGAGAGGCTTAAGGCGGGATGGCAACTGCGATACACCGCAGGCGCCGCGGGCCGGGGCACCAATCTGGAATCGGCCATCCGCGACGGCGCCGCTTCCGTGCCGGCAGGCATGGTGCCGCGCATTTTGCTGATCTCGGATGGAAATGAAAACCTCGGGAGCGCGGCGCGAGCGATCTGGCAGGCGCAGCAGCTCGGCGTTCCGGTGGACACCATGCTTCTCGATGGGCGCCCGAAGCCGGGTCTGCGGCTGGAGTCGGCTAGCATGCCGGGCCAGGTTTTCAGCGGCGAACGGTTTCCGATCGAGGTCACGATCGAATCGCCGCGGCGGGTGTCCGCGACGGTAGAGCTGACCGCCGAGGGAAAGTCACTGGGCGTCAACCCGGTGGAATTGGCGGCCGGAACCAACCGCGTGCGGCTGCACGCCAACATCAACTCCGCGGGCGCCATTGAACTGGCCGGAAAGGTCTCGGCAGCGGATCTCGGCGAGGCGCGATTCGAAGCCGCCGTCACATTGCGGCGTCCGAAGGCCCTGCTGGTTTCCAACGATCCTCCCGCCAGCCAGGAGCATCTGCTGCGCACGCTGCAGGCCAACCAGTTCGAGGTGCAGATCTCGTCCGCCGGTATTCCCAATAAGTTGGACGGCTACCAGCTCATCCTGATCAACAATTGGAATGCGCAAAATATTCCCGATCCGCGCAAAGCGGCGCTCGAGGGTTTTGTCAAAGCGGGCGGCGGGCTGGTGTGGATCGGCGGCGAGCAGAACGTATACGTCGACAAAAAGGGCGAAGAAGACGCGCTCGACCGAACGCTCCCGGCCAAGCTGGCGCCGCCCAGGTCTCCCGACGGCACGGCGGTGGTGCTGATCATCGACAAGTCATCGTCGATGGAAGGGCGAAAGATTGAGCTGGCGCGGCAAGCCGCGATCGGTGTAGTCGAAAACTTGCGGCCGATCGATTCGGTCGGAGTGCTGATCTTCGACAACACGTTCGAATGGGCCGTTCCGATCCGCAAGGTGGACCAGCCCGCAGTAATCAAACGGCTGATCTCCGGCATCCAACCCGACGGCGGAACCCAGATCGCCCCGGCGCTGAACGAAGCGTACCGGCGCGTGAACCCGGAAAAGGCCGTGTACAAGCACATCGTGTTGCTGACAGACGGCATTTCCGAAGAAGGCGACAGCATGGCGCTAGCCCGCGAAGCGCGCAACAACCGCGTGACGATTTCCACCGTGGGTCTCGGTCTGGACGTGAACCGCGCCTACCTGGAGCGAGTGGCCTCGGCGGCAGAGGGCAAATCCTACTTCCTGAATGACCCGGCAGGACTGGAACAACTCCTCCTTCGGGACGTGGAGGAGCACACGGGGATGACGGCGGTTGAGAAACAGATCCGGCCGCACGTAGTCAGCCAGGCCGAGATCCTGGATGGGGTGGATGTTGAGAATGCGCCGCCTCTGCGGGGGTATGTGCGATTTCAGGCCCGTCCGACAGCCGATACCATCCTCGACGCCGATCCGATGGATCCGCTGCTGGTGCGCTGGCAGTACGGGCTTGGGCGCGCCGCTGTGTTCACTTCTGACGCCAAGAATCGTTGGGCCATGAACTGGGTGACCTGGCCGGGGTTCGACCGGCTGTGGGCCAATGTGTTCCGCGACCTGCTGCCGCATGCGCCGGCGAGCGAAGCGACGGCCGATTTCGACAGGGCGAGCAACGAACTGGTGATCGATTACCATTTGACGGCGAACGTGCCCGAGCCGGCTGCCGCTCCCGACATTTTCGCCCTGGGGCCGGGTGGGTTTCAGGCTCCGCTAAAGGTCAGCAAGATGGCGGCAGGGCATTACCGCGCGCGGCTCAACATTGGGCAGAACCAGGGCCTGTTCCGTGTGCGGCCGCTGGAGGATTCGCCCGCATTTCCGGAAGTCGGCTTCTACCGCCAGGAAGACGAGATGGTGGAATACGGGAATAACGAAGCGCTGCTGCGCGAGATCGCGTCCTCCACGGGCGGGCGCTTCCGTCCGGACCCGCGCGAGCTGTTCGACGCCGGCGGGCGGAGCGTCGCATCCACCATGGAGTTGTGGCCGGCACTGTTGGGATTGGCCGTGCTGCTGAATCTTGCCGAGTTGGTGCTGCGGAAATCAAAGGGGCTGCTGGAATCGCTCGGGCTGCGGCCGCGGGCGGCGGAGGGATCAGCCTAGCGCCGATCATCCGATTTGAGGTGGTGCGCCTACCAGCGGGCCCATCCATTGCAATTGTTGCTGAATGTTCGGATGCAACTTGTATCTCTTTCGAACCGACGCCACCGGCTCTCCCCTTAACTCAATTTTGGCCAAGTCATATTGGCCGACGCCGGAATCGCCGCAGAAGCGGAGATAGCCCACCCACGAGGCGTCGATCCCCATCGCTTCGAGACCAACCCGGTCGGCTGCGATGAAGTCGGTGGAGGCAATTGCGATGCGGGAAGGAACCGGAGTTCCACCGGTCGGGCCGGCGCCCTCCATGCCTTCGAATCCGTCGATCACCGCAACACCCCAAAACGGCCGCATCGCCTGCGCGGCGAGGAACAAATTGTAATTGGTCTGGCGGAGCCCATTATGCGCGATTCGCTTGTCATTCCATGCAGGCGTGACGCCTGGAGCGCTATGGAGAGGAGCGCCGAGGCCCATGTTCTTCACACTGAGAGTAGCGACTACGGCATTGTGCGTCTTCAACATCGCTGAGCAGATTATGAAGGCTCGCGGATCGAGCAGCCGTGCCGCAAAACGGGCGGGCGCGGCGTGCAGATCGGCGTCGAGCAGCGGAACGAGCCGGAAATTGCCCTCTCGATTGAGATCTATCAACTGTACGCGGCGCTCTGACGCCAATCGGGCGTATTGGAACGATTCAAATGCCTCCATGGTGTCGCCGGCAGATGATTCCGCAATCATGACCGGCCCGCGAAAACGCGGTTCCAGGTAGTCCAGTATGCCGTGAACGGCCTCCGCGTGTGTCGCCGCGAGCTGGTTGCTGGTGGAGACGAAATTCGTTTTGATGAGGACGTATTGCTTGGTCTTGAGGATCGGCTGAATCCGCTCGTCAATGGCCGCGAGAGCGTTGGCGACATTCGTCCGCCGGCTCTCTCCCCGCATCACCGATACAATCGAACGGGGATTCGCTTCGCCTTTGGAAGTGAGCGCAGGAGTCAGAGCGCTCATTCTCAGCAGAGTACGCCGACTAATAGCACGTAGCATGCTGGCCAGAATATAATCTATTAAGCTCCGAATATCTATTATATTTTAGAGCAGCACTCTGCAGAGCGCCAGGCGCCTACGCCAATCCCGAGCGGACCAGAAGCGCTGAAGGATCCGGGTCGCGGCCCATGAACTCACGATAGAGAGCGGCCGGGTCGTCGCTGTCGCCGCGGGCCAGAATGTGTTTGCGGAAGGCGCCGCCTACCTCGCGGCTGAAGATCCCCTGCTCGCGGAACCGGGTGAACGCATCGGCGTCGAGCACCTCGGCCCATTTGTAAGAGTAGTACCCGGCTCCATATCCCACGGCGCTGCCGAACAGGTGGGTGAAGGCGGCGATCATCGCATGATCGGGCGGCAGGGCAGCCGGGCTGAATTGCTGCAAAATGCGGCGGGTATAGTCCACTGGATCTCCATCGGCCTGCGGCGCGTACCGGATATGTAGCAACAGGTCGAGAAAACCGAAACCGAGCTGCCGCATTTGCGCATTGGCTGCGCGGAAGGTGCGGGCACGCTTCATTTTCTGAAATAAATCTTCCGGGACAGGCGCGCCGGTCTCCCAGTGGCGGGCAAACAAGTCCAGCGCTTCGCGCTCCCAGCACCAGTTCTCCATGATCTGCGACGGCAGTTCGACGAAGTCCCAGGCCACGTTCGTGCCGGCGAGCGTGCGGATTTCAACTCGGCTGAGCAGGTGATGCAGCAGGTGCCCGAACTCGTGAAAGATGGTTTCCACTTCCCGGTGCGTGAGGAGAGCGGGCTTGCCTGCAACCGGTGGGGTGAGGTTTCCGCAGATGACGCCGAGGTGGGGACGGAAGCCGTCGGGGGTCGGCCCGCCGGTGATCAGCGCGTCCATCCAGGCGCCTCCGCGTTTGTTATCGCGGGGGTACCAATCGGCGTAGAAACCGCCCAACAGCAGCCCGTCCTGGTCGTGGACTTCGTAATAGCGGACATGAGAATCCCAGGCGGGGACTCCCGGCCGCTCGGTGACCTGAATGCCGTAGAGCCGGTGTGTCAGATCAAACAATCCAGCGGTGACGCGCTCCGCCGGAAAGTACGGCCGCAAAGCTTCCTCGTCGAAGGCAAAAAGCGCCGCGCGCTGCTTTTCGGCATAGTAGGCGACGTCCCAGGGCTGGAGGTCAGGGGCAGTTGCTCCTTCGAGCGACCGCCGGAATTCGAGTAGTTCCTGATTTTCCTCGTGAAAACGCCGCTCGGTTTTGCCCTTCAGATTCTCCAGAAACTCCACAGCGCGAGAGCCGGTGTGAGCCATGCGATCATCGAGCACGAAATCGGCGAAATCGCGGAATCCCAGCAGCACTGCCTTTTCCCGGCGCAACTCGAGAATGCGGCCGATCAGCGGGCGGTTGTTCCACGGCTCTGCGGCCGCCCGGACGCTGTGAGCCGCGTAGAGCTGACGGCGGATCGAGGCGTCATCGAGATACGTCATCACGGCGAAGTAATCGGGGGCGTGGAGCGTAAAGCGCCAACCCTCTTTTTGTTTGCGAACCGCACTTTCGCGCGCCGAGGAGACGGCAGTCGGCGGCAGACCGGCTAGCTGCCGCTCGTCGGTGAGAATGAGCTCGAACGCGTTGGTGGCGTCGAGCACGTTTTCGCTGAATTTCGTGGTGAGTTGGGCGATCTCGACGTCGATTTCCTCAAGCCTCTTTTTGCCGGCGGGATCGAGATCGGCGCCGTGCCGGCGGAAGGTATCCACAGTCTTTTGAAGAAACCGGCGCCGCTCGCCGGTGAGGCCGGCGGCCTCGGGAGTGGCGGCGTACGATTGAATCGCGCGCCACAATCCCGCATGCAGGGGAATTTTGGAGTAAAAGGCGCTGGTTTCCGGCTGAATGGCGTTGTAGGCTGCACGCAGTTCCGGATAGGTGGCAACCGCCTCCAGATGACGTACCACGGCGAGTGCATAATCGAGCGGCTCGGTTAACTCATCGAGCGCACTCATAGTGTTGTCGAATGTGCGTCCAGCAGGCAACCCGGCCAGCGATTCGAGTTGACGGCCGGCATCGCCCAGCAGGTCGGTCATGGCGGGTTGTACATCAGCGGCGCCGATCTGATCAAACGGGACCCGGAATTGGGGGCGGACGAGTGGGTTCAGATCGCGCGTGGTCGACATGATAATCAGGGTAACAAGGATAGGATGGGGTTTCGGAGGGGCGGGGTGCAAAACCTACGAGCAAAATGGTTACCATAGAGAGAGCATGAGTCAAGATACGACCGGGGCATCCGGTGACGTTCCGCTGGAAGAACGTCTAAATCTTTTTGCACTCGTAATTTACGTACCCGACCCCCTGGGTGAATTTCTCGACGGCCTACGGCGTGAGCTGGTGCCGCACTACAACCCGCATGCACACGTCAGCGTTTTGCCGCCGCGTCCTCTGGGAGTGAACTGGTCGGAGGCCTCGGCGCAAGTTCGTGCGTTAACGGATACCTGGAACCCGTTCGAGATTGAGCTGACGCAGGTCGCGGTTTTTCCGGTCACCGATGTGGTTTATATCGAACTCGGTGCGGGAGCAACTGAACTGCGGCGCATGCATGCGGCCATGAACCGGAGCGTCCTGGATTTTGTGGAGCCGTACACATATCATCCCCACCTTACGTTGGCCCAGGAGATCCGCCACGAGGATGTCGCCCGGGTGCGCGATGTCGCAGCGCAGCGCTGGCGGGAATACCGCGGTCCGCGCCGATTTCGCGCTGAGCGGGCAGTGCTGGTCCAGAACACCCTGAACAACTGCTGGATTGATCTGGCCGAGTACGCGCTGGGCGCCGTAGCGGTGCGATAGAACCTCCGCGGAAGTTGTTGAGAATCGGGGGCCGGCGAACCGACTAAAGTATTCAGAAACCACTCCGATAGAGATATGGGACGTCTGAAAAGGCGTTTCAGGAGTTTGTCGTGTACACCCTGATGGTGTGTGATGCCGAACCGGTAGCGATCGAAGGGATCCGCAGTGTCCTGGACACGTCGGGCGAGTGGACTATGGTGGCGGCCGAAACCTCGATCGATCGAGCGCTGGATGCGGTGCGGGAGATGCGCCCCTCCGTCCTGCTGATCGACAGGGCATTCGGTATTCACGCGATCATGGATTCGCTGAAGGCGCTGGAGCAATCCGGTAACGGCACCGCGGCGGTAGTCTGGGGGCTTTCGGTGTCCGAGGCGGAGGCGCTCCGTTTCCTTCAGTCCGGCGCTCACGGAGTGATCCGCAAAACGGCCGCGGTGGGAGTTGTGCTGGAGTGCCTGCGTGCAGTAACCACGGGGGAGACTTGGGTGGAACCTGGCGTTCTGCCTGGTAAGGACTTTCCGCCACGCCTGGCGCGCAGCGCCCTCACGTCGCGCGAACTGCAGGTGATGGAACTCGTCGAGCGTGGAATGAAAAACAAAGACATCGCCACCGCACTGGGCATCCGCACGGGGACCGTCAAGATTCACCTCCGGCACATCTTTGAAAAAACCGGGATCCGTGGACGTTACGGTCTGGCACTCTCGGGTCTGCAAGCCAAAGGACTGCTCGCCCTTCCCCTTGAAGCTCGATAAAGACAAGAAGCTCGATAAAGACAATCGGGCACGTCGTTGATAGGATATTTTGAGACCGAGCTTCGGGCCTCGGGAACAGGGGAGGGACTAGCATGACGGTGTCTTGGGCGTTCCGGCGCTTCTTTCATATCAGCGCGAGGGCAGTGATGTTCGTCTGGTTCGGATCGGTATCGGGGGCGGATCTGAATCCGTCTGCGATCTCTATTCAGATGCCCAACCAGATCAAGTGGGTTTCGAACGGAAACGGCGCGGAGGTGGCGAACCTGGTCGGGGACCCGTCGAAACCGGGTTGGTACGTGTATCTCAACAAGTGGACACCGCACCACATGAGCCGTCCTCACTTTCATCAATACGATCGATACATCACAGTGCTGTCGGGGACATGGTGGGTGGGAACCGGAAACAAATACGATCCGGATAGCACCGTTCCGATACCCGCCGGCAGTTTTGTGACGCATTTCGCGAAACAAGTCCATTGGGACGGCGCCAAGGACGTGGAATGCGTGCTCGAGATCGCAGGCCAGGGTCCAGCGACGTCGACGCCCGCTGAGGCGAAGTAAGCCGGAGCGGCTATTCCTTTGCGGCTGGAACAGGTTCGACTCTCAGGCCTTCGCGCGCGAGGTCGCCGGGGCTGGGGATGATCCAATCGCCTTCCTGAACCCCGTCCAGCACCTCAAGCTGCGAGCCATAGTCGCGGCCGACTGCGATCGTTTGCAGGTGGACCGTGTGATCGGACCGGACCACGGCGACAGAGAGCCCATTACCGCCGGGCACCACGGCATTGCCCGGTATGAGCAGCGGCGGTACCCCGCGCACGTTCGTTAAAGCCACCTGGGCGAACATTCCGGGAAGCAAGACACCATTCGGATTCGGTACGTGGATTTCGACCAGCAGAGTGCGAGTGGCGGGGTCGAGCGCGTTTGCCGTTCGTGTGACAGTGCCTGCGAACCGCCGTCCTGGGAGATTCGCAACGCTCAACTGCGCCGGCTGTCCCGTCCGCACAAATCCGGCATTGGCCTGCGGAACGTTGATGGAGATTCGAAGCGTCTGTGTCTGCGCGATGCGGAACAGCAGCGTGCCGCCTGCATTCACCAATGCGCCGGCATCCACGTTGCGCTGCGTAACTACCCCTTCGAACGGCGCCCGGACCACGCGATAGCTCTGCAACTGATCGAGACGCGCCACATTGGCTTCGGCGGCGGCGACGTTGCTCTGGTGGACCGCGATCGACTTCTCGAGCGCCTGGACATTGGCAACCTGAGCCTGGTACTGCGCCTGGTATTGATCGTTCTCTTGCCTCGATACCGCTCCCTTGGTGACCAGGCTCGCCCAGCGCTCCGCCGTCACACGAGCCAGCTCGAGGCTGGTTTTGCCCTGCTGGTTGGTAGCCATCGCCTGTTGCAGCGCATCGCGAGCGACCAGGAGGGCGGCCTTGGCCTGACCGAGCTGTTGATCCATTTCCGGGGCTTCGATCTCCGCGAGCGGTTGGTCGACCCGTACATGATCGCCAATATCGACCATGCGGCGGCGGATGTATCCGTCGGCGCGAGCGAGAATCGGCGACTCCGTGATGGCCTGGATGCTGCCGGGCAGTTCCAGTTCGCTGCTGGTCTTCGAGCGTTGAACCGCAACGACTTCCACGCGCTGCAGTCCTTGTTCGTGTTGAGCCGCTTCGCGCTGGATGAGTTCGGTGCGTTTCCTCAGGGGAACGTAGCCGGCCAGGAACCCGATCACGATAAGAACCGTCACCCCGAGAAAAATGGCCCAGAGCGTGGCGCCCGAAGGATGCCAGACCGGCGCGGCCGAACCCTTCAGCAACTCCCGATGCTGCTGCAGTTGCTGCTTGAGATCTTCAATCTCTTTCCGCAGTTTCTGCTCGGTGGTCTCTGCCACAGTCGAAGTGAGAGGCCGATCTGGTTCGCTAACGGGCATCGAAGGTCAGAAGCGATTGGGAGCTCCGCTCTCGGCTTCGATGAGGCGGCGCTCGTGATCGATGGGCGGCTGCTTTCGCAGATAGGTGTAGATGATCGGCACAACAAACAGCGTGGTCACGGTGGCGAACAGGAGGCCGCCAATCACGGCGCGGCCGAGCGGCGCGTTCTGCTCACCACCTTCGCCGAGGCCGAGCGACATCGGAAGCATGCCGAGAATCATCGCAATTGCCGTCATCAGCACGGGGCGGATGCGGGCCTGTCCGGCGGCGAGCATGGCGTCGAGAGCCGACGCGCCGTACGCCCGCTCATCGTTAGCAAATGTCACCATGAGGATGCTATTGGCGGTGGCGACGCCCACGCACATGATGGCGCCCATCAAAGAGGGAACGCTGAGCGTGGTGCCAGTGACGAAGAGAATCCACAAAATACCCGCCATGGCGCCCGGCAAGGCCGTCAGGATGATGAACGGATCGAGCCAGGACTGGAAGTTGACCGTCATGAGCAGATAGACCAGCACGACAGCAAAGGCCATACCAAGTCCCAGCCGAAAGAAAGAAGACTGCATGGTTTCGATCTGGCCGCGCAGATCGAGCGTGGTGCCGCGCGGCAGCTGCGCCTCCTCCTCGCGCATGATCTTCTCCACTTCGCCGCCGACGCCGCCCAAATCACGGCGCGAAATGTTGGCGTAGACGTCGAAGACCGGCCAGACGTTGTAGTGGTTCACGATCACGGGAGTGTACCCGCGTTTGACGGTGACCAGATTCGAGAGGAGCTGCGTGCTGCCGGTGAGGGCGCCGGGATTGCCGTACGCGAGCGATGAGCCGCTGGGAGAGGCGGCGACAAAGGCATTTCCGGCGGCGGCGGCGCCGGCCGGCGAACCGGGAGTGTTGGTGTTGACTACGTTCGTGGCTACCGACACGGGAGTTCGCAGCAACGCATCTAAGGTGTTGACGCGATATTGCGGCGTCTGCACGGCCACGTTGTAGTTGACTCCGTTGGACCAGTTCACCCAATAATTGGGCGCCACCGTGCCGTTGCCGCTCAGGGAGATCAACATGCTGCTGGTCACGTCCTTCTGGGTGAGGCCCATCTGCGAAGCTTTCACGCGATCGACATCGAGCTCAATTTGGGGTTGATCCATGACCTGGTGGACGTGGACGTCGGCGGCGCCGGGGATGCAGGCGATTTTGTCGGCGAGCTTCTGAGCGATCTTGTAGTTGGTCTCGGCGTCGCGGCCGACCACCTGGAGATCGATCGGCGCCGGAAGCCCGAAATTCAAAATCTGGGTCGTGATGTTGGCCGGCTGGAAGAAGAAGACCGTATCGGGGAACTGGTCATGAAGGCGTTTCCGGAGGAGAACTTCGTAGTCGCGGGTCGAGCTGTGTTTATCCTTGTTGAGCGAGATGAGAATTTCGCCGTCGGCGCTTGAGATGGTGGGAATGTCACCCTGAGCCAGGCTCGCCCAGCTATTTGGGACGCCGATGTTGTCGATGATCGTGTCGATTTGCGCGGGTGGAATGACTTTCCGGATCTCGCGTTCGATCTCGGCAAAACGGAGTTCAGTCTGTTCAATGCGGGTGCCGGCTGGGGCGCGCGCGTGCAGCTTGATTTGTCCGGAATCCACGTTGGGGAAGAAGTCTTCGCCCACCAGGAACAACAGACCGAGGGAAGCTAGAGAAATCGCCATGAACGCCGCGAGAACCCGGCCGCGATGCTGAAGCGACCAGTCGAGCAGCCCCACGTAACGGAAGCGGAGCCTCTCGAAAAGGGCGTTGAACAGATGGTGGATGCCCCGGAAGAGGCCTTTACGGGCGGCAGTGGGATTTGCGTTTTCCGGCTGGTGTGCCTCGGCGTCCGATCGCAGCAGGAAGTTCGCCATCGTCGGGACCAGCGTGCGCGACAACAAATACGAAGCGGCCATCGCGAAGACGACCGCCATCGCCAGAGGAGTAAACAGGTACCGCGCGGTTCCGGTCAGCATCAGCACAGGGACAAACACGATGCAGATCGCGAGCGTGGAAACGAAGGTCGGAACGGCGATCTGAGCGCCGCCGTCGAGCACGGCGCGGACCAGCGGCTTGCCCATCGCGAGATTGCGGTGGGTATTTTCGATCGCGACGGTGGCATCGTCCACCAGGATGCCGACCGCCAGGGCCAGGCCGCCCAGCGTCATCACGTTGATGGTCTGGCCGAGCAGGCTCAGGATCGACAGTGACGCCAGAATCGAAAGCGGAATCGAGATGCACACGATCAGGGTGCTGCGCCAGCTTCCCAGGAAGAGGAGGATCATCAGTCCGGTCAGCCCCGCGGCAATGGCCGCCTCACGGATCACTCCGTTGATGGAAGCGCGAACGAAGAGCGACTGATCGGCGAGTGTGGACACTTTCAATTCCGGCGGCACCGTGGCCAGAACGCGCGGCAGGGCTGCCTTGACCTGGTTGACGATCGATAGGGTGGAGGCCTTGCCGGTTCGGGTGACAGTCATCAGAACGCCGCGGCGGCCGTTGGTGCGGACGATATTGGTCTGCACCGAGAAGCCGTCACGGACCTGGGCCACATCCTTAATCTGTACGGTGGCCCCGTTCACTGTCTTAATCGGTAGGTTATTGAGTTCGTCGAGCACCAGCGGGCTGCTGTTGACCTTGATCTGATACTCGGTTCCAGCAAGCTTGGCTGTGCCGGCCGGCAGAATCAGGTTCTGCAGGCTGAGCGCGTTGGAGACGTCGATCGGGGAAAGCTGCTTGGCGTACAGCTCATCCAGATTGAGATCGACCATGATGTTGCGGCTCTTCCCGCCGAACGGATACGAGACGCTGGCGCCCTGCACGGTGCCGAGCGGTGTGCGGATGAAATTGTTCGCCAGGTCGAAAATGTCCTGCTCGCGCAACGTGTTGCTGGAAAGACCCAGCTGCAGAACAGGCACGCTGGCGGCGTCATACTTGAGGACGTTGCCGGGGAACATGCCGGGAGGCATCTGGCGGATGGCGCTGGTCATCTGCGCAGTCACCTGAGCCACCGCCATGTCCACCTGAACGTTCGGATGGAAATAGATCCTTACGACGGCGATGTTGTTGTAGGACTGGGATTCAATGTGTTCGACGTCGTTGACATTGGAGGTAAGGCCGCGTTCGAAATTGGTGACGACCCGTTTTTCCATTTCGTCGGGCGACAGGCCGGAGTATTGCCAGAGCACGCTGACGATGGGGATGTCGATATAGGGGAAGATGTCGACCGGCATCGTCACAATCGCGGTCACCCCCACAATGGCGATGAGGATCGCCATCACGACGAACGTATAGGGTCGGCGGAGAGCCAGCCTGAGGATCCACATAATACTTACCCTGAAGTACTTAGTAATTATACGGTGTACGAAGGGCGCGCCCGGTAGCCCGAAGGGGCTAGCTGGCGACGACTGGCTGGTCGGGCAATTTCTCGATCTTGACGCGCGCGACCCGGTTGCGGTCCATCGCCGAAACCGTGTAGCGGCGGCCCTGGTAATCCACAGACTCGCCGGTATGCGGAATCTCACCCAGCCGGTAGAGCAGGAAGCCGGCGAGGGTTTCGAATCCGGCGTCTTCGGGGAGTTCCAGGCCGAATTCGGATTCCAGATCCCGAATGCGAGTGGCCCCGTCCAGCTCGACTTCATTGGCTTCCTGAAGCCGGGGTTCGGGCCGTTCCCCGTGCTCGCCTTCGATGCGGCCAACTACCTGTTCCAATACGTTCTTCACAGTCAGCATGCCGACGATGGTGCCGAATTCATCGACGACCATCGCCATGTGAGAGCGGCTCTGCCGGAACTCTTCGAGCATCTGGGACAGCGGCTTGGTCTCCGGAACGACCAAATGCCGGCGCATCAGGCGCGTGATGCGGAAGGCCAGACTGGGCCGGCCTGACCGGATAGCGCGCCGGCGCTCTTCCCAGACCGGCAGCAGATCTTTGTAGTGCAGGACACCAACGATCTTCTCCGGCGAGCCGTCGTACACCGGCAGCCGCGAATGGCGCTTTTCGATCATGGTGTGCAACACTTCGTCGAGATTAGCGGTGGCCGAGATCGAAACGATATCGTTGCGCGGCACCATGACCTCGCGGACGAAGATCTCGCCGAGGTCGAGCACGCGGTGGATCATGTCTTCTTGGGTTTCGGGAAGCACCCCCATGCCGCGGCTCGCGGTAACGATGAGCTTCAGCTCTTCGGCCGAGTGACCGCCGCCGTGCGGCACGTTTCTCAGCCGCAAGGCGCGCGTGATGGTGTTGGCGGTCCGCTCAATCGCGATCACGAACGGAATCGAAAATCGATAGAAGACCAGCAGCGCGGGGGCCACTACCACGGCCAACTGGTCGGCCTTGGCAATCGCCAGGTTCTTCGGCACCACTTCGCCCAGCACCACATGGAAGTAGCTGATGACGAGAAAGGCCAGCAGGAAGCTTACGGCGTGAAGGACCGAGGCTCCGACGATGGAAGTGAAGCGGCCAAGCAGACCCGACAGGATCTGGTAGAGCGTATCTTCGCCCGCCCATCCCAAAGCAAGACTGGCCAACGTGACACCCACCTGGGTCACCGAGAGCAGGCGCCCCGGCTGCGACAGCAGGTTCAGAGCCGCCTGAGCGCCGGCGCGGCCCTCTTCGGCCAATTCACGAAGCCGCGACTGCCGTACCGAGATCAGCGAAATTTCGGCCCCGGCGAAGAAGCCGTTTATGCCGATGAGCAGAATCACCAGCAGCAGGCGGAAAACGGAGTAGCTCACGGCTCGTTCAGAATAGCCGCCAGACGCACCGCCGCTTTTTCGAGCTGGCGCTCGACAACCGCGTCGGCATCGTGTTCGTACGTTTCGCCCAAGGCGGGGATCTGTCCCGGCTGGTGGCGCGGCAAATCTCCGTAGACGACGTTTCGCGCCGCTTCGGACGATTCTCCCGCCCAGATTTCGACATTCCCCTTCGACCAGGCGGCTTGTCTGTCCGGGGTGATGGAATGCGCGAGCGTGGTGAACAGCTGCTCTTCGGCGGGCATGCGGTCAAGCAGGCCGCTATCCCAGAGGTGGTGCAGGTTCATCCGTGCTCCTTCGAATTGCACGGTCACATCATTGCTGCCTCGGTCTTGATTATTGGCGCAATGCAAAGGCTGATGCATGTCGCCCACAAAGTGCACCAGGAAGAGCAAGGCTTCCCGGCGCTCCGCGGGACTGAGCGTCTCATCCCGCCAGCGCTTTCGGAATTCCGCGATTTTCCCGATGATGCAATTTTCCTGGGGGCAATCCCGCTTCATGTCGAGGCCGGCGCTGTCGATCGGAATATCGACAAAATGCCAGGGCTCGGTTTCCTTGCGGGTTTTGCGGATTTCGTCCGCCCAACTGGATAGAGCCGTGATGGTCTCGCCGGGAGCCAGCGTAGAGTGAACGCGCGCCGCTGCGGCCGGCGTCAGCAGGTTCTCCGCCAGTCGGGCGGCCAGCCGATGTCCTTCCGGCCCCCAGGCAAAGCCGGGAATCGCATACACAACGAATACCAGCAAAGCCCGTCCGCGCATAAAGAACGAGCGTAACACGCGGAGAAAACGCCGGGCTTGGTTGCGGACGAGCGAGACTCGACGTGAGGCTCTGGTCGCCGTTTTCCTCGTCTTCTTCACCATACAGATGGTAGTAGTAGGTGGCCAGCCCGCATCCCAACAACAACAGCAGCAGGATGCCCGTCCATCGCAGTGTCTGACCGTTCCAACCGCGCTCGTTCGAAACCGCGGCCGCGGTCGCCTTCACGGTGGCGAAGGCGGATCCGCCTCCAAGGACCAGCTTGAGGTACCAGGGCATCAGGTCGAGATGGCCCTGGCCTCCCACTTCGCTCCACAGAACGAACACGGCGATCAACGCCAGGAGGAACTGTGCCGCATAGGCAAGACGAAGTATGGGCATCGATTCAGTTGAGGCGCGTAGCCAGGACGCGAGCGGCCGCATCCGCTTCGGCCTGGGGCAGCCCAATCACTCCGGCGAGCCACTTATCCTTGGGAAAAACAAATGCGGGGCGGCCCGCATCGGCGCCGAAGTATCCGCCGAAAGTGGGAATCAACTTGGGGTCCTTCAGCGCCCCCTCCAGGTTGGCCAAAGCGATGGCGGCGTCGGTGGCGGTTGGAAACTGCGCCACGAACATGTCGTATTCGGTGTTGCCTTTTTTGTAATGCGCGAGCGTGCCGCCGGGCATGAACGGCTTATTCAGGATGTGATTGCCGACGACTTGCGTCGAAACCTGATCGGTAACGGGGAAGCGCCGCGTCTCATCCACGGGCTTGGCCGGCGGGGCGACTTCCGTATCCTGTGGCGGGGAGGGTTTCGATTCCGGGCCGCAGGCTGCAAGCAGAGCCGCCGTTGCCACAAGGGGCAGGACCCGAATCACGCCGTGGCCCCGGCGGCAGCCGCGAATGCGTGGCGCAGAGCGGCGGCGGCGTCAGTGACGGCTTCACGTCCCGAATCGATGACGGCCCCCATTTGGAAAAACACGTGGATGGCGCCGGCGTATCGTTTCATGGTCACCGGCACGCCGGCTTCCTGCAGACGGCGGGCATAGGCTTCGCCCTGGTCGCGTAACGGATCGCACTCCGCGGTAATCACCATAGCGGGCGGCAATCCGGCCAGGCTCTTGGCATTGATCGGCGAAGCGTACGGCTGGCGGGCTTCGTCGGGCGAGGGGGCGTAGTGGTTCCAGCAATACTGCATGGTCGCGCGACTGAGAAAATAGCCGTCGTTCTCGGTCGTCGACGGGCGATTGCAATCGTAATCGGTCACCGGATAGACCATCAGTTGAAACACGATCTTGGGGCCGCCGCGATCGCGCGCCATCAGGCAGGCAACGGTCGCCAGATTTCCGCCGGCACTGTCCCCGGCTATCGCGATGCGCTCCGCGTCGGCGCTGAACTCCTGCGTGTGAGCCGCGACGTAACTGGTAACCGCATACGCATCTTCGGCCGCCGCGGGATATCTGTGCTCGGGTGCCAGCCGGTAGTCCACGTTGACCACGACACATTCGGCAGAATTCGCCAGCACGCGGCAGTTCCTGTCGACGCTGCCGATATTGCCGAAGACCCAGCCGCCACCGTGAAGGTAAACCAAGACGGGCAGTGTCCGGCCGGTTACCGGCCAGTAGACCCGCACAGGAATCGGGCCGCCGGGACCGGGAATGGTCCGGTCTTCGACGCGCGCGACTGGCTGCTCGGGGCCGGCGAGCGCTGCCATCGCTTCCGCGTTCTGCGCGCGGCTGGCGCGTATTTCCGACGGCGTGCACTCTTCCACGGGCTTGCCGCCCTGCGCCGCCATCGCGTCGAGAACCGCCTTGCATTGAGGGTGGAGTGGCATGAAGCCATGATAGTACGGCACCGGCCGAATGATTCAGTGATACAGGACGGCGAGATGCTTGCGGTCGGCATCCGACATTCCGGCATGCTTGCGAATATCGGCACGCGCGGAGAGCAGGCGCCGGTATCTCCCAAAGTATTCAGGGATATCGCCGCCGAATTGAAAGCTATACATGATGTCGTCAAACGCCGCGGTATGAACCAGCCCGAGGGCGTGTCCGGTCTCATGCAGGCAGGTCAGATAGACAATGGCATCGCGCAACAGCGAGTCGCCGTTTGTACCGGCCTCCGGCAGAACGTACACCTCCGCGCCGCGTGCGCCGTCCACTTCGATCGGACGGGTTTCGCCATAAAGCCCCTGGTTGCCGTTCGCCCAATAGATGCGGATGTGGGCGTGCGCCTGGCCGGTGACCCGTTCAAACGTGAGCGCGCCGTGTGATGCGGCCTGCCATGCCTCGACGGCCCATTGCGCCAGTTCCGGGTCGCCGGGATGGCACCCGCTCGCCGGGCTCGTGCAAGGCTCGACCCAGTACCGGAAACTGGCGGCTTGGGCTGCGGACGCAAGCATCAATAAAAGCCAGATCTTCATTCGAACCTCTTCCGAAATTCATCAAATTCGCGCCGCAGTTGGGCGATCTCGTTTTCTAATGCGACGATGCGATCTTCAGCGGCGGGCCCGCGCGGAGCGGCGGCCGGCTCTGCCGCTACCGGAACCTCCACTTCGCCGGCCAGCAGATGCGCGTAGCGGGATTCACGCGATCCGGACTGCCGGGCCAGCCTGGTCGCCAGCCCTTGCTCAGCCAGATGGTTCAGAGTGCTTTCGACACCCTCCAGATCTTCGAATGCATAGAGGCGCTCCGCGCGCCCGCGCAATTCGCCGACGGTTTGCGGCCCGCGCAGCATGAGCACGCAGAGCAGCGCAGCCTCGCGGCGGCCGAGGTTCAGCTTTTCCGTGAATCGCTGGCCATGTTTCGGGACGCGGCTATCGCCTCCGGTAATCCGCAGGGCAAGGCCCTTGGCGCGGAGCGCTTCGAGCGCCCGTTCCACTGTGTCCTCATCGTAGGAGACCACCGGCTCGCGGTTCGATTTCTGGTTGCACGCATTCACCAGCGCGTTGAGCGAGAGCGGGTAATAGTCGGGAGTGGCAATCTCTTTTTCGAGCATGGCTCCGAGCACCCGCACCTCGGAGGAATCGAGCCGGTCCATGAGCCGATTTTACTGAATGTGGTAACCGCCGATGAACCCAGATGAACGCAGATGAAAATGACGATCGGCGTTCATCGGCGGCTGGAAGTGGGGTTGCTCAGCGCATATAAAACAAACTCAGCCGGGGGAGGCCCGCCTTTTCGAGCAAGTTCCGTTCGAGATACTGTTTTTCGAGCATCGCCAATTGATCAGCTGTCATTTTGCCGCGATAGGGACGGAGTTGGCGATCGAGCTCCTGGCGCGCCTGGAAAAGTTGTTCTTCGCTCTGCTGCGAGCGAGCCGTTGCAATCATCTTCTCTTCGAGCACGGTGAGGCGCTGCTCCAGGGTTTCCAGATCGTGAAGGTGCTGCTCGACATCCGCGGCAAGCCGTTCCAGCGAAGCGGCGATTTCCGCATACTCCGGCGGGAGCGCCCGGGCGTTGTTTTGCAAATAGCCGCGAAGCTCGTCGGTGGCGAAAGGCGGTGCGGCTTGTTTGCGCGGGAGCGCCGGTGCATTCTCGGCCATCAGTTGGGCTTCCGCCAGCACCGCCTGAGCGCAAAAGGCCAGCGAGTTGACCATTTGAGTTTTCACTTTGCGCGCACGCCACTTCTCGAAGGCGGATTCGATACCGCGCAGGACGGCCTCGAGCGGCACCCCGGCATTTTTCCAGCTTTCAATCAGGGCCCAGTCGAGTGGCGACAGCAGGAACAGGCTTGTGCCGCGCGCGCGCTGGAAGTGCTCTTCGATTTCCGTGAAATAGTTGAAGTAGTTATAGACCCAATCCGGATCGGTCACTGCGCGCCTTTATTACGTTCCCAGATCATCTGCAAACCTTCGAGCGTAAGGTGCTCGTCCACCGTCTTCAAGTATCGCGAGCCTCCCACGATGACCGAGGCTTGGCCGCCGGTGGCAATGGTCTTGGTGTCGGGCCCCAGCTTTTCGATGATGCGCTCGAGGATGCCGTCGATCATCCCGACAGCGCCGAAGTACAGGCCGGATTGCATGCTCGCGACGGTGTTGGTCCCCACCACGTCCTTCGGCGGCCGGAAATCGACGAGCGGCAGGCGCGCCGTTTTGCTGAATAGCGCCTCGACCGCGATGCCGATGCCCACCGCGATAGCGCCGCCGAGGTATTCGGCATTTTTCGAAATCACGTCGAAGTTGATGGTGGTTCCGAAATCCACGATGACGCACGGGCCGCCGTATTTGTAAAACCCGGCGACGCCGTTCACCAGGCGGTCGGCGCCGACTTCGTTGGGGTTGTCGTAGCGGACCGTCAACCCGAGATTCGTGCGCGGCCCTACGAACATCGCCTCGGTGCGGAAATAGCGTTGCGTCATCACTGCCAGCGTGCTATCGATCGGCGGCACGACGCTGGCGATGATGATGCCGTCGACAGATGCGATGTCGAGGCCGGCGGGCGCAAACAGGTTCCGCAGCAGGATGCCCCATTCGTCGGCCGTCTGCTCGTGGACGGTGCGCAGCCGCCAATGCGCGCGCATTTTGCGGCCGTCGAACGCGCCGATCGTGATATTGCTGTTGCCTGCATCAAGAGCCAGCAGCACGCACCCCTCCTGCAAGGATCAGAGTATCGGTTCCGTCGTCTCTGCGCAGCACCAGGTAGCCCGAAGCGTCCAGACCGGCCGTAACGCCTTCCACTTTGCCTTCCGGTTGCGCAACGGTGACGCGACGGCCGGCAGCGTAGCTGGAAGCCTGAGTAAACAAGCGAAGAATCGACTCTTTGTCGAAGGACTGGAAGGTTTCGATCGCCCGAACCAGGCTCATGAGGATGGCAGTCCGCGAGAACTCCGAGCCGGCCTGAAGGCGCAACGAAGTGGCTTCGTGGGCTAGGCTGGACGGAAAGGCGGTCTGGTTCACGTTGATGCCGATGCCGCCAATCGCCAGGCCATTGACGAGTTCCACCAAGATTCCCGCAACCTTCCTGCCGCCGATCATGACGTCGTTCGGCCAGCGAAGATCACAGGCGAGGCCGGTCACCGTTGCGATGGCTTCCGCAGTGGCCAGACCGAGCGCCAGCGTGAGCACCGGACCTGGCTGGAGCACGAGGGAAACGTAGATCCCGGCACCCGGTTCGGAGTGCCAGGAGTGGCCGTGGCGTCCTCGGCCGGACGTTTGTTCATCGGCGACGACGATTGTTCCGAGAGGGCGAGCCGCGGCTACCGTCATTGTCGAGTCGAGCGTAGGGTAGTACTCGAGGCTGCGGCCCCGGAACGCGGCGCGGAGCCGGTCGAGATCGAGGCTCATAAATTTGTGGGGCGGCAGGCCGGAGGCCTGCCCCACAAGGCCCGGCAGACTCTGGAGCCAGGAGTCCTCATATCAGCTCCAGCCGGAAGCTGATGTCGACGGCCCGGGCCGAATGCGTGATCGCGCCTGATGAAACATAATCGGCGCCGGTCTCGGCGTAGGCGCGGACGTTTTCGAGCGTGATGCCGCCCGAGAGCTCCACCTTCGCGCGTCCGGCGATCTCACGGATCCACTCTGCCGCTTCGCTGGGCGACAGGTTGTCCAGCAACAAATGGGCGGCCCCGGAATCGAGTGCTTCACTCAGCTCGGCGCGCGTGCGGACTTCAATCTCGATAGGTAAGCCGGAAGCCCGCGCCCGCTCAATGGCAGGCCGCACACCACCTGCCGCGGCGATATGGTTGTTCTTGATGAGAAGGGCGTCGAACAACCCCATCCGATGATTGATCACTCCACCAGCGGCTGCGGCTTCCTTCTCCAGTGCGCGCAGCCCGGGAGTGGTTTTGCGTGTATCGAGAACCTGGCAGCCGGTACCCGCGACTGCATCGGCGAACTGGCGGGCCCGTGTCGCCACTCCGCTCAGCCGCTGCAGGAAATTCAACGCCACGCGCTCGCACTCGAGCAGCGTCCGCGCCTTGCCACGTACGGTTGCCAAGGCTTCGCCATCGCGGACGCAATCGCCGTCCTGCCGGAGCACGTGCAATTCCTCGACGCCGCCTCGCGCTTCGTAAATTTCGCGGAGCAGATCGAGTCCAGCCACCACGAGCGGCTCCCGTGCCAGAAACCGGCCCGACGCGCTCTGCCCTTCGGGAACGCAGGAGGCGCTGGTGACGTCTCCCGAGCCGATATCTTCGGCTAACGCGAGCCGCACGATGTCGCTCATAACGCGCCGCAGGTCTTGTTCCACTGGCTTTCGTAGTCCGCCAGCTTTTTGCGGATACTCTCAATCACCTGGGGAGGGGCCTTGCTGAGGAAAACGTCGTCGCTCAACTGGCGTTTGGAGTTCGCGATGTTCTTGGCCAGTTGCTCGCATTCCTTCTCCAGCCGTTTGCGCTGCGCGTCTTCCTGGGCCTTGGGGAGTTGCAGCACCAGATCGAATTCGGGCGTGGAGCGAATGGCGGCGGCCTTGGGCGCGGCGTCCGCGTGGAAGTGCAGCTTCACGCGCGCCAGCTCCTGAATCGCCGGAGCATGCTTTTCTGCGATTTCGAGCGCCGAGTTGCGAGAATAAAGCGCTCCATCGAGCTGCAGCTTGGGGTCAAGCTTGTTTTCGGCGCGCAGGTTGCGCGCCATCGTCACTACTTGCTGCACGATTTCGATTTCGCGCTCGGCCTTGTGATCTGTGGATTCGCTTTGATAGCGCGGATAGCCGGCCAGAGCGATCGAGGCCGGCCGGTCCTTGCGGCCCTGGGCGAGGCGCTGCCAGAGCTCTTCGGTAAGAAACGGCATCGCCGGATGCAGGAGC
Source organism: Bryobacteraceae bacterium (assembly GCA_036406715.1). Lineage (GTDB taxonomy): Bacteria > Acidobacteriota > Terriglobia > Bryobacterales > Bryobacteraceae > PSRJ01. The sequence continues at coordinate 20,300 of DASXAK010000208.1, read as the reverse complement.
CGCAAGGCAGTCTCAAACGCAGCGAGCGTATTGCGCCAGTCGGCGTTCAGCCCGGAGTTCTCACGGAACCGAATTTTCTTGAGCTCGATGTACCAGTCGCAGAACTCGTGCCAGAAGCACTGCCAGAGCACCTGTGCGAATTCCTGATACCGGTACTGCTCGATCGCGCGGGCCGCCTCTGCGGCGCAGCTGTTCAGCCGGCTGAAGATCCAGCGGTCTTCGACCGGCACTTCAAGGCTCTCGGTATCCGGTTCCGGCTGGAAATCTTCCAGGGACTCCGGCAGCCACGGCTCGACGCCCGAGCGCTCCATGTTAAGGAAGAGGAAACGCGCCGCGTTCCAGATTTTGTTGGCGAAGGCGCGCGAGCTCTCCATCCGGTCCTCGGTAAGAACCACGTCGGCAGTCGGCGCGGCGCCTTGCAGCAGCGACATGCGCACGGCATCGGTGCCGTATTTTTCCGTAACCACCAGCGGATCGACCACGTTGCCGCGCGTCTTCGACATCTTCTGGCGTTCGGCGTCGCGGACCAGGCCGTGGAGATAGAGATGGCGGAACGGCACGTCGCCCATGAATTCGAGCCCCATCATGATCATGCGCGCATCCCAGAAGAACAGGATGTCGAAACCCGAGATGAGCAGGGAAGTCGGATAGAAGGTCGCGAGGTCTTCGGTGCGCTCCGGCCAGCCGAGCGTGGAGAACGGCCAGAGACCGGAGCTGAACCAGGTGTCGAGCACGTCGGGATCCTGCTCCAGATGGCTCGCGCCGCAGCGCGGGCAGGTCTTCGGCGCCTCGCGCGCCACGATCGTCTCCATACACTCGCGGCAGTGCCAGGCGGGGATGCGATGTCCCCACCAGAGCTGGCGCGAGATGCACCAATCGCGGATGTTGTACATCCATTCGAAATAGGTTTTGGTCCAGTGCGCGGGCGTGAATTGGATGCGCCCGCTTTCAACGGCCTCGATCGCCTTTTCCGCCAGCGGTTTCATTTTGACGAACCACTGCGTCGAAACGAGCGGCTCGACCACGGTCTTGCACCGTGTGCATTTGCCGACGTTGAGCGGATAGTTCTCGATTTTCGCGAGTAGCCCCTGTGCCTCCAGATGAGCGACCACTTGGCGCCTGGCTTCGAAGCGATCCAGGCCGGTATAGGGTCCGGCCTGGGCGGCCATTCTGCCGGTCTCGTCGATCACTTGAATCTTCGGCAGATTGTGGCGGCGGCCTGCCTCGAAATCGTTCGGATCGTGCGCCGGCGTCACTTTCACGACGCCGGTGCCGAACTCGGGGTCCGCCAGTTCGTCGAGAATGATGGGAATCTCGCGGTTCATCAGCGGCAACTGCACGGTCCTGCCGTGAAGATGCCGGTATCGCTCATCGCGCGGGTTGATCGCGACCGCGGTATCGCCCAGCATCGTCTCCGGACGGGTAGTCGCGACAATCAGGAACTCGTTGTTGAGCCCGTTGACCGGATAACGAATATGCCAGAGGTGCCCTTGCTCCTCGGAGTGCGCCACTTCGAGATCGGAAATCGCGGTGCGGCAACTGGGACACCAGTTCACCATGTATTCGCCGCGATAGATCAGCCCTTTCTCATAGAGCCGCACGAACACTTCGCGGACGGCGGCGGAGAGGCCCGCGTCGAGGGTGAAGCGCTCGCGGCTCCAGTCGCAGCTCGCTCCCAGCCGGATCATCTGGCGTTTGATGGTGTCGCCGGATTCGCCTTTCCATTGCCAGACGCGTTCTTCGAATTTTTCGCGCCCCAGATCGCGGTAGTTGATTCCTTCTTCGGCGAGTTTGCGCGCCACCACCATCTGGGTCGCAATGCCGGCGTGGTCGGTTCCGGGAAGCCAGAGCGTTTGATCTCCCATCATGCGGTGCCAGCGGATGGTGACATCGATTTCGGTGTGTTCGAGCATGTGCCCGATGTGCAGCGATCCGGTCACATTCGGAGGCGGAATGACGAGGGAAAAGACGCGGCTCGACGGCGTCGCGGCTGCGCGAAAAACTCCGGAATCGATCCACCACTGAGCCCAGCGCGGTTCGAACCGCTGCGGCTCGTACACCTTCTCAATTTGCATGGGGAAAATTCTAGAATAGCAAACGCACAAAAAGCGCCGCCTGACGATTCGAATTGGAAATCGGGCCTTCGCCGCGGCTATGAAAACCGGTACTCCGGCTTCAATTCGCACCGGTAGACCCGGCTACCGTCTTTGTTCACTACTTCCTGGCAGGTGGCCCAGCTTAGAATCAACGCGGGTCCCAGCGGAAACACAATCGGTGAGTCGTTCATCTGGGCTTCGATGCTCACTCCCTCGGCCGATCCGGGCAAGGTAAACGTCAGCGCCCGCTCAAAAATCAGCGGGTACGACTGGCGGATCAGGCTGCCTACCGTCGGATGGAAAACCTCGGCTTCCAGCAGGAACGTAGTAGTATCCGACCAGTTCAGGACCGACACCTTCAAGATCTGGCTATCGCGGGCGAAATTGTTCTCTTCGATCCGCGTGAAGGCACACGGACCCGCGATGCAGGAGGCGCGCGCGTTGTGAAACTCATTTCCCGCGCCCGCGTCCATAACAGCCGTACCAAGCGCCGCCTTCCACTGGCCGTCGGGTGAGCAGGGACGCTGGCCGTTGCAGGGTACGTTCCCCTTGTTCACCACCTCGAACGTGTTTGTTTTGCTTCCTACATTCACCGCATTTATGGTGTTGACCGAGTAGCGGACCACCATATTGCTGATTTTGACTTGGGGGCCGTGGTGATCGGGCGGCATCGGACGCTCTACCGCTAGCAGGTGCGCGACGTACAGCCGGTTGTCCGCCGCGACCCGCAGATCGAGCGATTCATAGTCCGGGTGCTCAAAGTGTAGGACCAACGCCTGTTTCGGCCGGGTTACCGGCGGCAGCAGCAGCCGGAAGAAGCCGGTATCGTCCGACTTCGTGCTCGCGGACGCAACGCCGACCAACGTGATTTCAGCCTGGCCGACCGGTAATTCCTTGGTCGGGTCGGCGTTCTGCATTACGACGGCGCCGCGAATTACGAGGGGGACGTCGTTCATCCGGTGCGTTAAAAGTACGATTCCTAACGCGCCCAAGCCGACCCCCGCCGCTATCAAAATGGTGCGTCTGCGGCTCATAATTGTAGTAACGGGCTGTTCGCCGTGAGTGTTGCAATCGCCGGCGAGTGGCCAATTACTTGCCCTCGGATCTCTGATGCAGGTCGTCTGCCAACCGGGGAGTGCGATGAAGCTGACGGATCCGCGTTATTCGCGCCGGGAAGTATTCAGACGGCTGGCGTTGCTGGGTGGCGCCGGGCTTGTTTCTCACTTGCCCGCCCAACCCGGGCCGCCTTTTTCCGACGACGACGAGAAACTTCTGGAAGAAATCGAGCACGCTGATTTCCTGTTCTTTTGGGAGCAGGGCAGCCCCGAGACCGGGTTGGTCAGGGACCGGTTCAATGTGCGGGGAGCGGATACAGGAACCGTCGCCAGCATCGCGGCGACGGGTTTCGGTCTGACCGCTCTCTGTATCGCAGACAAACGCGGTTATCTTCCGTCCAGCCAGTTGCGAGCGCGCGCGCTGGCGACGCTTCGCTTCCTCTGGAAGGGATTACCCAACCACCGTGGTTTCTTTTACCACTTCGCCAACGTGAGTACCGGTGAAAGACTGTGGGATTCGGAGGTCTCCTCGGTCGATACAGCCCTCCTGCTCTGCGGCATACTCGCGTGCCGCGAGCACTTCCACTATTCCGAGATCACCGAGCTGGCCTACCGCATCTTCAACCGCGTCGACTGGACCTGGCTTTCCGAAGATACGACGCTGTTGCCGCACGGCTGGATGCCCGAAACCGGGTTCCTGCCTTATCGCTGGGATGGGTATAGCGAGTTGATGATGATGTACCTGCTCGGCCTCGGCTCCTGGAGTCATCCGCTGCCCGCTCAGGCCTGGAATGCGTGGAAGCGAAATGTCTTCGAGTATGAGGGGCTACGATACATCGGTTCGATTGCTCCGCTGTTCGTTCACCAATACTCACAGGCTTGGTTTGACTTTCGCGGCAAGCGCGATCAATACGCGGATTACTATCTCAATTCGATCATCGCCACCGAAGTCCACCGGCGCTTCTGCGTGGAGCTGGCCAAGCAGTTTCCCGATTACAGCGACGATCTGTGGGGTATCACGGCGTCCGATTCGATCCACGGCTATGTCGCGTGGGGCGGACCGCCTGCGGTGGGCCCGATCGATGGATCCATTGTGCCGAGCGCCGCAGGCGGCTCGCTGCCGTTCCTCCCGCAAGCGACCATGCGGGTTCTCCGAAACATTCGAACGCGCTACGCCGACCGCGCCTGGTCCCGCTACGGATTCATCAATGCCTTCAACCCGCTGAAGAAGTGGTACGACAACGATGTGATCGGCATCGATACCGGAATCACGATGTTGATGGCTGAAAACGCACGCACCGGCTTTGTCTGGGAGACGTTCATGAAGGGTTCAGAAGCGCGACGCGGAATGGTTCGAGCCGGTTTCAAAATGTACGATTCTTCATACGACCTTACAGCTTCCTTCTGAAGTTGACTCAAGCTTACTACCTCGCAGCCGTGTAGGAATTCTTGGCGCGGAACAAACGGCGGCGCCGTGCGCGTAAGAAATTCTCACTTTCTGGCGCTCATTACCACGTTTCCAAGCGAATAAAAAACGGCAGTGCAGGTGCAACAGTGCCTTGCGTTGACGCGAAGTGAAACGAATGTGTTCCGGACAACGGAACGGTGCGAACGTGAAATCTACCACAGTTACTCAATCCGCCCTCTTGTCAAGTTGGCAGGAACGCATCCAGGCCCTCAATAACGTTCCGGAGCTGCTAAAAATTGTTTGGCAGTCCGGCACCTCGGTAGTTTGTGGAATTATCGGCTGCCGCTTGGTCGTGGCTCTCATGCCCGTCGCCTTGCTGGCGATCGGCAAGAAAATCCTCGACTCGGTGCAGGCTAATTACTCCGGTCATCCCCTGCCGGCGAACTTCTGGTATTTCGTTGCCGCTGAATTCGCGTTCGCGGCGATAGCGGCCATCGCGAGCCGATCTGTCGGGTACTTTGATTCCGTGCTCGCCGAACGATATACGCGCTACGTCAGCTTGCGGGTAATCGAGCATGCGTCGCGGTTGGATCTCACGTCCTACGAAGATCCATTGTTCTATGACAAGCTCGAGCGGGCGCGCGTTCAGGCCACCGACCGCATCGGCATGATCCAGTCGATGGGTTCACTCATCCAGCAACTGGTGGCGGCGATCACGCTGTCGGCGGGCATCTTCTGGTTTTCACCTTGGCTGCTGGCGTTGCTCGTAGCGGCGGTCGTCCCGGCGTTCATTGGCGAGAGTCACTTCGCCTTTCTTGCTTACTCGCAAAACATCCGGCACACGCCCACACGCCGGCAGCTCGACTACCTCCGGATCGTGGGAGCCAGTAAAGAGTCCGCCAAGGAACTTAGACTTTTCGGGCTGAGCAACTTCTTAAGCCGCCAATATGAAGATCTTTCCGGCAAGATTTACGGTGAAAACGTGCGCCTGGCCCGGCGGCGTTTGTGGGCCGGCGCCGCCCTCTCCCTGCTCAGCACCGGCGGCTATTACACGGTTTACGCGTTCGTGATTTACCGCACACTGTCCGGCGCACTGACGTGGGGATCGTTGCAATTCCTCGCTGGCGCGATTGCCGGCGCGAGCACGAATATTCAGAGCCTGTTTTCGACCTTTTCCAGCATTGCCGACCAGTCGTTGTTCCTCACCGATCTGGTGGAGTTTCTACGCGTGCGGCCGACAATCTGTTCGAAACCGGATGCGCTGCCCGCGCCGCGCCCCATTCGCGACGGCTTTGTGCTTGACCGCGTAACGTTCGCCTATCCCGGCCGCAAACGCCCGGTTCTCGACCAGCTCGACTTCCGGTTGGAGCCGGGTGAGCGCGTAGCCCTCATCGGCGAGAACGGACAGGGCAAAACCACGCTCGTGAAGCTGATGACCCGCCTCTACGATCCGACCGAGGGCCGGATTCTGCTCGATGGCGTGGACCTTCGCGACTACAGCATCGAGGATCTCCAAAGCCAGATTGGGGTCATCTTCCAGGATTTCATGCGCTACGAAATGACCGTGCGCGAGAACATTGCAGTCGGGCGCGTCGACCGGGTCGAAGACGAGTTGATCCGGCACGCCGCGCGAAAGAGCCTCGCCGATCCCGTGATCGGAAAACTGCCCCGCGGTTATGACCAGTTGCTGGGGCGCCGCTTTGAAGGCGGCGTGGATCTCTCGGGGGGCGAGTGGCAGAAGATCGCGCTGGCTCGCGCTTATTTCCGCGATGCCCAATTGGTGATTCTAGACGAGCCGACCGCCAGTCTGGATGCGCGTTCCGAGCACGAAGTCTTCGAGCGTTTCGCCGAGCTGACCCAAGGCAAAATGGCTCTGCTCATCTCGCACCGCTTTTCCACGGTGCGCATGGCCGACCGCATCGTCGTCCTCGAAAACGGCAAGATCGCGGAGCAAGGCAGTCATCAGCAGTTGATTTGTACCGGTGGACGGTACGCCTTTCTATTTGAACTTCAAGCGTCGAGTTATCGATGATACCCGAACTACATATCAAAACAGATTTCGAAAACGTTCCGGCGGACGTGGATGTAAGCCGATGGAAGGAAGCGGGGCGGGATCTTGGCCGCGCCAATGTGGAGGTCAAGCCTAGGGGCCGTCCCGCCGGCCCGCCTGCTAACCGCCGGCGGCGTCTTCGCGACCTTATCACGAAGACCGCGGCCAATCCGCTCGGTGAAAACGCCACGGCAGTTCTCGATAACTTCCGGCTCATCTTTGCGTGCGAGAAGGAAGCGCGCACTCTCTCGCTCCGGCTGGGCAGGTTCCCCGTCCTTGTCGATGCGAACGGCGTTGAAACCCCGCGAATCAACATGCTGGCCCGGACGTATCTGGCCGAAGCGGGCCATTCATACTCGGAACCGGAATTCGCCTCGTTTGTCGAAGGCTACCAGGAAATCGCACCTCTGGACATGCAGGAGATCTGGGCGCTAAGAGCGGCGTTGCTCATGGAACTGATCGACTGCCTCACGGAAGGGTCCGCCTCGCCTTGGCCTGCCATCGTGGCGAGTCAGAAGAAGATCAGCGAGTCGGCCTGGAAGGAATTCTTCGAGTCGGTCAGCTACGCCCACAAGATTTTCGCGCGTGATCCCGCCGGTGCTTACCTGCGAATGGACTACGACAGCCGCGAACGGTATCGCGAAGCTCTCACCGAACTCGCCCGATATAGCCCGCTCAGCGAGTGCGAGATCGCAGGCGCCGTCGTCGATTTCTGCGAACACGCGGCGTCGGTTTCTGATGGGTCGCGAGCGGCCGTCCGCCGCACGCACATCGGTTATTATCTCGTCGATCGCGGCCGCGCCCGCCTGGAAACCATCATCGAGTACCAGCCGACACTCATCGAACGCATTCCCTATTTCATCAGGAAACATCCTACCGTTTTCTATTTGGCAGGCATCGAACTACTTACTCTAGCCATCGTCTTTGCGATTCTCTACAACCTCGACAGCTTGACCCCGGCATTTGCCGCCTTAATTTTGCTGGTTCTTCCGGCTACTTACGCCGCCGTGGACTTCATCAATAATCTGGTCGGGTTCCTGATTCCTCCCCGCGCGCGTCCCAAGCTGGACTTCTCGGAAGGTATTCCAAACAATTGCGCGACTATGGTCGCAGTTCCCACGCTGTTGCTCAGCGAAGCGCAGGTGCACGATCTGGTGCTCGATCTGGAGATTCGTTTCCTCGCCAATCGCGACCGGAATCTTCATTTTGCGTTGCTGTCGGATCCGCCGGATTCCCATCAGCCGCAGGACGAGGCCGATTCCCTGGTCGAACTGTGCACCTCGTTGATCGAAGGCTTGAATCAGCGGTACAAAAGCGAAGGCCGCTCGCCGTTTTTCCTGTTCCACCGCCACCGGGCTTACAACGAAGCGGAAGGACGCTGGATGGGCTGGGAGCGCAAACGTGGAAAGCTGCTGGATTTCAATAAGCTTCTGCGCGGCGCCTTCGACGCCTTTCCGGTAAAGGTCGGCGATCTTTCGGTGCTGCCCAGCATCCGGTATGTCATCACGCTCGACTCCGATACGCAGCTTCCGCGTGATTCGGCTGCCCGGCTCATCGCCGCCATTGCGCACCCGCTGAACCAGGCCGTCGTCGATCCGCGAACCCGCATCGTCGTCGAAGGCTATGGCATTCTGCAGCCGCGCGTCGGCATCAGCATTCAGTCGGCCTCGCGCAGTCGCCTGGCCGCCTTGTATTCGGGCCAGTCCGGATTCGATATTTACTCACGGGCCATCTCTGATGTTTATCAGGATTTGTTCGGCGAAGGGATATTCACAGGCAAAGGTATCTACGAGGTCGACACTCTGCGTGACGTGCTGGAACGGCGCTTCCCGGAGAACGCGCTCCTGAGCCACGACCTTATTGAAGGCGCGTACGCCAGAGCGGCATTGGTGAGCGACATCGACGTGGTCGATGACTACCCGTCGCACTTCAGCGCGTACAGCCGCCGTAAGCACCGATGGGTCCGTGGCGACTGGCAGATCATGCGATGGATCCTGGCGCGGGTTCCGGATTACTTCGGCCGCATGATTCCCAACCCGATCCGCCTGATCTCCCAGTGGAAAATCGTCGACAATATGCGGCGTAGCCTGCTCGAACCCGGCTTGGTGCTGCTTTTGTTGAGCGCCTGGCTCTGGCTACCCGGCAGTGCGGGATATTGGACCGCCGCCACCCTGCTGCTTTGGTTCATTCCGGTGCTCTCCGGGCTGTTCTTTGGACTCGCCCGAATCCCCGATAACCGGCGCGAATTGGGCGCATGGGCCCGTGAGGTCGGACGGACTTTTCGCGACAACCTCGCCGTCGCTGTGTGCAGTTTGATCTTTCTGCTGCATCAGGCCCTGATCGCGAGTGATGCGATCATCCGCACCATAGCGCGCGTCTTTGTCACCAGGCGGAAGTTGCTCGAATGGGAGACTGCGGCCGAATCTGAGAGCGCGGACCGCCCCAAATCCACGGTGGACCGTTATCTCGAATGGACGCCCTGGATTGCGGCGGCGCTCGCCGTGTTGATTTCCCTGGCCCGGCCGGAAGCCCTCGCCGCTGCCGCCCCTCTGCTGACGCTGTGGATCGGGTCCTGCGCGTTTTCTCGCTGGCTCGATCGCCGGCCGCAGGCAGAACACAGCCGGTTGGGCAAAGACGAAGTCCAGTTGTTGCGGGACTCTGCCGACCGCGTCTGGCGCTTCTTCCACGATTGGAGTTCTTCTTCGACCCACTGGCTGATTCCCGATTTCGTCTCTGAAAACGGCCACGTCGAACTCAAGCTTTCCCCCACCAACCTTGGAATGCAGCTGAACGCGCGGATTGCGGGATTGCATTTGGGCACCACTACTTTGGCCGAATTCATCTTCGAGACGCGGCGGACGCTGGAGACGATCGCGGCTCTACCCAAACACCGCGGCCACCTTTTCAATTGGTACGACATCAACACGCTCGAGCCGATGGCGCCGCTTTTTGTTTCCAGCGTCGATAGCGGCAACCTGGTCGCGAGCCTGTGGACGTTGAAACAAGCAGCGCTCTCGTTCGCCCGCGAGTCCGTGGTCAAACGCGGGCTTACTAAGGATATGGCGGCCGAGCTCAAAGGCATCGCCGAAAATTGTGACACGCTGGTCCGGGATATGGACTTCCAGTTCTTGTATCAGAAGTCCAAGCGTACGCTCTCGATCGGCTATGATGTCGCCGCCGGCCGCCTCGAAGCCGCGACCTACGACCTGCTGGCCTCCGAGGCGCGCACAGCGTACTTTGTGGCGATTGCCAAGGGCGATATCCCGCAGGAGTCCTGGTTCCGCCTGAGCCGATCCCATACCCTCGTGCGCAGTGACCGGGTTCTGCTTTCCTGGACCGGCACCATGTTTGAATACCTGATGCCGTTACTCTGGATGCGCCACTACCCGGACACCGTGGTCGATCGCAGCATCAAAGTTGTGGCTCGTGCACAACGGGAGTACGCGCGCCGTAAGGGCATCCCGTGGGGGATCTCTGAATGTGCGTTTCTGGAGAACACGGCCTGCGGTTTTGGCTATGGGGCATTCGGTGTTCCCGAACTGGCGATCAAGCGGCACGATGCGAACACGCTGGTGGTTTCGCCGTATTCGAGCTTCCTCGCCGCTTCAATCGACCCCGCCGCTGCGGTCGACAACCTCCGCCAGCTTCAGAATTTCGGCTGGTTCGGACGCTATGGCTTTTATGAAGCCATCGACTACACTCAAGGCGGCGGCGAAGCCATTCGCATCTGGATGGCGCATCACCAGGGAATGAGCCTGCTGGCCATTGTCAATCTTCTATTCGACAACCCGATGCGCCAGTACTTCCATTCCGAGCCGCAAGTGCTCGCGACCGAACTACTGCTGCACGAGCGCGCGCAGGCGGCAATTCTCGCCGATGCCGATGCCATGTCGCTCCCGGAAATGGAGCCCATGGCCGCCTAAATTGGGGCAGGTCTCCGACCTGCCCTTTATTCAATTCGAAGCTCCCCCTCTAGTCCCCGAACCGAATCGGGCGCGATCCAGACCTGGTAGCGTCCCGGTTCGGTAACCAGCCGCATCTGCTGGTTGTGAAAAGCCAAATCGCCAGTAGTGATCGAAAACGTGACAGTCTTCGTTTCACCCGGTTGCAGCTTCACCCGCTGGAATCCTTTCAACAACCGGACCGGCTGGACCACGCTCGCCGCTACCGGGTGCACATAGAACTGAACAATCTCTGTGCCCTCCCGCGAGCCGCGGTTCGCCACCTCGGCCGTCACCTTGATCGTGCCGCCCAATTTGACCGCCGGCGTCGCCACCCGCAGGTTCGAATATTGGAATTCGGTGTACGACAGGCCGTAACCGAACGGGTATTCCGGCGTGAAATCCACGTCAATATACTTCGACGTGTAGCCTGTCGGTTCGGCCGGATTGCCTATGGGAATCCCCAGTTCGTTGACCGCGGCCGGGCGGCCGGTGTTGAGATGCGCGTAGTAGATCGGAACCTGTCCCACGGTTCGCGGAAACGTGATCGTCAGTTTTCCGGACGGCACGGCGCGCCCGAACAACAGATCGTCCACGGCGGGTCCGCCCATCGTGCCGGGGTGCCACGCCCACAGCACGGCTTTTGCTTTAGCCGCGGTCTCATGAAACGTGAGCGGGCGTCCGGCCATGATGACGATGACCAACGGCTTGCCGGCCTTCGCAACTTCGTTAACGAGTTGCTCCTGCGCTCCCGGCAAATTGAGAAACGCCCGCGACCGCGCCTCGCCCGACAGGATCTCTTCCTCCCCCAGAAACAGCAGGACCGTATCGGCTCGGCGCGCCGCGTCCACTGCCGCCGCGAACCCAGCCTGGCTGGTGTCGCGGCTGTTCTGCAAGCCTGCGGCGTAGAAGACGCGCCCCGTTCCGAGAGATCGCCGCAAAGCCGCGAGCGGCGTCTCGACGTCCTGCGTGCTTCCGTCCATCACCCAGGTGCCCATTTGATCCTTGGCAGTGTCCGCCAGGGGCCCAATCACCGCGACTGATCCGATCGACTCCGCGAGCGGAAGAATGTGTTCTTCGTTCTTCAGCAGAACGGCGCTCTCGGCGGCCAGTTGTTGCGCAACGGCTCGCGATTGGGCTGTCACTCCGGCCGGACCGCCGCTCGGCTCCCGTCCGTCGAACAATCCGACCCGGTACTTCAACCGAAGGATGTTCCGCACCGCGTCGTCCACCATCTTGAGATCGACCTCATGACTTTGCAGGAGCGCCTTGAGATGGTCGAAGTAAGTCGTGCTTACCATCTCCATGTCCACACCGGCTCGCAAAGCCTCGCGCGCACCGTCGCGCGGGTTAGAGACATATCCGTGCGCGATCATGTTAGTAACCGCTTCATAGTCGCTCACTACCATTCCGTTGTATTTCCATTCGTCGCGTAGAATCGTGCGCAGCAGGAAACGGTCACCGGTTGCCGGAACGCCGTTCAGCGTATTGAAGGCCGTCATCAGCGTCGCGGCCCCCGCCTTCAAGGCGGCTTGAAATGATGGAAGGTAGACGTCGCGAAGCAATCCTTCCGGAATCCAGGTGCTGTTATAGTCGCGGCCGGCTTCCGCCGCGCCGTAGCCGGCGAAGTGCTTCACAGACGCCGCGAGTGAAGTGGGGTCGTCCAGTTTGGCGCCTTGAAATCCGCGGACCATCGCGGCCGCCACCGCCGCGCCCAGGAATGGGTCTTCGCCCGGGCTCTCGGCGATCCGTCCCCACCGCGGATCGCGCGCAATATCCACCATCGGGGCGAACGTCCAATGAATCCCTTCCGCCGTCGCTTCGCGCGCCGCGATTCGTGCGGCTTGTTCAATCAACTGCGGGTCCCAACTGGAAGCCTGCCCAAGGGGGATGGGAAAGATCGTGTGATAGCCGTGAATGATGTCGCGGCCAAAGATCAGCGGTATGCCGAGGCGTGTTTCATGCCGCGCGATCCGCTGCGCTTCCGCCCGGTCCGCCGGACTTCCCGCATTCAGAAACGAACCCCAGCGGCTTTGCCGGATCTCCTGTTTGATGGATTCGGAAAGGGGCGTCGCCAGCGATGTCGACTGCGACATCTGCCCGATCTTTTCATCGAGCGTCATGCGCCCGAGCAGCGCATTGACCCGCTGCTCGATTTCGGCTTCCGACGGCGCCCCGAATGCCAGAGCAGTGAATAACAGAACAGCCAGAACACCGGCGCTCTTGTTCATGAGCCCAGTGTAACGTCAGGCAACCACTGTCCCTCCGGCGGCATGGGCTTCGGTCGCGCAGCTTGCGTGACCGCACTCACAGAACACCTCGGTCGTGTCTTTGGCGTCTTCGCAATACGTACTGCAATACTTACTCCCCGGCGCGGCGAGGCAAGTACAGTTGGGATGAGCACATTTCTCGGTTTTGGCCATGAGTTCCTCCACCTCTCACTTGGGCACTTCTCCGGCCACTGGAATGTGACCCGGCTCACGGAGGGTTAGGTGAGTGGTCCTGAATCCACCAATGGACCATAGCCGCGGTCGGCCCATTCGATCAATCCAGGCGAGTCTTCGGACCACCAGACGAGGACGCGGCCGGCCAGCGAATCATCCGCCACCAACCGGAGAACGGCGGCCGCTACCTCCTCTAACTGGAGTAATCGGGATGGCGCGCCATAATCGGCGCGCTGCTTAGGCGTCAATGGTTCCCAGAACGCGCGCACCTGCTCGGAGGCGATCCACCCCGGAGCCAGGCAATTGACGCGAATGTTTTCCTTCTCTCCCAACCAGCCCAGCATGGTGCTTAGCCGCAGCACCCCGGCTTTGGCCGTTTCGTACGGAGGCCATCCGCCCTTGCGCCCGTGCCAGAGCGCGGAAATGGAGCTGATGTTCACGATGGCGCCTCCGCCCTGCCGTCGCAAGGCATCGATCGCGAGGCGCGTGCCGTACACCGTTCCGCCCAGGTCGGTTTCGACCGCGTCCATCCAATGCTCGAGTGGCTCATCCGGGCGGAACGGCGCGGATGCGTTGTTCACCAGAATATTCAACCCGCCGAACGTCTGCTCGGCGAACGTCAAAAGCCCGCGCACAGCCTCTTCGGAGCGCACATCGGCTTCGCGAAACGCCGCGCGTCCGCCGTGTGCCTCGATGAGCCGGACCGTTTCCCGTCCTCCCGCTTCATTGACATCCGAAACCACCACCTGGGCGCCTTCGCGCGCCAGCCGGGAAGCAATCGCTCGACCCGAACCGTTCCCGCCGGCGCCGGTGACCACCGCCACCTTCCCCGCGATTTCCATCGAGCCATCCTCTCGAAAAAAGGGGACCGCCGCAATTAGATCTCGGGCGCCCCAAAGAAACGGTTAAACAGACTCGCATATCTCAATCAGCACTGTAGCTGCTGGCGATAGGACGTGGCGCCCGTGATCTTGTTCACCGGCGGCTTCGCTCAAGGTACCCGCTCGATAAAATGTACTAATGGGACTAATTTTTGCTTGCGTGAGGTGAAAAGGTACGTTAAATTACAGTGACTGCAAAATTGCAATGGCGTACATTGTGGCTTCAGGGATTCGTTTTAACGATTGCATCTTCACCCAGCCCGTGGCTTTCGCCGACTGCACGTTCCCGCGGTGCCCGGGCCTGTATGTGATTTTGGCGGAGGATCCGGATTGGGCCCCCAAGGCCTTCCAGCCGCTCTATTTCGGTGAGTTCGGAAACAATGCTCCGGCCGCTGCGCTGCTGGGCGAGGCCAGCCACGTGGCCCGATCCGTTCCCGGCAAACCACTATATGTGGCCGTGCTGGTGCTTCCGTATTCCACCACGAACCAGCGCTGGGCGCTGTGCCGGGAATTGATTCGTGCCTACAACCCAGCCTGTCAGGTGGCGGAGCCGCACGCGCCCGCCGGCTTGGCGCACCAGTTGGACGCACGCGCGAACGAGTTCTTCGGCGCGGTACCCGAACGCCGCCGGCGGATCGGTTTCCTGCCGGACACCACCGCCGCCGTCGCCGCCCCTTAAGAACCGCAAGCTCCGTGTCGGAGCAGAACCCGCGACCCCGAAAGGGCGGCGACTTCGACGAACCGGTCGCCTATCTTTCGCCGGTAAGCCCTGATTGTTGAATGCGGAAGTTGGCCGAGACGCGAGCGTAAAATTCGAGTTCGCCAATCACCCGTGGGGCGCCGGCCCCGAAAGCGAATGGGACCGCTGCCCGAAGCGCCGCGTAATCGCCGTTTGACGCCACGATATCCTCGGTAATCGCGACCAGCTCGCCGACTTGCCGGCCGGCTGCCGCGGCCATCGCCTCGGCTTTTGCCCGCGCGTCCTTTGCTGCCGCATCCAGCGCGGCGCGCCGTGCATGTGATTCATCGGATACCTGGAAGGAAAAGCCGCCGAGCACCGTCGCGCCGGCACGCGTTACCGCGTCTACAACTTCGCCCACGCGGCCAGGTTCGCGCACGTGCACTCGAAATGTGTTCCGCGCGTGGTACGCCCCGAACTGAACCTCCTGTTGCAGTCCGGGCTGCATCGCGGATCCAGTGTTGTAAGGCTGAAATCCCGGGCCGATTTGCGGTGTACCCGCGTAGGACGGCAGCCCTTGTAAAAGCGGCGCATACAGATTGTAGACATTCAGCGAAACCGTCTGAACATCGTTCTGCGCGACGCCCAGTGAACTCACCGCCTGCGCCAACTGCGTAGTCTTGACTTGGTTATCCCGGAGAGCCTGCGCCGCATTCGGCCCGCTCGTGGTGATCTCGGCCACGAACTCGGCTCGTTCGGGCGACACCCGCCGAACAGCCTCTCCGATTACCGTCACTCCTTCCGGCTGAACTCTGCGGAGCTGCGCCGGTCCCTGCAATTCCGTAGCTGACATCGCTTTAGTTTCCTCTCGCATAGTTTTTGTTCTCGGAGCTTCAGAACCGGTAGCTTCCGTTACCGGCGGGGCCTGAGCTTCTGGCTCGGAGCGTGCGGGGGGCGTGCCCCCGCCCCGCTCCCGTTGTTTGGCCGCCATGGCCTCGGATTAAAAACCCGACCACGGAGTGATTCCGTGACCCTGAATGCCGCGCCCGCCGCCCCACTGCGATAGCAGCGGATGACCATAGCCGAACGGCGACCCGCCGCCAAAACCTTGCTGGCCGATCCAGCTCTGCGGAGCTAGCTGCCCAAATGGCGAACCGGTCTGCCCAAATGGAGAACCGGTCTGCCCGAACGGCGACTGCCCCCCGATTCCGATCTGAGGATACTGCGACTGATAGTATTGCGACACAATCGGGTTCAACAACGGGTTTTGCAGACTCTGTGAAACCAGTGGATTCTGCAGAACCTGCGAGATCAGCGGATTCTGCAGCGCCTGCTGTACGAGTTGGTTCTGCAGACTCTGCTGGACCAGTTGGTGCTGTAAGGCCTGTACTGCTGGATTCTGTTGGCCGATCGATCCGATCGGGTTCTGCAACCCGCCGGTCAGCCCGAGTATCTGCGGATTAGTTGCGTGCGCCAGCATCGTGGCGAGCTGCAACTGTTGTGGATGGATTCCGCCGTAGCCGCCAATCCCTTGCTGCTGTGCGAAAGGCGAGATTCCACCGGTAAGCAGCTGTAAGGGATTCGTAACTCCGGAGTACGCTCCCAAAGTCGCGTAAGTCTGGAATGGATCGTGCATCATCGTTTGGCCTCCTGCGCTTGCATGACACGGATTGGTCGCAGCCTGCAAGCTATTCGAATGTGTGAGAGTCGGAGACGCCAGAATCGGCGCCCTCCACGCAATCGATCTTGCCACAGGGGTCCGGATGCTGTATGCGCGTATTGCGGCAGATTCCGCAATTGCCGCAAATCTTTGTAAGCGGCTCTAAACGCGTGCCACTCGCGCCTCTTTACTTGTTTCGTTCTTCACGTCCGCGGAGCCGGAACGTTGCAGCCAGCGCGAGATCTCTTCATGCCGGAAGCGCCACTGCCGCCCGACTTTGATCGCCGGAATCACGTTGCACTCGGCCCATAGGCAAACCGCTCGCGTCGAGATGCCCAGCCATTTCGCGACAGCAGCAGTGGTCAGTAGGGGTTCGCGGTAGGATAACAATTTCTCCATAGGCTCGTTCCGTGTGAGTAGAACGTGTCCTCCAAACAGGAGGAACTCAGCCGGACTCTGAGCCGCCGCAGTTGAGTCGCGAAATGCGTCCAGCCGGTGATTCGTACTTTGCTTCAGTGTCGAAGATTTCCGAGCAGGGTGTCAAGGCAAAATTGCGTCACGATGGTGCGGGCAAACAAATCGATTCAGAAAAATTTTGGCACGCGAACTGCTCAGCGGTCGCGCAGCTCGAAAGCTTGCGCGATCAGTTCGTACGAGCGTCGCCGCGCTTCGTGGCTATGGACGATATTGACCACGAAAACTTCCTCCGCTTCGTAATCCGCCGCGACCGACTCAATCGCTGTGCGCACCTGAGTCGGTGTGCCGGTGATCATTCGGCGGTTTGGCGGAACCAACTGGATGGGCACGCCCTCCTGTTCGAGAAACTCCAGCGCGCGTTCCACTGGCGGCACCGGAATGAGCCGCCCTCGATAGAGATGTAGGAACAACATGCGGCTGCTCGCCGAGAGCCGCAGTGCTTCCTCGCCGCATTCTGCGCAAATCGCCCATACAGCCGCCGCGACCCGCGGCTCCGGCAGCCGCTCCGACGGCTGGAAATGCTCCCGATAATACGTGGCGTAAGCAGCTCCCTCGGGATTGATGAAATCCGCAAACGCATACGGCAGACCCAGCTCCGCCGCCCACACCGCAGACTGTGGTGACGAACCCAGCAGCCACGGCTCGGGGCTTTCGAAGTGCATCGCCGGAATCTGCCGGAACGGACCGGCGGGCTGCTTGCGATTTCCGAAATAGCCCAACAGCTCCTCCATCTGCTCGCGAAAATCGTCCGGCGGCGGCTGGCGGCGGTCGCGTTGCAACGCGTGCGCAACGGTTGCGCTCGTGCCGGGAGCGCGCCCGAGCCCTAAGTCGATTCGCCCGGGGAACAGGCTGCTCAGCATGCTAAAGGTTTCGGCGACTTTCAACGGGCTATAGTGCGGCAGCATGATTCCGCCGGTTCCGACCCGGATGCGGGAAGTCGCCGACGCCACCGGCCCGAGCATCACTTCCGGACTCGCGCACGCCAGTCCGGGCGTGCCGTGATGTTCGGCGAGCCAGTAGCGGTGATATCCGAGTTCGTCGGCGCGGCGAGCCAGGTCCAGCGTGTTGCGCAGCGCGTCTCCCGTGGTCGAGCCTTCCGCAATCGGCGATTGGTCAAGAACGCTCAGGCGCAGTCGAGTCTTCGGTTGGGCGGGCAGGGAAGTCCTTCCTCTCAGTTGAGAATACGATTCCACCAGCCGCCGTAACGCCGGGCTGGGGGATGACGTACTCTATTCAGTATGGACCGCGGTAGCGCTGTATGGTTCGTTGCGGCGTTCCTCTTGGCGCCGTGCGCTCGGGCTGACGAACCCATCGTCGTGTTCCGAAGCGACGTGGCGCTGGTCCGAGTGGATGCCCAGGTGGTCGACCGCGAGAATCACGCGATCACCGGGTTGACCACCCGGGATTTTCTGCTTCGGGAGCAGGGAAGAGCCCTGCCGGTTCAGAGCGTCGACACCGAGAGCCTCCCCATCGATCTGCTGTTCTTGCTGGATGTAAGCGCCAGCATGCGCCCGCACATCGAGCGCGTCGCGTCCGCTTCGCATCAGGCCATGCGCCAGCTCCGCGACGAAGACCGCGTGGCCATCATGGTCTTTGACCGAACTTCGCGGGTGCGCATGAATTTCCGCGGCAGCCAGTCCGGTGTCGACCGCGAAATCGAGCGCGTGCTCGACTACGAAGACTTCCGCGGTGGCACCGATATCACCCGTGGCCTGTTGGATGCGGCCGACTACATTGGCCGCCAGGGCCGACGTGAGGCCCGCCGGGCTATCGTGATCGTCACCGATGACCAGACCGAGCGCGAGCGCAACGAAGAAGGCGTCGAACGCTCGCTCACTCGCGCCGACGCCGTGCTTATGGCGTTGATCGCCCCGGATGCCTTGCATACGGGTAGTCGCGGTTATCCGGGAGACCCCAATGGCGGCGTGATCTTCGGTTCCCCCCGCCGGCGCGGAGGTTATTCCATGGGGTCCTCGACGCTGTCGGCCGGCACCCGGCAGATCGCGCGCGCTTCCGGTGGCGACAGCATGCCTCTCCGCGATTCTTACGCGCTGCAAGATACGCTTGCCCGCATTCGACAGCGATATGCCATCTATTTTGCGCTGCCTCCGGGTGCGCGCGCCGGCGAGGAACGCGACATCGAGCTCTTTCTCGCCGATGCCGCGTTACGCGGCTACCCCGGTGCCGACCTGCGCTATCGCCGGGCTTACTTCGCGCCCGCTACCACGCCGCAAGCTCCGCCGGTAAGTTCAGAACCACCCGTGATCACCGGCGATCCCGACCGCCCCCGTCTCCGCCGGCGTGGAGTCAGTCAAAGCGGCCCGCATGACGGCCCGCTCGATGCGCCCGTCACTTCGAGCGCGCCGCCGTCTCCTGCCGCTCCGCCTCCGCCGCCTGCTTCCGCTGACCCTGCGTGGCGAAGGGCCGACCCGGCGCCGGCGCCCGCTCCCGCGGCCGATCCCAACGCACCAGGATGGCGCAAGGCCCGGCCCGATGAAGTGCCGCCTAAATAGTCACGGCCGGTACATCGATTCCAGCACCGCCGCCGACCCATCCAACTTCTCCGGCAGCCGCAGCCCGAGGATCCGCGCCACCAGCGGATAGATGTGAATATTCTCGAACGATTCGACGTGAGTCTCCGGCCGGATGTTGGGGCCGATCGCGTAGAAGATCCCCTGCATCGTGGGGAACCGGCGCACATCGTAGCCGTGATTTCCTTTACGCGGCTTGGCATCGCTCGCCACCACGTCACAAGGCTGCTGCGCCACCACCACCAGGTCCCCGATCCGCGGATTGTCTCTGTAGCGCCACTCCGCAGGCGTTTCTTCGCGCCGGTACACGTCAAAGGGACGTCCCTTCCGTTTCAAAGCTCGATAGGTCTGCTCGCGTGTGTCCGGATTGGGCGCGTAGATCAACGCCAGCGGGCCGCTGCTGATCACGCGAACCTGCTTCAGATCCGCGTAATTGCGCAGATCGACCACACGATCCGCCGACTGCATCCCGTGATCGGAAACCACGATCAGATTCACCGGCAGGCCCAATGCCTGAATGCCGGTCTGGAGCTTGCCGATCACCTGGTCGAGTTCAGCCACCGCCCGCCGCGTCTCCAGCGCGTCCGGCCCGTAGTCGTGACCGGCATGGTCGGTATCGCTCAAATAAAGAGCGAGGAAATGCGGGCGCTGCGCGGCCGGCAAATGCAGCCAGTCCAGAACCTGCTGCATTCGTTTCTCCGCCGGCACCGTGTCATCAAACGTCTGCCAATACGAAGGCCGGACGCCGTCGATCACGCCATCGCTTCCCAGCCAGAAATAACTCGCGGTCCGCATCTCTTGCTGTTCGGCCGATACCCATAGCGGAGTGCCGCCATACCAGCTTCCATCTGTGGATCTGGCTCTGTCGAACGGCATCTGCCGCATCGGATCGAAGAACCCGTTGGCGACAATCCCGTGGTGCTCCGGATAGAGTCCCGTGATGATGCTGGTATGGTTGGGAAAGGTCAGGGAAGGGAAGACCGGGATCAGCGACCGCGCCGAAGCGCCGTGGTCGCGGATGGCCAGCAGGTGCCGGGCTTTGTCGCGCGCCGCGTAGTCATATCGAAACCCGTCGAGC
>DASXAK010000207.1:0-14366 GCA_036406715.1 Bryobacteraceae bacterium | reverse complement strand
CCAGGTTGGGGTCCTTGGAAGGCGTCTGGGTGAAAGTGCCCTCGACGCTGTCGATCACGGGCTGGAGGGTGACGTAGCGCGCGATAGAGTCGCGGCACTGGTTGTGCAACTCGCGCACCGCCGCGCCGACCTGGTCATCCGAATAGGCCGTGATGTCCTCCATCAGGAAGTCGATCAGGCGCGAGTCCCGCTGAAGGATCCCGAGGATCTGGAGAGCGCCGTCGGATGTCTTCGCCGCGGGGGCTGCTGGTGGCGCCGCTTTAGCTGCGGCAGCCGGCGAAACACCCGATCGGCGCGTCAGCCCGAGGGTTGTCACCGCCGAGTCCGACAACCGGCCCTGAAACAGGATGTTAAAGAAACAACGAAACGCAAGAAAAACGCGATTCAACGCTATGAGCTCCAGAAACTAGAATAGCGTGTCGACGCTCTTCTAGTTGGAGCCCGCGACCGGCAACCCGAATCGCGTCTGTCGCCGGCTTTCCCAGTACTTCTTCATGCGTTCGGAAACCTGCTTGCGTTCGTCGGTCCCCATGGATTTTCGCCCGCGGCGTCCGGCTGCCGGCCGGCTGCTCGCGTGGGTGGAATCCAGGGCCTCGAGTGCCGCAATGCTGTCCTCCACCCTCGCTTTCTCCACTTGGAGAGTTCGAATGATTTCACTCAGATTCATAGCGCGTTTTCGAATACTTCTGTTATAAATGACACCTTTGGCCCGCGGGCCAGTTTCCTCGCGTCTCTTAGCCTCCGTAGATTTTGAACGATCGGAGGCTTTTTACCTATCGCTCAAAAGGGCTATTTTAGTGGCCACTAACGTGGCTCGATCACGGTGGCCTGACGGAGTTGCTCGAGCTGCCGGCGGGCGATTTCAGCCCAAGGCCCCGTCCGGTCCAGTTTCAAATACGATTTCCAATGATGGACCGCTTTGAGAGGATCGCCGGTCCGCTCACAAAGCAAGGCCAGGTTGAAATGCGCGTCGGCATAGTGCGGATTTAGGGCCAGAGCGCGTCGATAGTGATCGAACGCAGCGTTCAGCCGCCCCTGCTCGTCGTACAGATTGCCGAGATTGAATTCAGCCAGAGGATAGCTGGGATCGGCCGTGATCGCCTGTTTGTAGTAGCGCTCCGCATCCGCGAATTTGCGCTGCCGGTAGTAGATGGTGCCCAAATTGACCAGTGCGCCGGCGGCATGCGGATTCAGCTCGATCACCTTGTCGTAAGCCTCGATGATCGACTCTACGCTCGAGGCGGTCTCTTCCAACGCCAGCGCCTTCTGAAACCAGGCCTCGGATTCACGAAGACGGTTGGCCGCTCGTTTGCGCGGTGGGAAGTCCGTGACATCGCCCAGTTGCGAAGCCTCGAAGTCGAACAGAATTTGCCCGCTCACGGCTTCCATCTTTTGGCCTGCCACGCGCACGGCGATCTTTTTTCCATCGGAGAAGATGCGGAGCTCCGAGAGGGGCCGCTTGATGCCATCCAACTTGCGGCGCAGCGCCTCGACCGCCTCGGCAATTTTGCGAGACCGGAAGCCTTTACCGCGAAGCTCGAGAATCGTCCGGATCGCGATAAGATCGGAGAAGGAATACGACTTCGCAGCCGGCAGCAAGAGGTCCTGCTCCCAGTTCTTGAGCTGGCGCTCAGTCAGGCCGAACTGCCGGCGGACTTCTTCACGCGAATATTCCTGGCGTGGGGCCTTTGAGAGCACGCGAATATTTTAGCGTGCAATTCGGGTGGGGCAGGCTTCCAGCCGGCCGGGGTACCCTCTGAATCGCCGGCTGCTAGCGACGCTAAGCCACTCAAATCAGGCCATATCGGTACTCCTTTAGTGCCTTTACCACGAAAAGTACTTGAAAAGTCTCTGCCGGAACCCGTATCATCGATACGTGGCCTTGATTCGCCCGATTCGTCCTGCTTCTCCGCCTCCGGTGGAGCTCCACGAACGCGCCATGGACAATTTGCGGTACATCCGGCTCGCCATGGAGCGCGCCGGTTCGTTCACCGCGGTTCCCGGCGTGGGCGGCACGGTCATGGGCTGTACGGCGCTGATCGCCGCCGCGGCGTCCGCTCGGCAACAGGATCCGCTTCGGTGGCTCGCCGTCTGGGTTGCGGAAGCAGCCTTGGCCTTGCTGATTGGAATCGTCTCCGCCGCTCAAAAATCCGCGCGGGCGCGGACACCGTTGCTCTCGGCGCCCGGCCGGCGCTTTGTTGCCGCCTTTGTCCCCGCAATGGCTGCCGGGGCTTTGCTCACTTTCGTTCTGTTTCGCGGCGGCGCGCTGCAGTTTCTGCCCGGCTCCTGGCTGCTGTTGTATGGCACCGCCGTAGTCTCCGGCGGCGCGTCATCGGTGCGAGTCGTGCCGTTGATGGGAATGTGCTTCATGGCAGCCGGCGCGGCCGCCCTCCTGGGGCCCTCCGCTTGGGGCAATCTGCTGCTGGCGGCCGGCTTTGGCGGCCTTCATATTCTGTTCGGGATTGTGATCACGGTGAAATATGGCGGGTAAAACAAATGCCGCGCGGCGCGAACGCAAACCCGAAGTTGCTCCGGCCGGCTCGCCGGGGGCTGCCCCGAAGCTTGATCGGCTTATCCACGAGCGGCTGCGCCTTGGCATATTGAGCGCACTTTCGGTGAACGAATCGCTCACCTTCAACGAGCTGAAGAAGCTGCTCGATACAACCGACGGCAACCTGAGCGTTCACGCGCGCAAACTCGAAGAAGCGGGCTATATCAACTGCGCCAAATCGTTTGAAGGCCGTATGCCGCGCACCGATTATCGGCTCGCCGGCGCCGGCAAGCGCGCACTGGAGAGATACCTCGATCACATGGAAGCGCTCATCCGCGCCATGCGCGAAGGGTAACGTTTTTTTTATGGACCCTTACTTTGTATCACAAAGAACTCTTCACGTCGCCGTCATCATGGACGGCAATGGCCGCTGGGCGCTGGCGCGGGGGCTTCCTCGTATCGCCGGACACCGTGCCGGCGCCAAAGCCGTGCGGCGCGTGGTCGAAACGGCTCCCAGCCTGGGAATCGGCACTCTGACTCTGTTCGCCTTCTCCGCTGACAACTGGCGCCGTCCCGCCGAAGAGGTCGGGGCGTTGATGGATTTGTTCGCCGAGTTTCTCGTTGCGGAAGCCGAACACTGCCTCGACAACGGAGTTCGCCTCGAAGTGATTGGGCGTCGCGACCGGCTCGACACCTCGGTCTGCTGCGCCATCTCTCACGCCGAAACATTGACCGCACCCGCCGACCGGCTGCAGCTCCGGATTGCAGTCGATTACTCCGGCCGCGACGCGATCCTGGCCGCCGTGGAACAAGGCAATTCTTCTTCACGCGAGGCCGTGGACCGCTGGCTGGGTCCTCCCGTCGATCTGCTCATCCGCACTGGAGGCGAGCAGCGCCTGAGCGACTTTCTGCTCTGGGAATCCGCCTACGCGGAGCTGGTCTTCTCCCGCCGCATGTGGCCGGATTTCGATTCCGCCGATCTCACCGGCGCCGTACGCGAATTCCGCGGCCGCGAGCGCCGGTTCGGCGCCGTGCCCGCCCTCTCCGCGCCGCGCGAAAGTTCCTGGTTGGACTAAATTCGACGGACTAAATTCGCCGGCCTAAAATCGCCGCACTGTATTGCGTCCTACACCTTGTGTGTGGCAGCCGAAATGCTTCAATCCACGATGTTCACCGGGCGATTCCATGAAAGAACGTATGCGGCCAATACGTTCGCTGCTTGTGACCACCTACCGGGAATGGGATAAGCACGACGCGCAAACACTGGGGGCGGCCCTTTCATACTTTACGGTCTTATCGCTGGCCCCCTTGCTCGTCATTGCGGTTTCCATTGCGGAACTCGCGTATCGCAGGCAGGAAGTGCAGGAACAAATCCTCGATGAAATGAGACAACTCGTCGGGTCGGGGGCCGATGCGATTCAGACCATGCTCGCCCACGCGCAGTCTCCCAAAGCCGGAATCGTCGCCACTGTGATCGGTTTCATCGTTCTCCTCTTTGGCGCCTCCGGCGTGTTCCGGCAGCTCCGCCGGTCCTTGAACCGGATCTGGAACGTGGAACCGCTCCCCTCCCCCGGCTGGATGGGTATGGCGCGGCAACAATTTCTTTCGTTCGCCATGGTGGTCGGAATCGGATTCTTGCTCCTGGTTTCGCTTCTGGCGAGTGCATTTCTCACCCTGCTTGGACGATTCGCGGGACACTATCTGCCGCTCGATCTCTTTCGCGCCGCCGACTGGGCTTTCTCCCTCGCGGCGATTACGTTCCTGTTTGCGCTGGTCTTCCGCTTTGTGCCCGACCTCACACTGCCCTGGCGCCGCCTGTGGCCGGGCTCGTTCGCGACTGCGATTTTGTTCACAGCCGGAAAATATCTCCTCGGGTTGTACCTGGGACGCGCCAGCGTCACTTCCGCATACGGAGCGGCCGGTTCTCTCGTGGTATTGCTCATCTGGATCTATTACTCTTCTCAACTGTTCCTGCTCGGCGCGGAATTCACACGGGTTTATGCATTGCAGCACGCGGCAGCCGTCCAGCCGGCCGCCTCGCCGCCCCTCAAACACCCGGCCCGAGTTTCCTATTCATGATCAGGAGTTACAAATATGCAAGAAGGCACCCAGCCCACTTTCACGCAATTATTCCAAGACGCGTTTTCGAGTGTTCGTGAGATCATTCGCTCCGAAGTCCGCCTCGCAAAAACCGAGACCCGGGAAGAAATCGGAAAAGCGGGGCGCGCCGGCGCCATTCTCGGCGGTGGCGTCGTTCTTACGCTTTATGCGTTGGGATTGGCTTTGCTCGCCGGCGTAACCGCTCTTTCCCTGCTGGTCGCGACCTGGCTGGCGTTTCTGATTGTTGCCGCTGTGGTCGGCATTGCGGCGGTATTCTTGGTCGGTTCCGGCCGGCGACAGTTGCAGCAGGTCGATCTCAAACCTCAGAAGACCATCACGACCGTGAAGGAGAACCTGCAATGGGCGAAGCATCAAACCGAATAGAACAACACATCGACGCCGAACGCCGGAAGCTCGATTGGGATCTCCGGCAGATCGAGCGCAAGCTTCGGGTCAAAACTCGTTGGCTGCAACGGAACTCCATCATCCTCGGCGTTGCCGTCGCCAGTGGACTATTGTTGTCGTTCCTGGTAACTCGTCTTGCTCGCTCGTAAGTAACACGACAAAATTCGCCTTGGCACTCTAGATGCTCCAGACGGAGTGCCGTTCATCCCAAAACCGAGCAATTTTATGAAAGAACGTTTTGCCTACATACGATCTTTGCTTTCGACGACCTATGCGGAGTGGGATAAACATGACGCCCAGACCCAGGGCGCGGCTCTATCCTACTACACCGTCCTTTCGCTCGCGCCGCTGCTCGTCGTAGCCGTCTCGATTGCGGGCCTGCTCTTCCGCAAGCAGGCGGTTCAGGACGCGATCATCAGTCAAATGAAAGCGGTGGTGCCTGCCGGCGCCGATGCCATCCGAACGATGCTGACACATGCTCAATCGCCGGGCGCTGGCATCGTGGCGAGCATCATTGGATTTGCCGTGTTGCTGTGGGGCGCTTCGGGCGTGTTTACTCAGCTCAGAAAGGCATTGAACCGCATCTGGGATATTCCCGCAAACGAAAAAGGCGGATGGTTTGCCATGGTTCGCGAGCAATTTCACTCATTCGCCCTGGTTGTCGGACTGGGATTTCTGTTGTTGGTCTCGCTCGCTGTCTCGACGTTCCTGGCCGCGTTGGGAAAGTTCGGAAGCCAGTACTTGCCGGTCGCCATTTTCCATGTGGCGAATGCACTGTTTTCATTGGCTGTGATCACGGTCGTGTTCGCGCTGATATTCCGCTTCGTCCCGCGGCAGACGCTGCCGTGGCGGCGCTTGTGGCCAGGTTCTTTCGGCACCTCCGTTCTGTTCACGATCGGAAAATTCCTCCTCGGTTTCTACTTGGGCCGCGCCAGCGTTGCCTCTGCCTACGGCGCCGCAGGCTCTCTCGTCGTGCTGTTGATCTGGGTCTACTACTCCTCGCAGCTTTTCATGTTCGGGGCGGAATTCACCCGGATCTATGCCTGCCACACCGGAGGAGTCTGTCTGAATGTCGAGCCGCCCCAGCAGACTCAACCCGCGAATCAGGATGTCCGGCGTGTCGCCTGATTCAGGTGAGCCCGAGACGGTTCTTCACGTCGGCGATCGGCAGTTCGTTCCAGTGCCGGTTGAAATTATCCGCCGTCGTGAATGATCGCGTGTGCATCCGGTCAACATAGATCGCGCCGTGCAGGTGATCGATCTCGTGCTGCAAAATTCGCGCATACCAACCATCCGCCGCGATCGACTTCGGAACGCCGTTTTCATCGAGACACTCTACGCGCACACGCATCGCCCGCGGCACCAGGCCGAACAGACCCGGCAAACTCAGACAACCTTCAAAGAACTCCGCCGTCGGCCCGTCCAGAGTCAACTTAGGATTCACGATGACATGAAACGGAACCGGCCGCCGCTGACGCTCGGCCAGTTTCTCCGGCGCCATGGCGCGCTGCAAATCCGCCGGATCTTCAATCACCGCCAACTGCAGCGAAAGCCCAACCTGCGGAGCAGCCAATCCCACGCCTGGTGCATCGCGCATGGTCTCCCGCATCCACTCGATGAGCTGTTGCGTTTCCTTGCTTCGAATTTCCTCGGCGGAGAGCTCGCGCGCAACCTGGCGGAGCACGGGCTCGCCCGCCTGCACGATTTTCAGGCGCATCCTCAGTCCTTGATCTCCACGATGGTCGCGCCTGCGCCGCCTTCCTGCTGCGGGGCGGGATAAAACCGCGCGACATGCGGGTGCCGGCTCAGCAGCTCCTGGATCGTCTTCCGCAGGATGCCCATGCCGTGACCGTGCACGATGCGGACGCGGCTGGCTGTCGCCATCACGGCTCGATCGAGAAACTCGTCCACGTGGTCTCGCGCTTCCTCGGCGCGCTGCCCGATCACGTTGATTTCCTGGTGCACCGGCGCCAGCTCCGGAGCCGGCCGGTAGCTGACATTTTGCGGCAGCCGCCCTCCCGATCTTCCGCCCGCTTCCGGCAAAACCTCGATCACATCGTCCACTGAGACTTGCATTTTCAGAAATCCGGCTTCCACCTCCAGCCGATCGCCGCCTAGCTTCCGCCGTACGCGCGCCGGCTCCCGCACATCCCGAAGTCGCACGCGCGCACCCTCTTCGATTTTGAGCGGCTGAATTTGTCCCTGGCGCGAATCCTCCTGGGTGGACAGAACCGTGGTTTGAAAATCTTCCCGCAATTCCCGCTTGGCTTTCGACACCCGTCGCTGCGCATCCTGTTCGGCTTTGCGCCGCTCTCCGCTCTGCGCGATCTTATCGAGCGTCTCCTGCGCCTGCTCCTCGAACCGCGCCAGCGCCTGGTCCGTGCGGCGCTCCAACTCCTTCAGCTTGGCCGTTTCCCGCTTCTCCCACTCCTGCGCCACTTCCTTTTCGCGTTTCTCGGCTTCCGCGATCTTTTGCCGCAGCGTCTGCTCGAGCGTCTGCGTCTCGTCGATCCGCCGGTGCAGCTCGGCTACGAACCGCGTCACATCGCGGTCGCGATCCGTCAATGATTGGCGTGCGCGCCGCATGATGTCCTCGGGCATTCCCAACCGCGTCGCGATCTCCAGCCCGGCGGACTTGCCAGGCAGCCCGGAGTGAAACCGATACGTTGGCTCCAGCGTCTCCTCGTCAAATCCCATCGAGCCGTTGACGACGCCCTCCGTTCCGGCGCCGTACACTTTGAGCGCCATCAGGTGCGTCGAAATCAGCGTGAACGCGCCGGCGGTGCGAAAGTGTTCGACGATCGCCACTCCCAATGCGCCGCCTTCCTCCGGATCGGTCGCGGAGCCCAGTTCATCCAGCAGCACCAGCGAATCCGGCGTCACGTCCAGCGCCATCTCGCGGATGTTCGACATGTGCGCCGAAAACGTGCTCAGGTTTTCTTGAATCGACTGGTAGTCTCCGATGTCCGCCAGCACTTGCTCGAACAGCGGGAACTCTGCTTCGACGGCCGGCACCGGGAGCGCCGATTGCGCCATCAGGCTCAGCAGTCCCACTGTTTTGAGTGTTACGGTCTTGCCGCCGGTGTTCGGGCCGCTGATCAGAAGCGTGCGGTGGTCGCGCGTCAATTCGAGCGTCAGCGGCACCGCCGCCTTCCGGCGTCGCCGCAGGACGTCTTCGAGGAGCGGATGCCGCGCTTCGCGGAGCAGCAGGCGTTCCCCGAAGCGCGGGATCACGCAGCCGAACTCCACGCCGAAGCGAGCCTTGGCGAAGATCAGCTCCAACTCGGCCATCGTCACCAGCGTTTGGCGAATCGAGTCGCCATAGCCTCGGAGGCGGTCGCTCATCTCGAGCAGAATCCGGTGTACTTCCCGCGCCTCCTCTTCGGCGAGCCGCACCAGTTCGTTGTTGAGGTCAATCGTTTCGAGCGGCTCGATGAACAGCGTGTGCCCGCTCGAGCTCGTGCCGTGAATGACGCCGTCGAGCTTTCGCTTCTGCCCCGCAATCACCGGCACTACAAACCGCTCGTTGCGAATCGTGACAAATTCTTCCTGCAGAATTCCTTCTTCGCGGTGCGTCCGCAGAAATCGCTCGAGCGATTCCTGGATTGCCTTCTTCTGCCGCTCGATGTCGCGCCGCAGCCGCGCCAGCGCCACGCTGGCGTGATCGGAGACTGTGCCGTCCGGCAGGATCTTGCCATCGAGATCCTGCAGCAGCGCGCGAAAATCACCGATGGTCTGCGCGCGCCGGCCCAGCCGCGGGAAGCGTTCCGCAGCGGCCGTGAGAACGGATTTCGCATCCGCCGCCCGGTCCAACAGCGTCAGGATGTCGAAGATTTCTCTTGGCTCGAGCGTCGCGCCTTCAATGCGCAGCTTGTGAACCGTGGGCTCCAGATCCGGCAAGCCGCCGAAATCAACCCGGATCGCCGCGCCGCGCGCCGCGGGCTGAGGCCGGCCCGCCAACCTCAGGTACTCGCCGGCTTCTCCCGTCTCCGCAAGCGCTTCCGTCAGACGCGCAAGATCCGTATCCGGCTGGATCTTTTCCAACTCGCCCCGACCGAGCGGGCTGGATACGAACCGCCCCACCAGTTGCCGCAACGCTTCGTATTCCAGGACTTCGGCGCTGGTTCTCAACGATCATTCCCCGCTTACTTGTATTTTCCGCGCTCGCGAAACGCCTTTTCAATCACACCCAGCGTCCCTTCGGTAATCTGAAGCTGCTTCAGATCCCGCCGGCGCACCCATTCCACCCGGCTCACGTCATCGCCCGCACACAATGTGCCGCCCTCGATGCGACAGAGATAATCGATCAAAACGTAATGATATTCGACCACGCCTGCCGCATCGTGCATGATGCGTTCGAATATCTTGACCACCCCGCGCGGCTGCACTTCAAGCCCCGTTTCTTCCCGCACTTCGCGGCGGATGGCGGTGTCCAATGACTCGCCGGTTTCGACCAAACCTCCGGGAATCGACCACCAGCCCTTCAGCGGTTCCCCGCCCCGCTCGGCCATCAGGATGCGGTCCGTCTCCAGGATGAGCGCGCCAACGCCCAGCAGGGGTCGCCGCGGATACCGCCGATCCTCCTTCACTCCTCCGCCGGATGCACGCGGTACACCGTCCCGCGTGACGTTGCGAAGATTGTGAGCGGCTCGACGTCCACCACCGCACACGCCGAGACCGGATCCGTCATCTCGATCGTGTGCTCCAGTTGTCCTTGCGGCGTGTAGATGCCGATGCCGTTCGCGGCGACGTAAAGCTTTCCCTTTTCGTCGACGCACAACCCGGCAGGCACGCCCGAAATCTTCGAAATCAGCACGCGTTCGTTCGATACCGCTCCGCTGCGATCGACATCGTAGGCCCGAACGTTATGCTCGTCAGCATTGCTCACGTACAGCGTGCGGCCGTTCGGAGATAGCACAATTCCGTGAGGCCGCCCCGCCGGCCGCGCCACCACTTCGATCGGCCCTTTCGGCGGTATGTGGTACACACCGTAAAAATCCAGCTCGCGCTCGTCGGACTGGTGTCCGAACGCCGGATCTGTAAAGTAGACGTGTCCCGACTTGCTCACCGCGATCCCGGCCGGCGCGTTGAGCCGCTTGCCTTGCCAGCCATCCGCAATCACCTCGACCACGCCGTTCTTGTCCGTCCGCGTCACGCGGCGAGTCCGCGTCTCGCAAGTGTACAGCCTTCCCTGCGCGTCAAAGGCGTTGCCGCTCGCGCCATTCGCATTCTGGCGAAGGAGTTCCACTTTCCGGCCCGGCACCCATTTGAGGAGTTGGTCATTCGGAGTGTCGCTGAAGATCAGAAATCCATCTTTCGACCAGGCAGGTCCTTCGGTGAAACGGTAGCCGGCCGCCAATCGTTCCGTGACAAAATTCGAGGGGTCCTCTCCAAGCAGCAGGGTGCTCAGAACCAGGAGCAGGGATGCACAAGAACAGCCGTATTTCATTGCGCGGCGTTCTTGTTTCGAAGAGTGATGTTGTTGATCACCTGCTTGACACCCTTCACGCCTTTGGTCAGTTTAGTGGCGCGATCCTTTTGCTTTGACTCCTCAACCGACCCGCCCAGCGTGACAACGCCGTCTTTGACCTCGACCTCCAAGGCGCCGCCCTTGACCACCGCGTCGCTCGCCAGCTTGATCCGGACATTGTTGTAGATCATGTCGTCAGATATCTCACCTTTTGCCAGGCAGATTCCCGCCACCAGCAAGGCGATCAGCAACACACAGACATTAGCTTTCATCTTCCCCGGCCATTGTACGCCAGTCGAGCGCGTCCAGGAAGGCCGCCTTCTCGCGCCATCCCGGCTGCACTCGAACGTGAAGATTGAGATAGATTTTGATGCCGAACAGCCGTTCCATCTCCTGCCGCGCCAGTGTGCCGATCTTCTTCAGCGTCACTCCTTGCGATCCGATCACGATCGCTTTCTGGCCCGGCCGCTCCACCCGGATCGTGGCGTAGATTCGCGTAATGGCCGCCGTTTCTTCCCACCGGTCCACAATCACCGCCACCGAGTGCGGCACTTCCTGCCGCGTCACGAGCAGCACCTTTTCCCGCACCAACTCCGCGGCCAGGAAACGCTCCGGCTGGTCGGTGATGTAGTCCTCCGGAAAATACGCAGGCCCTTCCGGCAGCCGTTCGAGGATCACGCGGCGCAGGTCATCCAGCCCAATTCCTTTTGCCGCCGAGATCGGCACATATTCGGCGAATTCGAACACGGTCTTGTACTGATCGATGAGCGGCAGGAGCACGCCTTTATCCTTGAGAAGATCCACCTTGTTCAACACCGCGATGACCGGTGTGCTGGTGCGGCTCACGACTTCGATCGCCCGCCGGTCCGCCTCCGCGAACGGCCGCGTCGCATCGGCCAGGAATAGCAGCAAATCGCGTTCTTCGAGCGCGGCGTGCACCGCGTCCATCATCCGTTTGTTGATCATCGAATCGGGAGCATGGATGCCGGGTGTGTCTACGAAAACGATTTGCGCGCGGCCCGGCAGCGTCAGCACGCCTTGAATGGAGGTACGGGTGGTCTGCGGCTTGTCGGCGACAATCGCCACCTTCTGCCCGACCAGCGCGTTCAACAACGTGGATTTGCCGGCGTTCGGCCGCCCCACCAGCGAGACGAACCCCGACCGGAATGCTTCACTCATGTGCGACGGCTTGTGATTTCGTGATGCGCACCTGGTCGACACGCAATTCGTCGCTGGCGAGTACTTCAACGCGGATGCCGTCCCGATCCACAAGTTCACCCGGCTTGGGCACGTGCCCCAGCCATTCGGTCACCAGACCTCCCACGGTCGTCGATTCGATATCTTCTTCACGGCGAAACGACTGGAACAGATCGTTGATCCGGGCCAGATCGAAATTGCCGGATACGATGTAACCGCCGTTGCCGTCCTCGGTAATATCGCTGTCGGGTTCGTGTTCGTCCCGGATCTCGCCGATGATGACTTCGAGCAGATCCTCCATCGTGGCCAGCCCGGCCGTATTCCCGTACTCGTCGACCACAATCACCATGTGCGTATTTTCCTGCTGCATGTGCCGCATCAGATCGCTGACCGGCTTGGTCTCCGGCACAAAGAGAAGCGGACGCAGCAATTCGCGCACGGTGCGTCGGTCCCGCTCCTCTTCTTCCAGCTCGAACATGTCGCGCACGTGCACGAACCCGCTGATCTGATCGATATTCTGCTCGTAGGCCGGGATGCGAGAATACTGCTCGGTAATGACCAACTGGCGCAGTTGTTCCAACGTGGCATCGGTGGAGATGGCGACGATATTGGGCCGCGGCGTCATGACTTCCCGCACCACTTTATCGCCGAACTCGACCACGGATTGAATCAGCTGCCGGTCTTCCTCCTCGATCAGACCTTCTTCGGCGCCGGCCGAAATCAGCGCTTCAATGTTCTCCGCCGGCGTCGGCTCTTCCTCGATCGCCTCGGTGTCGCCTCCCAGGTCGATCAGCGATTGGAACAATGCCAGCAACGCCTGGCATGGCCGCGCGATCCAGCCTATCCCGCGCAGCAGCGGCAGCAGGGGCAGCAGCCATTCCGCGCTCGTGCGCCGATAGAGAAGCTGGGGCAGCGCATAAGTCAATGCCACCATGGTGAGCCACGCCGCCAGCGCCGCCTGCCAGAAAACTTCCCAATGCCAAGGCTGGCCATCCGCGAACCACCCGAAATATCCGACCGTCATCAACAGGAGTAGGGAATGCTTGACCAGCGAAAACACGCCCGCGCCCTGCTCCGTGGTCATCCCCAACTTGTCTTCCAGAGTCTCCTTAAAAAATTTGATGGAGGGCAGATCGCGCGTGCGCAGCCTCATGCTTTCCATGTACAGCACCTGCACGAAGGTGACGAGGGCCAGCAGCGGAATCGACACCAGCGTCAGGATGGAAACCGCCAGCATCATAACCGCACCCGCTCAATCAAGCCGTCTGGAAGGCCGAGCGCCGTCCGCCAGCGTCTTTCCGCACGGGCCATGCGGCCGCCGTCAGTCTCATGATCCATTCCGAGCAAGTGCAGCACGCCATGAAGGAGAAGAATTTGAATTTCCTGCTCGGTGGTGTGGCCGAACGCGCGCGCCTGCGCCCGTGCGCGGCCGGCGGAAATGGCGATGTCGCCAAGACGCTCGTCTTCGGAAGGAAACGACAGAACGTCGGTCGGCACGTCCTTGCCGCGGAACTCGCGGTTCAAACGCCGCAATTCCGCATCACTGGTAACGAGACAATCGAACCCTCGCCCCTTGGCCACACCCGCCTGCAGTTTGTGCGCGAACCGTTCGATGGCGCGCCGGCTCAGACTGCCAGGAACGCGCCGGAACGTCACCGTACTGCCATCGGAAGACATGACGTAGCGCTCAGGCCTGCGGAGCCGTCTCGCCCGGGACGGCCTCGCCGGCGCCATTGCCGTTGCCGTTCTCCGTTGCGGGCTCGCCCAGTTTGAGCGCGAGTTGCCGGCCGGCCCCAACCGTTTCGTTGTAACGCTCGTAAGCTTTCACGATGCGCTGCACCAGCGTATGGCGGACTACGTCCCGCTCGTCGAATTGCACGAAGCTGATGCCTTCGATGCCGCGGAGAACATCGAGCGCTTCGATCAATCCGCTGCGCCGCCCGTTCGGCAGGTCGATCTGTGTGATGTCGCCGTTCACCACCATCTTCGAATTGAACCCCTGCCGCGTCAGCACCATCTTCATCTGCTCCGGCGTGCTGTTCTGCGCTTCGTCCAGAATGATGAAGCTGTCATTGAGTGTGCGCCCGCGCATGAACGCAATTGGCGCCACTTCGATCACGTTGCGCTCGAGCAGCTTCTCGACGCGATCGCTGTCCAGCATGTCGTACAGCGCGTCGTACAGCGGGCGCAGATAGGGATCCACCTTTTCCTGCAGCGTGCCGGGAAGAAAGCCGAGCCGCTCTCCCGCCTCAACCGCCGGCCGGGTAAGGATGATGCGCTGCACCTGCTTGTTGACCAGCGCCGACACGCCCATCGCCACCGCGAGGTATGTCTTGCCCGTTCCCGCCGGACCGACCCCGAAGACCAGATCGTTGCGTTCGATCGCCTCCAGGTACCGCCGCTGAGTTACCGACTTCGGCGCCAGCACCTTCTTGCCGAAATTCCGCTGCCGGCCGCTCTGCACCAGCGCGCGCAGCGACACCTCGGGATCTACCGTCACCACGCGGAGGTATCCGTTCAAGTCTCCGTTATTGAAGACGTGACCTTCGCGGATCAGAGCATTGTAGTCTTCCAGGATGTTCTCTACACGCGTGACGTTCTCCGCCTCGCCTTCAATCTCCAGATTGTTGTCGACAAGCTGGGTATGAACGCCCAGCCCGCTTTCCAGTAATCGGATATTTTCATCGCGTGTGCCAAAGAGGT
>DASXAK010000206.1:0-4617 GCA_036406715.1 Bryobacteraceae bacterium | reverse complement strand
AGAGTGTGCGCACATCCTGCGCCTTCTTGTAGTAGGCGTCGTAATAACCCGCCGAGAGGACGTAATTCCCAAGAAATATCCGCCGCTTGACCTCGCGGCCAAAACCGGCCGCGCGCGTGTTTGCATACATTTCATCGATCGTCTTCCCGTCAACACGAAGGCCGTAGCGAACGCCATCGTAGCGCGCGAGATTGGAGGCTGCCTCGGCCAGAGCGACGATGTAGTAGGTCGGCAAGGCATATTTTGAGAGCGGCAGGGACACATCGACGAGTTCCGCGCCCAAGTCCTTCAACGCGGCGGCACCCCGGTCCCACGCCCGGGCCACATCCGGGCGCAGGCCCGGAAGGCGGTATTCCCGCGGAACCCCGATGCGAAGGCCGCGTATAGAGCGGCCCACCGCCGCCTCATAGTCCGGAACCTCCCGAACCGCGGTCCTGCAATCCGAGGGATCGTGGCCGGCGATTTCCTTTAGCAGAATGGCGGCATCGCGAACGGTGCGCGTCATTGGGCCCGCCTGATCAAGCGACGATGCATACGCGATCATTCCAAAGCGCGAACACCGTCCGTAGGTCGGCTTCAGTCCCACAATGCCGCAAAAGCTCGCTGGCTGACGGATGGAGCCGCCGGTGTCCGTGCCGAGCGCCGCGGGCGCGGCGCCAGCGGCGACCGCCGCGGCGGAGCCACCGGACGAGCCGCCCGCCACCAGGTCGCCGTTGCCGTCCCTAACCTTCAGCGGGTTTTTCACCGGGCCGAACGCGCTCGTCGCCGATGATGAGCCCATTCCGAATTCGTCTTGATTGGTCTTTCCGAGCAGAACGGCTCCCGCCTCCCAGAGCTTCCGTGTGACGGTGGACTCATACGGAGGAACGAAGTTGCGGAGGATGTTGCTCGCGGCCGTGGTGGCGACGCCTTTCGTGCAGAACATGTCCTTTACGGCCAGCGGTATGCCTTCCAGCGGGCGCGCGCGTCCGCCAAGCAGCCTTGCGTCGGCCTCACGGGCACCACGCACCGCCTGTTCGGGTGTCTCCGTGATGAAGGCATTGAGATCGCGCGTGGCCTCCATGCGGTCGATACACGCTTGTGCGAGTTCGGACGCCGAAAATGCCCGGTTCCGCAGTCCGCGCTGAAGCTCATATAAAGTAAGTTCGCAAAGTGAAGTCACGTCTCATCCATTCGTTCATGCGCTGGAAGTGAACCAGATTATAACTGGTAGAATCAATGATTTTCGTTCTTCGTCCAGGTCTTGATTTCGGTACCAGCGCACCGGTGAATTGTTTCGAGAAAGTTGTATTATTAACGAAGATTAACGTAACCGAGCTCGATCGCTCATTCCGAAATGGCCCTGCTACTGATTTACGGCGCAACGAAACGCGCAAGCGCCCGCAACCTGCTGCCATCATGAGCAGCCTGTATAGGGCAATCGCGGCTGAGCGCTCCATCGCTTGCGCTGCTTCAACGCACGCCTGCGCCGCCGCCGGTAGTGCAAACCGTTCTTCCACAGCTCGGCAGGGCTAACTGCGGCTGCGCTCCGGTCCAGCGAGGCGCCCAGAACGGTTCGGCAAAGAGCATCTCTTCCGGGCCGACGACCGCCGCATAGATTGATCGCCGTCGTGCTGATCCGGGTGTGACCCAGCCACTTCTGGACGAGATGGAGCGGTACGAAGGGTTGCAATGCACCGACGCCGAAGCCGTGGCGCAGGCGTCTCGGGTACGGCCGGACGGCCGGGGATCCCAGCCTCCATCATCGCGCCTTTGACGAAACGCCATGCCGTGACCCTCGACCAGGGTCATAAGCGTCGGTTGGCCGCTTCAGGATCGCGCTGTAGTTCCCTCAGATTGAGCGGTCGGTCGGTAGCCGCCATCAGACGGATGAGGTGCGTAGCTCCATTCCGTTAGCCGCGACATTGCCGGCTGTCCCCGCAGTTTTCCTCCAACTGAAAAACCACACGCCGAGCGCCCGGAGCCCTCAAACGTGCGCCCGCGACGATATTCCCCTCCCGGCCACCGCACGCCCCAGATTTCTCCCGTGCTTCGGGCAGCTCCGCCTCACCCGATCAAAAACTCTTCCTTTTTCACCTTGCCACCTTTCGTCGCCGCTACCAGCCAGCGGGGCATCCGCCCGCGCCCGCTCCACGTGTTCCCGGGATTCTGCGGGTCGCGATATTTTGGGGCGACCGACCCATTGCCACCCTTTCCACGCCCGACGAGCTCCCGCACATCGAACCCGTGCTCCCGCGCCAGCGCCGCGATCTGCTCCTTCAACGCTGCCCGCTCCTCCTCGCGCCTCTGGATGACCAGACGTGCGATGCGCGTCTCCATCTCCTTCAGCTCGATCAACGACATTTTCTCGATATCGCCCGTCCGTGCCATCGTAACGGCTCCTTCTTTTCCCATTTGCACCGGATTCCCTTCTTTCATGCTTCGATTTACGAATTCTTGCAACCCGTCCGCGACAGGTTTTCCGCCTCTCCCCGCAGAATAGCGCACACCGGGCGTAGGCCACACGGGCGCCCTCCGATGACGACGATCTTCACGGGCGAGGAATAAAGCGCCTTCGTGACCAGTGGGGGGATGGGGAGCTCACCATATCCGCCGCGTCGGAATACCTGCTGGACCATTGAAGAATCCATCCTGCATCTGTACTGCCGGCTCTGCCGGCTCGCCATGGCGGCGGGCGTCCTCTTTTCGCCGGCGCGCTCCGTTTGCAGATGTACGCGCAGCAGCCGCCTCTCGCCCGTGCCCCGAAACCATCCTCAGCCGCTGTAGCCGCACGGACCGCTGGTTGGAGGACAGGGCGGCCTCTCCGGGTCTCCCGGCCGAGGCCCTTCTTGAGGCGGCCGCGCCTAGGGGCCCAAAGACGGACCGCGCCGCTGCCAAAGATACCGGTCTAGAAAAGTAGGTTGAAGCACCCGAAGGCGCGCCCGTGCTTGTTCGGGAGTTTTTATATTGAAATCCCGCCCGAGCCTTGCAAGATAAATCGGAATTTCGCTTCTGGCAATCCACTCGAGCCGTCGGTTACAGGTCATAATGTATGGGGGCGTGTTCCTCTTCCA
This sequence comes from Bryobacteraceae bacterium, assembly GCA_036406715.1. Lineage (GTDB taxonomy): Bacteria > Acidobacteriota > Terriglobia > Bryobacterales > Bryobacteraceae > PSRJ01. The sequence continues at coordinate 1,564 of DASXAK010000206.1, read as the reverse complement.
CCCTTCACCGCAGAGGCTGGTCGCCTTCACCCGCTCCAGATATTCTGTGAGAAGCGTTGCTTCATCCAGATTTTGAAGCTCCGCTTTTAGCGCGGCTGGATCTCTGGGCCTTTGCTGCTGTGAAAAAGCGTCTCTACCCATGGACAATACCTTGTTAACTATGAATAGAGCATAATATAGAAAGATTAAGTTCCTCATAATTTAATAGCCGCTTAACGCTCCCCTGCCCCCGGGCCGTGCCAGAGGCCTGCCCAGCCTCGGTGTCGCAAGCGGGGAATCTGTGGGTCTACGTCTCACCGGCAAGGCCCCCGGTAAGGGATGAGGTCCGCGACGCTCGCGGCCGTTCGGCGATCCTTTTTGCCTGAGACGCGGACGGAGCATGACCGCCATCCCGAAGGGTCGCAGGCGCGACGCTCTGCTCCAGACCCGAAGTGATTACCCCCCTCGCCGCCCCGTGCCGGGGGCGGAGCGAACATATCCGTCTGCGTGAGATCGGTGTGGGCCGGAAGGCGCGAGTGGAAGTACCGCGCCGTACGAGCTTCCCCAAGTTTATTGCTGTTCAGCACGATGTCTTTGACGGCACGGAACGGCGTGGGAAGAATTCTCTTCACGTTGTTCCATTGAATCCGGATATCCTTGCCCGCCTCGAGATCAAAGAAGGAAAACGGCCCGCTCGGAACGTCACAGCTCCCCCCTCGAACGGATTGAGCCGATCGGCCTGGTACCGGATCGCCGCCTTGCCGCCATCCAATCTCCGCCACTCCCACAACAGCGACATGTCGATTTGGCCGTCGAGGTGCCTCAGGGGGCCCGCAGCCCAGGCGGCACAGATCGGCACAAGGGGTTCCGTCCGCCGGGGCTCCATCCTATCAATCGGCGCGGAACTTTGACCCCCCGTATTGATCGAGTGAGCTTCCTGCTGCCCAGGCCCGCAGCTGGGAGCGTAGCGGAGCAACGGAGGGCTTGAGCAGCGGGTCGCGCTTGGATGCCGATACGCGTCACTGCGTGGCGCCGATCCGCACTCCCACCACCCGCGATCACCTTCCTCGGCATAGCCATCGATTGCATGAATCGAGATGCGCAGCATTCGGGGTGCCCGGATCTTGCTCGGTTGCATGGGCGTGGCTATAGTTGCGAAGTGTCGCGCGACGCGCGGCACCTCGAGCGCTTGGGCTGTTTGGTTTTGAAGACATTGTAGCAACGTCATTTTTTTAAGGGGATGCCGTGCCGCTCCGAGACGCCGCAGGCTGTGCCGATACCGGCCTTCCGGCTTTTTATCGAGCCCACCCGCGCACGGACATCCTCAGGCGTCAGGTTGCGCTGCTTGGCCACCAGCTGACTGGGCTGCTCCAGCGCAGTGCGACTCCAACCAAAGCCGCGCTTGGCATCGAAACAGCTTGTTCTTCCCGCGATCGATCGAGTGGATCGCGTAGACGCCGAGGCGGAGAAAGCGCGCCGATCGCTCGAACGCCCATGTACGGCTCCACGATTTCCACTCTCGGCACTCCAAACTGCATCAACCCGACAGCGCGCTAGCCCGCGGAGGGATTACGATGGAGCGCAA
>DASXAK010000205.1:0-26878 GCA_036406715.1 Bryobacteraceae bacterium | reverse complement strand
GTCGAGGCGATCGCCGCTCTCTCTGCCCAGATCGACGACGCTTTGGGTAAGGAAGCCCGATGGGTCGGCAGGCGCATTCTCGAACTGGTGAATGAGCGCGATCCCGCTTTCACGTTCAAAGATATTGCGGTGCTGGTGCGCAACACCGAGGTTCTGACCGAATTCACCGATGCTTTCGACGCGGCTGGTATCCCCTACGTGATCAACCGCGGCCGCGGATTTTACGACGCGCGCGAGGTTAATGATCTGACGCAGCTTCTCCGCGTCATGGCCAATCCACGCGACGAGGTTGCCCTCGCCGCTGTGCTGCGATCACCGCTCGTGCAGGTTTCCGATGAAGCCCTGCTCCGGTTGCGAACCCTCGGATCGAACGTGGGCGATTCTCTGACGCGGCTCGATCGCGCCGCCGAGCCGGATTTCGATGCCGAGGATTTCCGAAAGCTTCTGCGTTTCCGCGACCGTCTGCGCGGCTGGCGAATGGCTCGCGAGCATGTCTCCTTCGACCGAATGCTGCTCGCGGCGCTCGATGATTCGGGCTACCCCGCCGGACCGGGCACGCGCGCCTGGGCGAATATCGAAAAGTTCCTGGCGCAGGCGCGACGCGCTTCGACACGTATGTCGCTCGACGAGTTCGTGGAGGAACTCGCCTGGGTGCGAGCCTCCAACCCGCGCGAAGCCGACGCCCCGCCGGACGATTCGGGCAATGTCGTGAACGTCATGACCGTCCACTCCGCGAAGGGATTGGAGTTCCCGGTCGTGTTCGTTTCAGCGCTGCACAAAGGTGTGGAGACCAGCCCGCCGATTGTTGCATTCTCGCCCAAGCTGGGTATCGGTGTGCGGTGGCGCAACCCCGGAACGGGTGAAGACAAAGACGATCTGTTCCAACACGCCATTCGTGAAGAGCGCAACCGTCGCGAGGAAGAGGAGAGTAATCGCCTGTTCTACGTCGCGATGACGCGGGCCGAGCAGCATTTGGCACTCAGCCTCTCCATTTCCGGAAAAAAACGCGAGAACTGGGTACGGCTGCTCGCGAACAGCCTGAATCTCGATTTCGATCGGCCGCGCGACGAGACGATCACGTACACGTCTCCTAACGGCGAGGATTGGACTCTGCGCCTGTTTGTGACCGATCGTCTGCCCGAGCCGCTGCCGGCGCCGGAGCCGTCCGAAGTGAAGGCGATCGTGGAACGCCTGGCGCCGCCTCCGATCGCCGATCAGCAGGATACCAACGCAACCGTCACTGCGCTTGCGTCGTTTTCAAAATGCCCCCGGGAGTATTACCTGGCCCACCACCTGGGATATGAAGGGCGGCTGCGCCGGATCGAGGACGCCGGCGAGCTTCCAGCGGCCGAACTGGGAACACAGGTTCACGCCCTGCTGGCCGGTGCGTCTGTGGAAAACCCGGATCCCGAGGCGATTCGCCTGGCCGAGGTCTTTCGTCAGAGCCCCCTCGGAAGGCGTGCGGCCCGCGCTTCCCGCCTCGAGCGCGAGTTCGACTTCCTCATGGCTGTGGATGGGCTGGTATTGCGCGGGCAGGTGGATCTTTGGTTTGAGGAAGGCGGGGAGCTGGCAATCGTTGACTACAAAACAGATAAAGTGACGGCTCTCGAGGCGCACGAACGCGCTCGCGATTATGCGATGCAACTGCGGTTATACGCGATGGCAGTCGAGCGTGTTACCGGCCGCGGGCCCAATCGCGCCTGGCTGCACTTCCTCCGCCCGAACACGGCAATCGAAGTGGATCTCACACCCTCGCTCCTCGACCGGCCCGAACAGATTATCCACGATTTCGAGCAGGCCCAGTCTCGCCTCGAATTCCCGCTGATGGAAGCCGACCACTGCCGCCGCTGCGCGTTCTTCCAGGATCTGTGTCCGTCCAAATATCGCCACGCAAAAGCAGAATCGGCGTCGAATGGTAAGCTTTAGTACGTTTAGGACCGAGTAATTTCTGCAGGTAGCGGAACATTTGTGGTCGCCGCTCAACGCCGTTTCTCTGATGTTCCAATATCATCCGGTTTGGCTGTCCGCTTGCAGACCTTTTCTTACACTTTTATGTCTCGCGGGCCAAGTTTGTTTGTAGTCTTCGTCGTCCTTTTATCCAGCTGTGGCCGGCATCGGGATCGCAAGGAAGTTCGTCTCGTACCGAATCAGTCTGAAACGCAGGCCGTAGCCCCTCCTCAAGAGGTGACTAAGGTCGCGGATGCCGGCGCCCCGGCTCCCATCGAACGTCCTTCGCCGTTCTTAGTCCGCAACGACGCGGACCGCCAGGCGGTTGTGCCCTCAACGCCGCCGGCCGCCGAAGTCGTCGCCCCACAGCCTGCCGTCGCCCCGCCGCCTGCGGTCGCCCCAGCGCCTGCTCTCGACCGCGATACCCGGAACGCGAAGAAGACAGTGGCTCGAAAGCCCCTCAAACCTTTCGCGCTGCAAACGGCTGACATCTCCCATGACCGGGTTCCGCAGTTGCCGGGGCCTCCCGCGCTCCCCACGCTCACGCCGAACACCAGCGTACCCGCTCCCTTCCGCGATAAGCCGGTCGTGGGAACCGCTACGCTCCAGTCGGCAAAGCCGGGCGGGCTTAAGCGCGTACTTGGGGCCTTGCGGATTCATCAGAAGCCGGAAGGTCAGGAAGGCTTTACTGCTGCGAAGCCGGCTCGCGACATTACGCTCGTGCTCCCCCCGGAGACGCGTTCGATCTTGCGGCAGGGCAGCATGGACCTCAAGGCCACAGTCGACGAGACCGGTCATGTGACCCGCGTGCAGTTGCTCGCTCCCAAGGACGAAGAACTGATCCGGCTCGCGGCTTACGCCGCAGGCTCGTGGCCGTTCGCTCCGGCACGCCTGAATGACAAGCCGGTACCCAGCGAAGTCCTCCTTCACTTCGATTTCGGCGCGCAGTAGCGCAGGCTGCTAGCCTGCAGCGCCCTTTACTCCAGCCTCCAAAAGAGGCGCGGGACGAATTCACGGACAACGTTGAAACCTGCTGCGACACCCACTGACGCCGCCAGGCTCGCCACGCCATCGGCCGCTCCGCCCGTGCTCGGCGGCTGCCACAACCGAGACAGAAACGCGCCTCCGGCAAAGGATCCCATCTGAGAGAGTGACAACCGGCGCGAGCCGTCATTCGCCCGTGCCATGACTGTGCTCGCAAGCGCATACTTGAGACGCCGCTTGAAGCCGCGCTGGCCGGAATGAATGTATCGCGTGTCCTCGCCGAGACAGGCCGCCGTCCCCGAGAGAATCGTCTGTTGCACGATGTGCCCCGAAAAAGAACTCGCAAAGCGCGCGCCGTACCCGGCTCCGCGTTGCCCCCATTCCGGCGGGCTGTCCCGCCACTGACCGATTCCGGCGCCCGCTGCGCTCCCGATGACTGCAATCGGGTTGACCAGACCGCGCAGATACTCATTCAATCTCTGCTGCTTGGTAGGAGTGGGGGCCAGGGACTGTGCGGAGCTCGGGGACCCAATCGCGCAGCAGAAGCTCCAGCCGATCAGCAATCCACGGAGGATACCGGAGCCCATCGCGCCTCACTGAGCACGCGGTGGCGCATTGTCCACGAGAGTACGCGGCTCTATTCCACGCCCAGCCGCCAACCGAGCGTTTCCGCGGCGATCCACGAAATAGGCTTCTCGAACCATTTCGTGGCTGGCTTGGTCGCGGTTGCACCTGAAGCACTATTCAGCACGAAAGCGCACGGGACTTCGCCGAGGCGCCGGAGGCGCTCGGCCAGCCACGATTTTGGCCCGTCGGGAGCGGCCAGAATCACGGGAGTGCCCTCGAACCACGCAAGCTTTGCCCCGAAGGCGTCGTCGTTCTGTCGTCGCGGCTCGGCCAGCCCGTACGCGTGCCGATATTGCCGGATGCTGGCTTCGAGTTCGTTTACGCCGAGAACCACCTTTGTGATACCGCGATATTGGCTCACCGTCGGCTTGCCGCTCGGATACGCGCGCCGCTCGCGCGGCGTGAAATCGTGGATCAGAAACGGAAAGAAGTTGCCGTTACCCGTTCCCACCTGCGCGGTCTCCCAGTCGAGTTGGACACCATCGGGACGCTTGCGCCCGCTCTTCATGACGTCGGTCACCGCGATTCCGGCTGCACGCAGGCGAGCCGCTTCCGCCGAGATATCAGGCGGGCGAACCGCCCAGCCGCACGGGCCTCCATTGGTTTCCAGGCACTTGTGCCACTGATTCGCGGCAACCGCTTTCGGATCCGCTTGCGGCTGGATCGCGATCAGTTCGAGATACGACCCATCGGGAAAGCTGGTGAGCGCCATCTCGGTAGCGTGATTGGCGTGCGGGCCGCCGTACTCGTCGGGAATCCCGGCCGCCTCGAGCGCGTGCCTCAGCACGTTCAGATCGCGTCCCGCCACCGTGACGTGATCCACCTGAAGTTGCGCGGCCATCATCGGCATCCCCACCATCAGCGCCAGAAAAAGCGGACAGACCCCTTTTTCGAGCCTAGAAGAAATAGTGCTTGGTCCAATCCACCAGCATATGGAGCCCCGCTGAAGAAAGCACGGTCGAAGCGCGCTGGAATACCGCCCCATACGCCACGCCCGCGACCGCCGCCACAATCGCATAGCGCCAGTTTGGCAGAGCCTGCGGGCCGTTGTCCAGGTGCGCGCAGCCGAAGATGATGCTGGCCGCGAGCAGCGTGCGCCACCCCGCTCCGAGGCGCTGCATGAGCAGATTCTGGATCAAAGACCGGAACAGGATCTCCTCCGGCAGCGCGGTTCCCGCAAAAATCACAGGCGCCGCAACTGCCATGGCGCCGGCGCGTTGCACCGGCCAGTGCGGAGCGGGGATGAACCCGATTGCCACTCCGAGAACAATCAACACCGGCGCGGAGATCGCGAATCCCGCCAAGGGCAGCCATCCGTCCCGCGATTCCCGAGGCAGGTTGTATTTCAGCCCTTGGAATCCCCGGAACCCCAGGAACAGAACGAGCGCGAGTAAAATCGCGATCCCGTAGGCCACACTGTGCAGAAATCCTTGCGCCGGCCGTGGGATCAAACCAGCCCCGGCCGCGAACTCGAGCGGAAGCCAAAGGAGCAAAATCGCTGCAAAATCCAGAATCGAGGGCCGCACGGTCGGGTTGCGCCGCCCCACCCAGACGCACCCCACCGGAGCCGCGGTGTAAGCCAGCACCAATAAGAGGAGCGCCCAGCTCCAGACGTCCACGAGCAGCGCGGCGCAGCCGAAGATGGCCGTGAGGAGAAGCGGGACGATCCACACTGCAGCCCGCCGCCGCTCGAAAATCTTGCGAAGGCGCGCCTGAATCGCGGTGATCAAAAAGCTGAGAACCGCCGCCAGCAGTAGCGCGAGTACCAGATTGCGCATGAAGGGCCGCGGCAATTCGCCGGGGCTATTTCACCACGATACCGCGTTCATCGAGCAACTGGCCCGTTTGCGTCAGCAGGTTCAGCCGGTTCAGCCGGACCGCGATCTGGTTCGTGACCACAGCCGATTGGGCCTGTACCAGCACCTGCTGCGCGTTGATCACGTTCTGGTTGATCTCGGTTCCGAGCTGGAACTTCGTGTTCTCGGCGTCCAGGTTCTTTTGCGCGAAATCGAACTGGATCTTGGCCAGCTTCAACTGCTCCTCGGCCCCTTCGAGCCTGGTGACCGCGCTCAAAATGTTCAGCCGGATCGCCTGCTGCTGGTTGCGCAGATTCAACGCATCGGTCTTCTTCTGCACGACGGCCGTGGCCATGGTCGCCGAAGCCGTCCGGTTGCGAATCGGGAGCGTCAGATTCAAGCTCGCGTAGTAAGTCGGATATCCAAAGCCGAACATCTGCGTCAGCGCATCGCCCACTCCGCCCGGAATCAGCGGGGTCGGACATCCCGCCCCCCCAAATCGGGCGGTCGGGCAAAGAATACCACCCGTTCCGTTGGATAGATAGTAGAGCGAAAGTGAGAGATTCGGCAGCAGGCCGTTTTTCGCGGACTGGATTCCCAGGTCGTCGGAATCGAGCTTCTGAAGAGCCTGCCGGATCGCAGGATGGTTCATCTGCGCCAGCTCGATCGCCTGCTCGCGATCGACCGGGGCCGACTCCGCCGGCCCCAGATCCACACTCTCGGTAAGCACGATAGGCAGCGTGCGAACATCGGGTTCGAGGTCGGCGCCCATCTGGTGGCGCAGTACATCTTCCACCTGCGCCAGGCTGAACTTCGCCTGGGAAACCGAGAGATCGGCGGCGGCTAGTGACTGCTGCGGGTTATATATGTCAAGAGGAGAGAGCGCGCCCAGGTCGAGCTGCTTCTGCATGTATTTCAAAAACTCGTCCGCGTTGGTGCGTCCCGCTTCGGCGACCTTCAGGTTTTCGCGCGCTGCAATCACGTTCCAATACGCGGTCTCCGCCGTGTTCACCAGGTTTAAGAGCTGCTGCGTCTCCTGAAATTGCGAGATCTTCAGCCCGACCTGCGCCTGCATCAGCGGAATCCGGTTCACATACGAGCCGCGGTTTTGGATCAGCGGCTGTGTCACGGTGAACTGCATCGCCGACGTCAGCAGCGGATTGTAGTTCACCGGCGAATTCTCGTATGATCGCTTGGCGCCGGAGAACTGGGCGGTGTACTGAAATCCGGTGGGCAGAGTCTGGGTATAACCGAGGCTGAACGGCTGATTCAGCGACTTCGTGACCTGATCGATGTTCTGCGCATTGGTGATATTCGTGGGCAGTGTCGTCGACCGCGTGGTCGAAAAGCTGGCAGTCGCCTTCGGGTCCCACGCGCCAAACGCCGCCTGGATGTTGTTCTTCGGAATTTCAACCGTGAGCATCTGCAGTTGCACGTCCGTGTTGTTGGCCATCACGAGCGCCAGGTAATTCTTGAGAGTCAGCTCGAGCTTGCCGTCGACGGCAAAATCCTTCAGGCGCACCGGATCGCGCAGCTCCACCTTCGTGCGCGCCTTCTGAAAAGTCTCCCGGAAATAATTCGGCTTGGGAAAAGACGTCACCTGCGCGAAGCTGGAAACGGTCGCCAGGGTTCCTAATACTAAGGCTCGGACAAACATAGGGTTCTTATTCGTAACGAATCGCTTCGATGGGGTCGAGTTTCGCCGCCTGCACCGCGGGATATATGCCGAACAGCAGCCCAATGAACACCGAGACCCCGAATGCCACCGCGATGGAAGATGTCGTCACCACGGTTGACCAGCCGGCGGCCGAGGCAATAATCCGCGACAGCGTAAAGCCGAACAGAATCCCGATCAGGCCGCCCATGATCGAAATCATCACGGCCTCGGTGAGGAATTGCCGCACGATGTCGCTCTGCCGCGCGCCAATGGCCCGGCGAATGCCGATTTCACGCGTGCGCTCCAGAACCGTGGCCAGCATGATGTTCATAATCCCGATGCCACCCACGAGGAGCGAAATGCCCGCGATGCAAATCATGACGATGTTGAAAATGGACTGCGTGCGTTTCCGTTCCTCGAGCAACCCGGCGGGGACAATCACCGTGAAATCGCCGGCGTCTTTGTGCGTCGCCGTGAGAATGGCTCGCACCACGTTCGACGTCTCGATCGAGTCCACGTTCGGCTCCACCTTCATGTAAATGCCGTCTATCTCGTCCTTGAGGAAGCTGGTGTTGTCCTCGAAACGGCGCATCACGCTATTGAGCGGAGCGATCACGAGGTTGTTGCGGTTGGTCGCTTGCGCGCCTTCCACTTCCGCATCGCCCCCGGCCTGCGGCGTCAGCACGCCGATCACCTGCAGCCAGGTGTCGTTTACCTTTACGTATTTCCCGATGGCGTCGTCGTAGCCCAGCAGGTTGACTTTGGCGGATTCGCCCAGTACGCAGACGGGCGCTGAATCCTGATTTTCCTCGGCGGTGAAGAACCGTCCGGCGACCAGCCTCAGGCTGTTGATCTCCACGAAGTTCGGCAGCACCCCGATCAACTGTGGCGGCTCCTGCGCCGTCTTGGGTAGCACGCGTTGCGGCTTGAAACGCTTGCGTGGCGTGATTGCCACCAGCCCGGAAACGTTTTCCGAAATTGCCCGGTAATCGCGGAACGTCAACCCCGGCGAGGTGGCGCGCACGGTTTGCAATTCGTTCTGGTCCACCGCTTCACGGGCTTCGATGATGATGTTGTTCACCCCGAGCTGGTCGATGAAGCTCATCATTTCCTTCTGCGCGCCGGCCGTGATGGAGAGCATCGCCACCACCGCGCCCACACCGAAGATCATGCCGAGCATGGTGAGCAGGCTGCGCAGCTTGTGCGCGAACAGGCTCGCCAGCCCCATCTTCAATTCCGGGAGGATGTTCGAGAAACCCACCGCTATTTGCCTCCCGGAACCGAGCCCACGGCGTTGCCCTGCGATTTTTTGTCGCCGCCTTTTTTGTCGGACTTGCTGGCCGTCGGATCTGCGAGCGCCACGACATCGCCCGGCGCCACCCCCGAGGCCAGCACCATCAGCGATTCGCTCTGCTTGACGAGCTGAATTTCGCGCGGCTCGAATCTTCCTTCTTTGTTCTGCACGAAAACCGTGGGCCGTCCGCCTTTCCGGAATACAGCCTGCGCCGGAACGTGCAGCGCATTCGAGATCTTTTCGATTTGGATTTCCACATCGGTGAGCAATCCCGGCCGCAACAGCACCTGTACTTGCGACTCTTGCTCGGGCGGCTTGGGCAGCTCGGCTTTCTCGCGGTCCTGATCGCTGAATTGGGAAGTCCCGGAGCGCCGTAACAGCGCCTCGATCTGGTTTCGGCCCGATCCCTGGCCGGACTCCGATGCTCCCGGTGCGCCGGCGTTGCCCGACTTCACGCGGTTGACAATACCCTCGATCATCTTCTGCCGGTCTTCCGGGCTCATCTGCCCGCCCTGGCTCTGGAAGGCTTCGCGGACCATCTGCTGCGCGCGCTGCCGCTGCTCGTCAGTGAGCCCCGCGAAAGCTTGCCCGAATCCACCCCCGCGGCCGCCCCCTCCTTCGAACCCGCCGCGGCCTCCGCCGAATCCACCGCGTTCGCCACCCAATCCTCCGCGGCCTCCGCCAAATCCGCCCGCTGGACCTCCCAAACCAACTCCAGGTCCGCCGAAGCCGCGTCCGCCTGCAAAACCAGCCGCGTCCCCGCCGCCCGGACCGCCGTCGCCCTCTTCCGGACCCCCGCGTAACCGCGCAAAAAACGATCCCGCCGTGTTCCGGATATTCTTTTTCGCGTTTTCGCTCGCCGTCGCCATGACGTGCGCGATATCCCCGGGCTTCATTCCCAGCGCGCTGAGCAACTGCCGCATATCAATTGAAAACACGACCTCGAATTTCTTGGCTGGATCCCCGGAAAACACGTCGCTGATCGCCGTGCCGCTCATCGACTTGATTTTTCCGCGGAAGGTCTGGTCCGGCACCGCGTCCAGCTTCAGATTGGCCTCCTGCCCTTCCTGGAGGTTCGCGCGATCGAGTTCGCCGATCTTCGCCACCACCTCGAGCTCGGATAGGTCCAGCACGTCCGCGACGGGAATTCCGGGCTGCAGGTTGTCGCCGTCGCGGATGTCCGGCGGCGTCTGCCCGAAATTCACGTTGCCGGTGCGGTTCTGCCGGATCGCCACCAGCCCCTCGATGGGCGAAAGTTGCTTAGTCTGCTGGATTCGCTGCTGTTCCTGGCGCACGTTGATCAGTGCGCGGTTGCGCTGCTCCTGCAACACGGCCAACTGCGCCTCGCCTTGCTCGTAGCGTGCCTGGATGTCGCTCTGCAGTTGTGCCAGCGCCTTCTTCTGCTGCTCCAGGTTCAGCTCGTTCTTCTTGGCGTCGATGGGCGCGAGCACCGGCGCTTTCTGCACATCCAGCTCGGCCGTACGCACTCCGTATTTCGCCATCAGCAGGTTCACGTCATCCTGGCTTTTCTGGATCGCAATGTCGGCCTTCTGCTTCTTGATCAGTTCGTCATTCTGCTGTACTTGCAGCTGCACCTGTTCGAGAGCCGCGCGCCGCTCGGAATCGTCGAACTCTACGATCAAGTCTTTTTCATGCGCCAGCGCGCCGCTGGGTGCGATGGTCGTCACCTGCACGGTGCCGCCCAGGTTGGGCGCCGTGATCGTGGCCGTGCGTACGGCCCTCAGTTCGCCGCGCGAGTACGCCCGGATGACCACGTCGCTGCGCTGCACTTTGGTGGTGGGAATGGTTTGCTGCCGCTCTGGGATCTGCTTGACGAACCGGTACCCGCCCCAACCCGCCGCCGCCAACACCGCCAAACCGGCGATCCGAATCAGTGCTCTCTTCATTTAGAGCTTCTTCGCCTTCTTGGCCGCTTCCACCGGATCTTCCAGAGCCACCAGATCGCCTTCCTTCAGCCCCGATGTCACCACCAGATCCTCATCGTTCCTCTTTCCGATCTGGATGTATCGCATCTGGAAGTTTTGCCCGTTTTGCAAATACACGGCGGGCTTGCCGTTTTCGGTGAAGCTGGCGCGCGCGGGGATCAATAGCGCCCCCGGCTGCCGCTCGATCGTCACTTCGGCGGTGGCGCTCATCCCCGGCCTCAGCCGCGCGTCGAGCGTCTTTAGTTGTGCGCGGGCGGGAAACGTCTTCTCAGCCGCGATACCCGGTCGTCCGTTTCCGGCGGCTCCCTTGAAGACCAGAGCCGCAATCGGGCTGATCCAGTTCAACTCCGCTGTGAATTCCCGGTCCGGAATGGCGTCGATCCGAACCCGCACCGGCTGCCCCAGCTTGAGTTTTCCGCGGTCGACTTCGTCCATCTTGAGATCCACATACATCTGGTTGAGGTCCGGCATTTCCGCGATCGGCGCGCCCGTCCACACTTCGTCGCCCTCTTTGAAAGGCGGCGGCGTTTGCCCGAACTGCCCATTCACCCGGAAATTCGGAAGCAGGTTGATCATGCCGTCCGCGGGGGCCCGGATCTCCATCTTGGTCAGATACTCCTGCACCTGCGTGAGATCGCGAACCGCCTTGTCCTTGCCTTGGTTGTAACGCGTCAGATCCGCCACGTGCCCGGCTTGGTGCGCGGCAATAACGGCATCCAGCCGGCTCAGTGCGCCCTCGGTCACCGTGACGTTAATGCGATTTTTCTCGCCGTCGATTTTGGACAGCACCTCGGCCTTGCTCGCGTCCAGCCGCGCGCGCTCCACGTCGTACGTGCTGACCATCCGATTCATCGAATCCGCTTCATCGTCCATCTTCTGGGTGGCCTTGAGCTGCACGATCTGGCTGTCGGCGGCGGCAAGATTTGTGTTTCGCTGGATGACCGCGTTCTCCACCTGCGCGGTGTCGAACGCCGCCACTACTTCGCCTTTGTGCACGATCTTGCCGGATTGAGCGAGCTTCACCAGCCGCAGATTCGGAACCTGCGGCGCGGCGAGAACAATGGAATGCGAACTCGCCAACTCGCCGCGCGTGCGCACGCTGATCACGAAATCCGCTCGTCGGGTGCGCACCACCGGGATCTCCACCGTGGTCGTATTCGTGTACCGATAACCCGCAAAAACAGCGCCGCCGGCCAGCAGCACCGCGATCGTCCAGTTGATGATTTTGCGGCGCCGAAAGTTCACCTGTCCCAGCCGCTGCTTCGGTTTGAGATCTTTGGATGGCATACTGCTACGCGGTTTCCGTAATTGCGAGGTGTCTCCGCCGATGCGCCGGCTACAACGGGCGCTGCAGGGCCACGACGTCGCCTTTCTTCAACCCGGAGCGGACCGCGACCGCCGTGTTGCTCTTCAACCCCAGATCGACCGGCCTTCGCACCCAGCCCGTGGGGTCTTGCAGGAACACGAACGTCTTGCCGTCGTCCTCGAACACTGCGGCTCGAGACATCGTGACCGTGTCCTGAACTGACTCAACCACGACTTCGGCGCTGGCCGTGAGGTCCGGAATGATTCGCGAATCCACTTTGGCCTGTTCGATCTTGATTCGGACCGGAATTTCACTGACGTAGGAACCACGGACGTTGCTGGTCTTCGACATCGCCCCGATTCCCGCCACCGTTCCTGGAAGCTCGATATCGGGATACGCGTCGAGCCGGATGTGGGCTTTCTGGCCAAGCCGGATCTTCTCGGCATCCACTTGGTTCACCGTCGCGTTGATCACCATCGAACTGGGATCCACAATCGACAGAAACGTCTGGCCCGGGTTGACCTGGTCGCCCATCCGCACTTGCGCCATCTGTCCCTGCCGGAACAGCGTCTGCAGTACCGCAATGCCCCGGATCGGCGACTTCATGGTCATGCGCTCGATGTTCGCCTCGGCCCGCTGCAACTCGATCTTCGATTGATCCCGGTCAAACTCCGAAGCCTTGATCTGTGCCGTCTGCGAAACATCCTGAAGCTGCGCTTGCTTGACCAACTCGGCGTACGCTTCCTTGGCTTCTTCCACCGCGATCTTGTACTTCTCGGCATCGATGGCGGAACGGATCGGAGCGGTCTGCAGGTCCAGCACCGCCTTGTCCCAGTTCGCCTTGGCGCTTCGCACCTGCTGCGTGAGCGACTCTTTGGATGCCGCCAGATTGGCCTTCAACCGGGTGATGTTCGCATCGAGCTGCACCACGGAGTCTTTGTAATCGTCGAGCCGCGTGCGCTGCGCTTCCGTGTCGAACTCCGCAACAACCTGCCCAGGCTCCACCCATGAGCCGGGCTCGGCCAGCTTGGTGATCAGCAGGTTGAAGTCGTTGTTGTTGCCATTGCCGCCGTTGCCGCCCTGTCCGCCGCGATTGTAATTGCCGCGGTTGCCCTGAATGCGCGGCGCCATCACCGAAGCGTAGCGTTCGGCCGCGACGGTCCCTGCGATCCGAATCGTGTCCTGCAAATTTCCCATTCCAACCACCAGGGTTGGGACTGGCGTCAATGCGGTTCCCGTCTTGTCTTTGGCCGGCGAGCGCGAATTCCAGTACCAGGCTCCAGCCGCCGCCAGGATCACCACTGCCACAAGAATCCCGGATACGCTGCGGCTCCGCTTCGGTCCGGCGGGCCGTGGGACGATTGTCGGACCCGGCACCCGAGCCGGGGCAGGCGCCGCCCCGGAGTTCGGACCCGTGCTCGGTAATGGCGCGCTGCTAAAAAATGAGGACATTCTCGATTCCTTCCAACCTCAAAGAAGAGGTGAGGAAAACTCCGTTAAACCGTGATAAAAAGACGCACGGTTTACGTTAAAGGTTAGCGGTTCCTTACAAAAACCGCCGTTTTTTTAAGTACTTGCGAATTTAGCAGTTTAGCTTGATCAAAGACCGGTGTCCACCGGTCACCGCTTGACGAAATTCTCCCATCCTCCCTTTCGCCCACAACTTACAACCGAAAGTCTGCCTTCGAAACGCTGATTCGGCTTGGCCCCGCGCGACAATGGGGGTGTGAAGAGGTCTCGTCCGCTTCGCAGCACGATCGATCCGTTGGCGGCCTTCAATCCGGAGCGAAACAGTTCGGCTGCGTCGTTCCGGACCGTTCCCGCTAACCGCTTTCACTGCAACAAATCATGCGCCGATCCCGGAACCGTCGTTCCGGAAAAAGGCGAAAACGCCGTGAAGCACGCATCGGAAGCACCGTGTTATCGTTGGAGGGATAGTGTCGGCACCCCTGAATTTCCACCTGGAACGGTACGACGGCCCCCTCGATCTGTTGCTGGACCTCATCCGTAAACAACAAATCGACATCAAGGATATCCCGATCTCCACCATTACCTCCCAATACCTCGAGTACATGGATAAAGCACGAGATCTGGATATGGATTTAGGGGCCGAATTCGTCTATATGGCCGCCACTTTGATTCATATCAAGTCGAAGATGCTGCTGCCCCAGGACCCGGCCCTGCAAAAAGACGGTGAAGGCGAGGACCCGCGCCAGGAACTCGTTGACCGGCTGCTCGAACACGAAAAATTCAAGAACGCCGCCGAGATGCTGCATCAAAAACGCTTGATTGAGGAAAACGTCTGGTCCAATCCTCAGATCAAGGCGTTTACCTCCGATGAAGATCCAGGTCTGGCGGTCACGCTGTACGACCTCGTGAAAGCCTTTGGCGAGGTCCTGGAGCGCGCCCGGAACCGGCCGGTGTACGAAGTCCAAGCCGCCGACGTAACCATCGCCGATATGATCGGTTATCTGAAGAATTGCTTCCTCGAAGCCGGGCCCGATCAGCCCGTCTTCATCGTCCGGATCTTCGAGCAGCAGCGCTCACGGCGCGCCATGATCGCGTTGTTTCTCGCGGTTCTGGAGCTGGTTCGCATGCAGGCGGTGGTGGTTGCGCAAAAGGAGCTCTTCGGCGAAATCGCGCTCCAGCGCCACACCGGGTTCGACTCCGTTTTCGCCTCCGATCAGCCGATCGCAGCCATTGAGAAAGATTACGTTTGAACCGCATGGAAGAATTCGAATCCCAGCCAGTTATTTCGATGGATGAATTGCTGGAGGCGGCGCCCGAAACGGTGTCGCTCGAAGAGAGCCAGCTCCGGGCCGTGCTGGAAGCGCTGGTGTATGTCACCGAAGAGCCGCTGACCGTGGCGCAAATGGCCAGCGTGCTGCAGCAGCCGGCCGACCGGGTGCGCGCGGCGCTCGAACAGCTTGTCGCAGAATTTGAGAAACCGGAGCACGGTCTCGCCATCCGTGAGGTGGCGGGCGGCTACCAGATGGCCACCAAGCCTGAGCATCACGATGCGGTGCGCAATTTCGCCAAGAGTCTCAAATCACCGCTAAAGCTCTCCCTGCCGGCGCTCGAGACGCTCGCTGTGATCGCCTACAAACAGCCCGTGACCGCCCCGGAAATCCTGGAAATTCGCGGCGTGCAGGGCGCCGGTGTGCTCAAGACCCTGCTCGACCGTAAGCTGATCGCCACCGCCGGCCGAAAAGACGTGATCGGCAAGCCGATTCTCTACAAAACCACGAAGGACTTCCTGGTCCAGTTTGGCTTGAAGGATGTCAGCGAACTGCCATCCCTGAAAGAATTCGAAGAGATCCGGCGGCTGGCGTTCGCCGATAGCGAGCCCTCCACGAACGAGCCCGCCGCCGAGCCGCCCGCCGAGCCGCCCGCCGAGCCCCCCGCTTCGGAGGCCTGAAATGCCCGCCGAACGGCTGCAAAAGATCCTGTCCCACGCGGGTGTCGCCTCGCGCCGCCACGCCGAGCAGATCATCCTCGAAGGCCGTGTGACCGTCAATGGAGCGGTGGTAACCGAGCTTGGCTCGAAGGCCGATTTCGAAAGCGACCACATCAAAGTCGATGGCCGGCTGCTGCATGCCCCCAAGCGGCTCGTCTACATCGCCCTGCACAAACCCAACAACACAGTCACCACCGTCACCGACCCGCAGCATCGGGCGACCGTTATGGATCTCCTCACCGGCGTTCGCGACCGCGTCTACCCGGTAGGCCGCCTCGATTACCACAGCGAGGGCCTGCTGTTGCTTACCAACGACGGCGAGATGGCCAACGCGATTATGTCGGCGGCCACGCATTTATCGAAAACGTACCTCGTCAAGGTCAACGGCTCTCTCACGAACGAACAGGAGGAGCGTTTCCGCCATGGCGTTCCGCTCTCCGGCCGCCGGACACTGCCTGCTGGCTTGAAACTGGTGCACGCGGCCGAAAACCCGTGGTACGAGGTCCGCCTGTTCGAAGGCCGCAACAATCAAATCCGGCTGATGTTCAAACATTTTGGTCGATTGGTGGAAAAACTCAAGCGCGTGCGGATCGGCCCGCTGGAGCTGGGACCGCTGAAGCCCGGCGAGTTTCGCTATCTTGACGCGGATGAAGTCGTCCGCTTGCGCCGGGCGCTGCGCCGCGCGCCGGAGAAAGCTGCCGTATGAAATCGGTTTCGGAAATCCTGCAGTCCGCCCGCACCATTGCGGTGGTCGGTGTCTCGAGCAAGCGTTTTCGCCCGAGCTATGGCGTGACCGAGTACATGCAGCGCGCGGGCTATCGCATCATCCCGGTCAATCCGCAGGAGACCGAAGTTCTCGGCGAAAAGAGCTATCCCGATCTCGATTCGGTTCCAGGGCCGGTCGACATCGTTGACATTTTCCGCCGCTCCGAGTTCGTTCCCGAAATCGTCGAAGCCGCCATCCGCAAAGGCGCCAAGCTGATCTGGATGCAGGAAGGCGTGGTTCACGAGCAGGCCGCCCGCCGCGCTGAAGCCGCCGGCCTGGTGGTCGTGATGGATCACTGCATCCTGAAAGAACACCGTCGTCTGGCCCAAGCATCGTAGCTTCGTGGGGCAGGCCTCCGGCCTGCCGGCCCAGCTACCGGTTTGGGTTCATCAGGTCGATGCGCGTGCCCTTTTCCGAATGCGCGATCAGATTGGCAAAGCGCCGGGCGCGGGTCTCTTCCTTTTTCGCGTTCATGATCCAGCCGATCATCAAGTTGCGGTAGCCGGGCGGCTGCGCCTCGAAAAACGCGGCCGCTTTTCTGTTGGCCTGCAACGCCGTAGCCAATGAAGCGTCGAGAGTCCGTGGCTCGGGCCGCACGTACCCGGCTGTTTTCTCCGGATCGCGCTCGCGAAACAAGCGCAACCCCGACGTGTGCATCTGTCTCGCGGCGACCAGCTCTTCGGCGCGCTTCACGTTCACCCGGCTCCAGATGCTGCCCGGTCTCCGTGGCGTGAACCGGATCGTGTACGCCTCTTCGTCGAGCCGCCTGCGAATGCCGTCGATCCAGCCGAACGCCAGCGCCTGGTCGAGAGCCTCCGGATAGGTGACGCTGGGGCGCCCGGACGTCTTCTTGTAAAAGCCAATCAGCAACTCGTCCGCGCCGTCGTGATGCTTTTCGAACCACGCGCGCAGATCGGCCGCGGTTTTGAAGAATCGCGGTTTCATGGCCATCGCCGGCTTGCGCGCGCACGCTCGATAAACGGATGAAACCACCGTCCGGATGCGAGCGCGCCCGGCGTGAGACTACTGAAATCCCGGAATTCCGCGATCATGTGAGACTGATCCGCGTAACCCAAGTCGAGCGCGGCTTGAGCCCAATTCATCTCCGGACCACAACCGGCATAAGCCAGGCCGGCGTGAAAGCGGGACAGCCGGCAATAGGTTTTTGGGGTCACCCCGACGCGCTCGCCGAAAACGCGCGTGAGGTGTTGCCGGGAAACTCCCGCCGCGTCTGACAAAGTCTGTACCGTAATCCGCCCGCGCTCTCGCGCGACCCACCGCGCCAACCCGAGCACGTCGATCGCGGCTCCCGAACACTCCATCGCGCGGTACCGTTTGAGCAGGAGGGATTCCAGACAGTCGACGCGCGTGGATTCCGAGTTCGCCTCGTCGAGTCGCTGGATCCATTCCGAACCGGCGCGCCCCCACAACTCGGGCAGGCTGACCACCCGGTCAGTCAACTCCTCCGCGGGAACCGGAAGCAGCCCCGGCATCGGCGCCGCGCGGAAGTAAACGCCGATGATCTCGGCACGCTCGCCCAATGAGGCCGAGCCTACCTTAGTCATGGCGCCAATGACGTCAGCGCGTGGTCCGGCCGGCAGCGGGCGCCACGAGCCATCGGGATAGCAGGCACGCCGGAAGCTCACCGCCAGGGAAATATGTCCGTCCGCGAAGAGCGGAGAGCAAAACGAATCGCCCGGCATGAACCGCACCTCACGGGTGATGCGGCGCGCGGAGGGCCGATCGCGCTCGGTGCCGGAGGTGAACGAGAAGAAAGCGCGGATCTGGTGCTGCAAGCTCTCGCAGGGCGCAAACTCGCGATACCGTGCCACCGGCGGCATGTTCTTCCGTTTATATCAGAATCCGCGGATTCCATTTCTCCTATAGGCCGCGCGGCAGATCGTGTAGAGTGCTTGGCCGGAGGCTCATCCACAACCACTGGTCTTACATTGAGCCGGAGTTGAAACAGCCGATTCCCGGGTGATCGCGCGTGCAGAGCATCTTCCGCCGGCGATAGTCCGTATGGCGCGTATCGATGGTCACGTTCGCTGATGCACTGGCGGTGGGCGCCTCTACCGACGTCGCCTGCACCGACACCGTCCCGGACGCCCCGGCGTCGCGCGGCGCCATGTACAAGCCGTTCGCGTCGATGGTTCCAGTCGCCACGCTGCCTCCCACCACGCCATTTACCGACCACGTCAGAGACGCATCGGCTGCGTTCTGCACTGATGCGGTGAACTGCAGGGTGGTTCCCGTCCTGACCAGCGCCGAAGCCGGTGTCACCGTGACCGACACGCCCGATTGCCGCGCCTGTCCTGAGTTCGGATCGATCATTAGCGAAGACTCGTCCACCGCTTCGTATGCCGAGCCGGGAATCCGGCGCATTGTCGAGAGATTGTCGTTGTTCCACCGGTCGTCGGGAGCGCCCGAGATGAACCAGGCCGACCCGTTGTCCGCCAGAATCATTCCGTATTTCTTGAGCGCGCGCAGAATGACCTGCACGTCCGCCGGAAAGCCAGAGATATCGAAGCTCGCCTTCAGCCGGAACCGCTGCCCCATGGGCGGATACTGCGCACCCGTCAGGCTCGACGCATAATGCCGCGCCGGCCAGATATACGACTTTTGCGTCTTCGGAACCGTGAAGCGCAACGCGTGCCGGATCTCGCCCGCGGCCACTTCGTCGTATCGCGCCAGTCCCGGCTGGATTGGTAGACCGGCTGCATCTCCCGACGTCCACCCCGCCGGCCGCAGCGCATTCGATTTCAAATTGAAGATGACACCCGATCCCGCGTGCCACGACGATGCCTGCGGATACGCCGCATACAGCTCGTAGAGAATGCAATTGTCGACGTCGATCGCGATCGCGTGCCGGTCGCCGTCACTGGCGCTTCCGCCTTCGATCGGAGCGCTCAACGGAATGGCGTACGGCCCGCGATCGCTCTCGTCGTCATAATCGAACGTTACCGGATATTTCGTCTGTGTCCCCGCCACTGTGATCCACGGAATCCCGATCGGTCCGCCGCCGTACAAGCCCGAGCCAAAATCCGCGTGCGTCGGCGACGAAGCCCCAATCGTGTTCACGTAGCTGGCGGAGTTCGCGGATACGGGGAGCTTGTCCACCGGCGTGTTCCAGACATTGTCGGCGGGAAAAATCGGGCAGTTGCCGGCCTTCGGCTGCGCCCAGGCCACACCTACCGCAAACAGAACGATAGCGAGTCGCATCTGATTCTATGATGGCGCGTGCAGCGGTGAATTCAAGGTTGCGGGATGGCCACTATCTGACCAACGGAAGATAGTGGGGCGGATCCCCGATCCGCCAATGCGGTGTCAGGGCAAGGGCTCGCTCGGGGAGCGCTTCGGATTCGTTTCTTATAGCCCCGCCTTCTTCCACAACTCATCCACGCGCTGTTTCACTTCGGCCGACATCTCGATGACTCCCGGCCAGGGGCGCGTGAAGCCCTCCCCCGGCCACTTCTTGGTCGCGTCCACACCCATTTTTGAGCCGTAGTTCGGCAGGCGGCTGGAGTGATCGAGCGAATCCACAGGCCCCATCACAAATTCGATGTCCCGCTGCGGATCGATATGGTTCAATGCCTTCCACGCGACCTCGCGGTAGTTCTGCACATCCACGTCTTCGTCTACGACTACGATGACCTTCGAGAACATCGCCTGTCCTGTGCCCCAGATCGAGTGCATCACTTTCCGCGCGTGCCCCGGGTACGACTTGCGGATCGACACCAGAATCAAATTGTGAAAAATCCCTTCCGGCGGCATCGCGATGTCCCGCACTTCGGGCAGTTGCATGCGCATCAGCGGAAGAAAGATTCGCTCGATGGCCTTGCCCATGTAGTAGTCCTCCATGGGCGGCGGTCCGACGATTGTGGTCGCGTAAATCGGTTTCTCGCGGTGCGTGATGGCGGTCAGATGAAACACCGGGTACTCATCCGCCAGCGAATAAAATCCCGTGTGATCGCCAAACGGACCTTCGGTCCGGAGTTCGCCCAATTCGACGTAACCTTCCAGAACGAACTCCGCATTGGCCGGCACGTCGAGGTCGCACGTCTGGCACTTCACCATCTCCACCGGGCTGCCGCGCAGAAAACCGGCGATCATCATCTCGTCCAGATCCGGCGGGAGCGGCAGAATCGCCGAATACATCGTCGCCGGGTCTGCACCGATCGCCACGGCCACGTCCATCCGCTTTTGCCCGTGGTGATGCATACGCCGGTAATGCTCGGCGCCTTGCTTGTGGGTCTGCCAGTGCATTCCGGCGGTGACGCCGTCATAGATCTGCATGCGATACATGCCGCAATTGCGCTTGCCCGTATCCGGGTTCTGCGAAAAAACCAGCGGCAGCGTGATAAACCGGCCGCCATCTTCCGGCCAGCATTGCAATACCGGCAATTCGAGCAGCGACATGCCGCTCGTCCGCACCACCTCCTGGCAGACGCCTTTCGAAACCGTTTTGGGAAACATCGCTCCCAAGTCCGCCAGTTTCGGCAGCATCTTGATCTTGCCCATCAGGCCTTCGGGCATGCGCATCTCAAGCAACTCGACG
This sequence comes from Bryobacteraceae bacterium, assembly GCA_036406715.1. Classification (GTDB taxonomy): domain Bacteria; phylum Acidobacteriota; class Terriglobia; order Bryobacterales; family Bryobacteraceae; genus PSRJ01. Next base: position 6,540 of record DASXAK010000205.1, on the reverse strand, counting down.
ATCCGGGCGGCCACTTCTTCCACCGAATCCACCTCGAGCGCGATTTCCATCTTCCGCATCGAGGCGAACGAATTGATCAGAACCGGAACGTCGTAGCCCTTTGGCTTTTCGAACAGCAGCGCCGGGCCGCCGCGCTTGACCGCGCGGTCCGCGAACTCGGTAATCTCCAGAACCGGATCGACTTCAACTGAGACGCGCTTCAGCTCTTTCTTCTTCTCGAGGGCGCCGATGAATTCTCGCAAATCGCGGTAGGCCATGGTGATTCTTGAGTGTAACCGGACGGCCACACCCCGAGGATCCCCTCGCCCGAATCTATCTCGCCGAGAGATGCCGTACGTCGCGTTCGTTTTCCGCGCAGACGTACTCCAGAATCTCTGCGTCCTTGGCGGCCAGCGCTTTGACGTACCGGGTGTTGAACGGCTTCTTGTACGCACCCGGATCGTCGTAGGTAGTCTCCACCTCCAGATGGCCCAGGTCCGGCCTTCGAAATCGCTCGGTGACATGCAGTTTCTCGGTGCGCGGGGCGTCTTGGGACAGCCCGCCCAGAAATATTCCGAGCCGGCCGAGCTCGTTGAAACCCACGGTGTCGACTACCAACGTGTCGCCGTCCCAGCGCCCGACGGAGTGTCCCATCCAGGAGGGATTGTAATTCTGGGGATGCTCGCGGCCGTCGAGGTAGATCATCCGGGTGGGATTGAAGCCGCCATCGACGATCACCACCAGGTGAGGCGTTTGCACGATCTGGTATTCCGAAACACTCTCGGTGGCAATTCCTCCGGGCAGGCACAGCGTGGTCGGCGGAGGCTCGTTTGACTCCCGCCAGCGCCTGGCGATCGCCGCGGCCGAGGGCAACAACTCCGGCGGGTCCCCGACCGGCTCTGCTAGCGAGCTCTGCCAAATGCCGCTCAGATCCGGTTTGCCATCGCCGGCGCGGGGAGTGGGGCCGGAAGGCGCCCGCTTGTCCGACAAAAGATATGCGAATTCCACGCCTCCGTCGCCGAGCGTATTGAGCGTGAGGTCGTCCAGGTGGATGTCCAGCCGGGTCGTCTTTCCGGCCATGACCTGCACACCCGTTTGATGGAACGGAAGAAAGAACGGTACGTTCTTGACGGTGATCTCATAGGCACCCGGCGGGAGGCTGCTCAGCTCATAGCTTCCATCGGCCGCGGTGCGCACGGTCTGGATGGCCTGCGTCGCCAGGCTCTTGGCTTCGACCGGTGCTTTTGGAACCGGCGCCCCGGCGCCAGCGGCGGTGAGGATCTTTCCGCTGATCGAGCCGCTGTCGGCACCGACCGCCGCAGCCGAGCAAACGAGCAACAGAGATGTAGCTTTGAGAATTTTCATTTCACCCTCGGGTCAGTTTGGAACGGTTTTGCATTTTGCATTCCATCCAAACAGCTTTGCAAGCTAGCGAGTTACCCGCCGGGACGCGGCTCCCGTGAACCGTCCAGTTAACGAAGGCCAGCCGTTGGGTTTCTCGTGGATGCGGTACAATCTGACTAGACTGGTCAGAAGGATATTGCGATGAGCAAAACACGTGTGACAACTCCGCGGCCTCATGAGTCCCCTCGAGCGCAGCCTGTCCAGAATGAGTGGCAACTTCAGGATGCCAAGGCGCGTTTCAGCGAGGTGTTTCGCCGGGCCCGTGAGAGCGGTCCCCAGCGCGTAACGAAGCACGGCCGGGAAGCCGTCGTAGTGCTTCCCGCCGAGGAATTTGCGCGGCTCAGGGGAGCCGAAGCTCGCAAAGGAAGCCTTGTGGAATTCTTTGCCGCATCTCCGCTCCGCGGCTCCGGCCTTGATTTGGACCGGCCGCGCGATTTCGGCCGAGAGATTCGCCTGTGAACGGTTTCCTTTTGGACACGAATGTCATCTCCGAACTGATCAAGGCGGAACCCGACCGCAATGTTGTTCGTTGGATCGAGGAGACCGACGAGACCATTTTGTTTCTGAGCGTGCTCACTCTCGGAGAAATCCGGAGCGGCATTGAAAAATTGGAGCTGGGGAGGCGGCGCGGCCGACTGGAATCCTGGCTGGCAGTCGATTTGCGCCGTCGATTTCAGGACCGTATTCTGACCATCAGTGAAGCCATCGCGGAACGTTGGGGCGCCCTGTCCGCCACGGCCGCAAAGAAAGGCCGGCCCTTACCCGCGATCGACGGCCTGCTCGCCGCGACCGCACTGCACCATGATCTGATGCTCGTGACTAGAAACGACATAGACGTCCGAGGGACGGGCGTCCCGACTCTGAACCCTTGGGGCTAGCGTCCCTCTGCCCAGCGGCGTCTCTCCGGCCGCTCACCCCCTCCGCTACCCCCCTTCCCCCCGATGTAGGGGTACTCGACACCTGCCCGCATAAGACCATTTGAATCAACCACGTAAATCGGATACTTTCAGTCCATGAAGCGCCTCTGCCTGACCTGCAAAAACAAGGGATGCCTACATCTGTGCCGCTTTCAAGAACGGCCTGCGCCCAAGCCGGAACTCGTGCAAGTGAGGAAGGGGTAAGCCATGGGTTGCGGAAGCTGCCAGACCGCCCCGCGGCCGCAAGCGCCCGCGCCGCTCTTCCAGATTCGCCGGGGCTACCGTACCCGCTGGAACGACCTCGCCTTTTCCGTGGAATCCGATTCCGGCGACTGGACGCTTTGTGTGCAGGACCCCGCGCGCCGCGAGACGCTGTACACCGCGCACCGGGGCGGAGCGCGCGCCGCGCAGGTTGCCGCCGCCGAGTATGCGATTTTCCGAGTCCTGGGTCCCGAGAGCCGCATCAGCCCCGACCGGCTCGCCAAAGAATTGACGTGGCAAGAGTATTGGTAACGAAGGAGGAATCCGATGATTAAGCTTTACACCAGCATGGAACATCCGAAGCAGTGGATCGCCTATACTCCCGATGCCGGCTGGATGGCGTTTCCGAATAGCGAACACGGCTGGGAACAGCGCAAGCCGGTCCGCGGCCTCGATCCCATCCACCTGCGCCAAGTGCCCGTGGGTCTCGCTGCCTCCACCGGCCTGACGCCGCCTGCGGAACGCCCCGTCTTCCACAAAGCTGCCTGACCGTCCCGCTCCATCTCTTCTGGGGCAGGCTCTTCACCCGGTACGCCGGATCTGAAGCCTGCCCCATTTTTTTCCCAGCCCCGGCACTCGGTTATCATCTAGTTTCGCCATGTCCAATCGGGTTGCATTTGTGACCGGCGCGAGCCGCGGCATTGGCCGCGCCACAGCGCTGGCGCTCGGCCGCGCCGGCTTCGACGTAGTCGCCGCCTCGACCAGTATCGAAAGCAATTCGGAGTTTGCGGCCGAAATGCAGGCCGCCGGCTCGGCCTTGCTGGCCGTGAACCTTGACGTCAGTTCCCCCGAGTCCATCAAGCAGGCTTTTTCCCGCGCGCTCAAAGAAAAGACGCGCATCGATGTCCTGGTGAACAACGCCGGCATCACCCGCGATGGCCTGGCGGTCCGAATGAAGCCCGCCGATTGGGACGCGGTGCTGCGCACCAACCTCGACGGAGCTTTTCTGTGCATCCAGCAGGTGCTGCCCGGCATGATGCGCAACCGCTGGGGCCGGATCATCAACATTTCCTCGGTGGTCGGGCAAGCCGGCAGCGCCGGCCAGGTCAACTACTCGGCGTCCAAAGCCGGGCTCATCGGAATGTCCAAATCGCTGGCGCATGAGATGGGCAGCCGCGGCATCACGGTGAATGTTGTCACTCCCGGCTACATCGCTACGGACATGACCAAGGATCTCCCGGAAGAACGAAAGCAGAAGATTCTTGCGCAGATCCCGCTCGAGCGGATCGGGACGGCGGAAGACGTCGCCGCCGCCGTCAAATTCCTGGCCGGCGACGATGCCAGCTACATCACCGGCCATGTCCTTGCCGTCAACGGCGGCATGTACATGTAAGAGGTTTCAGATCTTCTGCACACGCCGCAGCGTGTAAAGCTCCGGCTTCATGTTCTGGGACTCGAACCGCTTCCAGTCGTCATTGACGTGGATCAGCTTCCCGCTGATGTGGTTCGACCGCTCCGATGCCAGAAACAGCGCGAGCTGCACCTGTTTTTCCGGCGCCACACCGCCGGTGATGCGCGTCCGCTCCGCCTCCTCGATCTCTTTGGGCCCCGCCCGCGATTCCCCAGCGCGCAGCACTTCGTCGGTCATATGGGTGTACGACGCGCCCGGCGCCATGCAGTTGATCTGCACATTGTGATCACGCACTTCATCGGCCAGGCATTCGGTCAGCCGCACGACCCCGGCCTTCGCCGCCGCATAGGCGCTGAAGTTCGGCCGTGTGTAGGCCGATCCGCCTCCCGCGATCAGAATCACTTTTCCCGACCGCTTTTCGATCATGCCCGGCAGCGCCGCCCGGCAGGCATTGGCGGCGCCGATCAAATTGATTTCGATAACTTCATTCCACTCCTTGGATTTCGTCGTGAGCAGGGGTCCGATGGGTCCCTGCACGCCGGCTGCGACGATCAGCACGTCGAGCCTGCCGAACACGGTCCGGACACGGTCGACGGCGGCGCACATCTGCTCGAGGTCGCGCACGTCGGCGCGGATGCGCAGGGCATTTCCTCCGGCCTGTTCAATTTCGAGCTTGGCCAAATCCAGTTCGGGCTGGCTGCGGGCGAGCAGGCCGACCCGCGCTCCGGCCTGCGCGAATCCCATAGCGAGGCGCTTGCCAATGCCGCGGCCCGCGCCCGCGATGAGCACGCTCATCTCGTGCGCGGCGCTCAATCAGTTCTCCACGCGCGCATCGAACACTCCGGTCTCGACGTGGCCGGCTCGCTTCACCTGCACAAAGATCCGATAGGCGCCGGCTTTCGGGAACCCATATGGAAACAAAACTTCCGCGGGAGGCGTGGCAGCCGCCGGCATGGCGTGTTCGGCATGCGGATTGGCGGCGGCGACATTTCCTGCCAGCGCCAGCGCGGGCATCGGCACCGAACCCGAGGGATGCACATGCGCGAACACGCTGCCATCCGGGCTTACAAAGGCGGCGTGGCCTTGCATCCCCATGTACAGCTCCATATCGGTGGCCGGGCGGCCGCCGGCGTCTTCGAGACGGAAGCGCAATTCATAAGGACGCCGGGCATGAAGTGGTTCTGTACCGCGCTCCCACACCATTTGAAACCCGTCCGGCAGCATGGCCGCTTTGCGATTCAGATCGGCTTGCGCCAGCGGCGGGGCCGCTCCGCCCGCATCGTCGCCGGCGAGAGGCTGGCCGTTGACCACGGGAAGATCCATCTCGCCCGTCGCCGTTTCCGGAAACCCACTCGCATGCACGACATCGCCGTAGAGCCGGTAATGGCCGGCCGGCATATCGGGCAGCGCTTGCGTGAAGGTCGCGGGCGCGGTCAGGTCAGGATGGAGATGCCAGACACGATCCATCTCCGGCGCCCGAATCACGTACAAGTGCATCAGGTGGCCGTGGTCCGGGAGCAGATCGTCGGTCTGGCGCGTCAGCCAGCCCGGATCCTCCAGGTGCAGCACAAGCCGGTTGCCGGTTTCCACGCTGCTTCGCAGAGTCAAAGGTTTGAAGAGCTTGGTGGAATAAGCGCTGGCTTCGGAGTTCCACCATAGATTGCCGAGCCAGACCGCGCCTATCACTGCGGCTGCGGTCACCGCCATCGCGACCCAAGCCCGGCGTTTCTGCGCCACGTCCGGCTGTTTGCCGGCGGCGAGTTGCGCTTCGCGCGCTCCAGCGCCGATGATGCTCACCAGCCCGACCGCCAATACCAGTCCGAGAAAGATCAGCAGGCCTTCGAGCGCGCGCTGCATCCCCAGCACGCGTGTTGAGAGTGCCGGCACGGGCACAGACAACGTCCCCTGCCCGTTCGCGCCGTCCACCGAGACGCGAACCTGCCACGAGCCCGGCGCCATCAACCACAGCGCACCGGTATAAAACTGCGGATCGTCAACGGCCGGCTGCGCTATGTCCGGCGTGGGCGCGAGCTTCGCTCCAGGACCGGTCATCGGCAGCGGCACGATCTTTATCTGGCGCACGTCGGGAGACGCGCTGCGAATCTCGACCTGCGCCACGCCCGGAATCACCTGCGGCGGCCGGATCGTCACCAGCAGCCGATACGGTCCGGCGGCTCCCTCATAGAAGACGTCGGGACTACCGACGTGAGCAGCGAGCGGCGCCGCGCACAACAGCGCCGCGAACAGTTTCATTCTCATCTCTGGATCCGCTGCAGACGGTCTCCGGCGGCGAATCCCAGCCGGATCGAAACGGCGGCAATCGCGAACGCCAGAGCGGCCTGCTGCCAGAACATCGAGGCCGGCTCAGTGGGCAGGAACAGGTATTTTGCGTAATACGAGTTCGGGCTGGTGTAGTAGCCAAAATAAATAGTTCCGAAGAACCAGTTGCGGGCCAGGGGCGACATCAGGAACGTCGCGAACGGCCATTGCGCCGCGGTGAACGTCACCAGGAACACCGCCGCCGAGACCAGCGATTGTTTCCATGCTCCCCATTTGCCCGTCCGCTGCCAGATCAAGTCGAGCAAGAAGGCGGGTACGATCAGCAGCACCGGAAACTCCGGAGGAGTG
>DASXAK010000204.1:0-5561 GCA_036406715.1 Bryobacteraceae bacterium | reverse complement strand
CTTTGTCGCCGGGCGAAAGCGTGTTCACCAGCGCGGCTTCCCATGCGCCGCTCCCCGAGGTGGGAAAGATAATGACATGGCCACGAGTCTTAAAAATCTCTTTGATGCCTTCCAGAAGCTCCAGGCCGAGACGGCCGAACTCCGGTCCCCGATGATCGATCGTCGGCCTGCCCATGGCGCGCAGCACGCGCTCCGGCACATTCGTGGGACCGGGAATCTGAAGAAAATGACGTCCACTTGGATAGCGCATTTTGTAGGGTTCTCCGTTGGAAAAGACGCGATTTTCCATCATATACCTTCAACCGCCGCCTCCGCGCGTCCGGCGGCCGCGGTACACTCTTCGAGAACCCCATCGAGGAGGCATTTTCGTATGAAACCGCTCTGCACGGTTTTGACATCGCTTGCTCTGGCCCTCGGCGCACTTGGTTCCGCGCACGCGCAGCAATGCTCGAATCCGGAACCGCTCGGCGATATCGCCGCGAAGCCCGCCTGGAATGGCTGGGGTGCCGATATCCGGAACACGCGCTTTCAGCCGGCCAAGGACGCAGGTTTGACTCCGGGCCAGGTCTCCGGCCTGAAGCTGAAGTGGGCCTTCGGCATCCCGGAAGCAAAAGCGGTCATCGGGCAGCCGACAGTGGTGGGCGGACATGTTTTCATCAGCGGCGATACCAGCACCGTGTACTCCTTGGACGCCGCCACCGGCTGCATTCATTGGTCATTCAAGGCAGAAGCGGATGTGCGCAACGCCTCGACCGTTGCCGCCATACCCGGCCGTCCCGGCCGCAATTCTCTTTACTTCGGCGATATCAAAGGCAACGTCTACTCGCTTGACGCCGCCAACGGCGAGCTGCTCTGGAAGGTTGCCGCCGATACGCATCCCAAAACCCGCGTTACTGCGTCGCCGAAGTTCTATGACGGGCGGCTGTACATCGGTGTCTCTTCGCTGGAGGAAGTGGGAAGCGTCGACCCGAAATATCCGTGCTGCTCGTTTCGCGGCAGCGTCGTAGCTCTCGACGCCGCCAACGGCAAACAGCTCTGGAAAACCTATACCATTTCCGAACCCGCCAAGCCCACGCACAAAAACTCGCAGGGCACTCAGCTTTGGGGCCCCGCCGGCGGCGGCGTCTGGAACTCCCCAACCATTGACCCGAAGCGGCACGCGCTCTATGTCGGCACCGGCGACGCCTACACCGAACCGGCCGCCAAAGGTACCGACGCGATTCTGGCGCTCGATCTGAACACCGGCAAAGTTCTCTGGTCGGTGCAAGATCTCGTGGGGGACGCCTGGCTCGTCGGCTGCGAAGTAACTCCTCGGCCGGAAAACTGCCCCAAGAATCTGGGTCCCGATTTTGATTTCGGCGACTCGCCCATTCTGAAGGACCTGCCGAAGGGCCGCAGCGTTCTGGTCGCCGGCCAGAAGAGCGGCCTGGTCTGGGCCCACGACCCGGACCGCAAAGGCGCGGTGGTCTGGAAAGTGGATACGACGACCAAGAAACCCGGCTTTGCCGGGCAAATCGTCTGGGGTGGAGCCGCCGACGACGAGAATGCCTATTTCGGACTCTCGAGCGGCGGCGTAGTCGCACTGCAGCTGAGCGATGGCTCGCGCAAGTGGTTCGCTCCGCTCGACCCGGCGGCCGGCCGCGCCGCCGGACGTGAGTCGGCGCTCTCCGTCATCCCCGGCGTAGTGTTCGTAACGGGCTGGGATGGCGTGTTGCACGCGCTCTCTGCTGCGGATGGCCACGTGCTTTGGCAATACGACACGGTGAAGCCGTTCGAAACTGTAAACAAAGTGAATGCCAAGGGCGGCTCGATGGGCGGCCCCGGCCCGACGGTCGCCGGCGGTATGCTGTTCGTGGGCTCCGGCTTTCCGGGCGTCCAGAACGGCATCCCCGGAAACGTGCTGTTGGCGTTTAGCGCTCAGTAAAGTGCATATGAACCGAGGAATCCCACTCACGATCGGCCTGATGCTGCTGGTCGCAGGTGCGCCCGCGCAGCGCGGCTCGTGCGACCGCGCCTGCCTGGAAGGATTTGTCGATCAGTACCTCGACGCCATGCTGGCGCACAACCCGATGCTCGTTCCACTCGCAAGGAACGTGAAGTTCACCGAGAACGGGCAGCGGTTGGAGATCCCCGATGCTCTGTGGAACTCGATCGTCGCCAAAGGCAACTATCGCCTGTTTGTGGATGACCCGGAGGCCGGCGAAGTCGCGTTCCTTGGGATCGTCCGAGAAGAGGCCCGCACTCCCGGCGAAGGTACGCCTGCGGCATTCGCGCTCCGGCTGAAGATCGAAAACCGGCAGATCACCGAAGCCGAGACCGTCGTGGTGCGCAACGAGCGTGCCGCGCAAAATATCGAGAAGCTGGGCAAGCCTAACCCGGTGTTTCTTGAAACCATTCCGCCCGGCGAGCGCCTGTCGCGGGATGACCTCATCAAGGCCGCCAACATGTACTTTTCCGGAATGGAAAAGAACGACGGCAAGGGCAACTACCCGTTCACGGATGACTGCAACCGCCTCGAAAACGGCTCGCAAACGACCAACGCACCCGCGCCTGCCGGCCAGCAGCGCCCCGATCCCGCCACCGCCACCAACTATTCGGCGCAGTGGGGCTGCAAGGAGCAGTTTCAATCGGGGCTCCTGCATTTCGTGTGGCGCATTCGCGACCGCCGTTTCGTCGCTGTCGACCCGGAACGCGGCCTGGTCTTCAGTTTCGCCTTCTTCGATCACGCGCTCGGCAAGCAGCGTACGTTCCAGACGCCGAGCGGCCGAACGGTGACCGGCGGCCCCACCCAGCCGTGGACCTGGGAACTGGCCGAAATGTTCAAAATCGAGAAAGGCAAGATCCGCCAGATCGAAGCCATCCTCGACCGCGCACCATACGGTATGAACTCGGGGTGGAGCAACTGGGAAGACGGCCTCTCCAGCCGCGCGCGATAGATTCTTGAATTCGGCGACAGGCTACACAATTCCCCAATTCCGGATGAGAAATTCGGAATTGCGTAGCCTGTCCCCGAATTGTGCGCTTGTCGGTGGTATTCTGACTTCAAAGCTGAAGGAAGAGATCTTGGGAGTCGTCGAAAAGCGCCAGGCGACCGGTTTGTCCCATGCTCGCGGGCATCAGCGGATATGACGGAACTTCCCACGCCGGATTTTCAATCGCTGTTTCACGCCGCTCCCGGGTTGTATCTGGTCCTCACACCTGACTTGCGGATTGTGGCCGCAAGCGATGCCTATTTGCGAGCCACGATGACGACTCGCGAAGGAATTCTCGGCCGCGGCTTGTTTGAGGTCTTCCCGGACAACCCGGACGATCCTTTAGCAACCGGAGTAAACAATCTCCGTGCCTCGCTGGATCGCGTCCTGAAGACGCACAAACCGGACGCCATGGCCGTGCAGAAGTATGATGTCCGGAGGCCGGAGTCCGAGGGCGGCTCTTTTGAGGAGCGCTACTGGAGTCCCTTCAACTCTCCGGTGTTCGACCGGATCGGCGCGGTGATCTATATCATCCATCGCGTCGAAGATGTCACGGAGTTCATTCACCTCAAACAACACGGCAGAGAGCGGGAAAAACTGGCCCAGGCGCTGCAGGACCGCGCCGAAAAGATGGAAGCCGAAATCTACGAGCGCGCACAGCAGGTCGCCGAAGCGAACCGGCAACTCACTCGCGCCAATGATGAACTCGCGCGTCTGTACCGCCAGATCGCAATGTTGATGGAACGCGCCGACGACGAACTGCGGGTGAAGGAGGGCGCCGCAGACGATTGGGACAAATCGCGCGAACCGATCGCTCCCGAAGATATGCTGGCGCGGGTCGGACAACTGATCGTCGGACACAAGAATTTGGAAGAACAGTTGCGACAATCGCAAAAAATGGAAGCGGTGGGCCAGCTCGCCGGCGGAGTCGCGCACGATTTCAACAATCTGCTGACCGTGATCACGGGGTATGCGGTGATGCTCCAGGAGGACCCCACCAACCGAACGGCAAAACCAGAGCTGGAGGAAATCGAAAAGGCTGCGATCCGGGCCGCTGCGTTGACACACAAGTTGCTGGCCTTCAGCCGCAAGCAGGTTTTGCAAAGGCGGATCATCAATCCCAACGCGGTCGTCACGGGGATGGAGGAAATGCTGCGCCGGCTCATCGGCGACGACGTTTCGCTGGTCACGGTCCTCGCGAGCGGTGTAGGAAATATTCAGGCCGATCCTCACCAGATCGAACAGGTGATCATGAATCTCGTGGTGAATGCCCGCGATGCCATGCCCACCGGCGGCCGCATTGTGATTGAGACGCGGAACATCGATCTCGGCACGGAGATCCGGTCCTTGAGTCCCGGCGCTTACGTCTCGGTGAGTGTCAAGGATACGGGGCACGGCATGGACACACAGACCGCGGCTCGCGTCTTCGAACCGTTCTTTACGACCAAGGCGCCGGGCCGAGGAACAGGCTTGGGGCTTTCGACCGTTTACGGCATCGTCGAACAGAGCGGCGGTGCAATCACGGTCGAGAGCGCTCCCGGCGTGGGCTCCACGTTTCGGGTCTACCTGCCCGTGACGGACGGGGCAGAAGAGTCTGCGAGTGGAGACCCTCCTGGCGGTTTTCACGCAGGGAACACGGGGACCATTCTTCTGGTGGAAGATGAAATGGCGCTCCGTCAGTTGATTTCCAAGACCCTGAGCGCCGCTGGCTACCGCGTCCTGCAAGCGACCAACGGCGAGGAAGCGCTCGCCATGGCGTCCACGCCGGATCGCATCGATTTGCTGCTCACGGATGTCGTGATGCCCGGGATGAGCGGGGCCGAGCTCGTCGCGCGCTTACGGGCCAAGCGCTCGGCGTGCGTGGTGTTGTACATGTCGGGATACGATCGCCATCTGATCGATCAAAAGACGCTCGAGCGGACCGCCAGTTTCCTCCCGAAACCGTTCACGCCGCGAGTACTGCTCACACGAATCAGCGAGTTGCTTGCCACCCAACGCCGCCCGAATAGCAGTGAGGGTGGTGTGGCTGCCTCATAGCAGGGCGAGCACGTCCGCGATTCGCCGGCTCGCCTGCCCGTCCCCATACGGATTGTGTACCCGCGTCATGCGCGCATACTCCGCAGGATCGTCAAGCAATCGCTCCGCTTCGCGGACGATTGTCTCTTCATCGGTGCCCACCAGTTTCACGGTTCCGGCTTCCACCGCTTCCGGCCGCTCGGTCTTGTTCCGCATGACCAGCACCGGCTTGCCCAGCGATGGTGCCTCTTCCTGAATCCCTCCGGAATCGGTGATCAGAAGCCAGGCGCGCCGCATCAGGTCGACAAACGGGACATAGGGGAGCGGCTCGACTAGACGGATGTTCTCCCGATTGTCCAGCCATTGATGCGCCGGACCCGACACATTGGGATTCGGATGCACCGGATATACGAGTTGCACGTCGGCGCGCTCTGCGATTCGCAGCAGCGCCCGCATCTCGCAGAGGAACGCTTCGCCGAAATTCTCGCGCCGGTGGCTGGTCACCACGATCAGCCGCCGCGAGGGTTCGAGCCACGGCCAATCGCATCCTGCCAAGGTGCCGGCCGCGAGCGA
>DASXAK010000203.1:0-5705 GCA_036406715.1 Bryobacteraceae bacterium | reverse complement strand
TGGTGGCGTTCGCCGAGCTGCTGTTGTAGGCGGCGGTGACAGTAGCGCTCTGGTCGCTGGGGATCGTCGTTGTGGTGACGTTGAACGTGGCGGTAGTGGCGGCCGCGGCGACGGTGGCCGAGGCCGGAACGGTCAAGTTGGCGCTGTTGTCGCTCAGCGTGACCAAGGCGCCGCCGGCGGGGGCGGCTTTGGTGAGGGTGACGGTGCAGGTGGAGGAGCCATTGGGCCCGAGGCTGGTGGGGTTGCACGCCAGAGAAGAGACCAGTACAGGAGCGGCCAGGTTGATCGTGGCGTTCGCCGAGCTGCTGTTGTAGGTGGCAGTGACGGTCGCGCTCTGATCGCTGGAGATGGTCGTTGTGGTGACGTTGAACGTGGCGGTAGTAGCGGCAGCGGCGACGGTGGCCGAGGCCGGAACGGTCAAGTTGGCGCTGTTGTCGCTCAGCGTGACCGAGGCGCCGCCGGCGGGGGCGGCTTTGGTGAGGGTGACCGTGCACGTGGAGGAGCCATTGGGTCCGAGGCTGGTCGGGTTGCACGCGAGCGAGGAAACCAGCACCGCTGCAGTGAGGTTGATGGTCGCGTTGGCGGAGCTGCTGTTATAGGTGGCAGTGACGGTGGCGCTCTGATCGCTCGGGATCGTGGTGGTCGAGACGTTGAAGGTGGCGGTAGTGGCCGCAGCCGCGACGGTGACCGAGGCCGGAACGGTCAAGTTGGCGCTGTTGTCGCTCAGCGTGACCGAGGCACCACCGACGGGGGCGGCTTTGGTGAGGGTGACCGTGCACGTGGAAGAGCCGTTGGGCCCGAGGCTGGTGGGGTTACACGTCAGCGAAGAGACCAGGACCGGGGCGACCAGGTTGATGGTGGCGTTCGCAGAGCTGCTGTTGTAGGTGGCGGTGACGGCGGCGCTCTGATCGGCGGAGATGGTCGTCGTTGTCGCGTTGAATGTAGCGGTTGTCGCCGCTGCAGCCACTGTCACCGAGGCCGGAACGGCAAGCGCCGCCTTATTGCTGGAAAGGGTAACGCTAGCACCGCCGGACGGAGCGGCGGCACTCAGAGTGACTGTACATGCGCTGGACGCGTTCTGTCCGAGACTGGTGGGATTGCAGGCTAGCGAAGAGACCGTGGGCAACCCAGGGCCGCCACCGGTTACTGTGCCGCCGGTCGCCGATATCAAGAGGGCGTTCCCGGAAGGCGAAGATGCCACGGGGTTCGTGACACTGATGGCCGTCGAGGTTGCTCCGGCAGCCATGGTCAAATTCAGAACGGCCACCACGCCATTGGAGATGATGTTGGCGTTCATCCCCGAAATGAGGCAGGTATAAACGCCGGGTGCGGCGGAACAACTCAATGTCTTGCTTGCGACATTGGATGCCGCTCCCGCGGTGGCGGAGATGGCCGCGACGTTCGCAGCCGGATAGGAGAAACTCCATTGGACGCCGGATGGTTCATTGCCGGCCGGTGACGTCAACGTGAGATTCAGAGAGACGGTTCCATTGCCCGCCGCAACGCCGGAGGAGAGCGTGAGTGCATCTGTTTGGGCGTGGGCCGTGGATGCGGACAATACGAAGGCTGCCGCGGAGATCAGCGCGGCGCTGGCTTGACGGTAGCGTGTATTCATCAGGTGCCTGCGCAGTACTAGAACTACTTCGTGACCCGAATTCTACCAGTGCGCTACCCGGCCAACATCCTTTGAAAAGGTTAATAGCTTTATTCTCCTGAAAGTTAGCGGAATTAACAGTTGTGGATCTAATGAATGGGCGGCGCGGATGTGAGAGGCGTAGTACTAGGACTATGACTCCGCGTCTGCGGCTGACGACGAGCGCCACGGCGATCAAGAAAGAACGGGAATTCCTTGTCGCCCTTTCGTGAACCTCCCCAAGCCGGGAGTCTTTCAGCGTGGCGGTCGCACTGCCGAAAATGTCACCGTCAGGAGTTGTCGTTCAAGGAAATGCGATCGTGATTCAATTCTCGGGCTTGGCAAGGCAAGTGCTTTCGAAAAGACACCTAAGGCAGTCAAGTCACATCTATTCATGTGCCAGTGGTTTCTAACTTTTTCTATTTTGGCCGGTCTGCATTTGACGATCGTGCAATTGAACGCCACAGACATTACATTCATTTCTGGCAGCCAATCGATTACTGGGCTTCAGTTCGATGTTCAATATCAACAGCGGCCAGCGAGCGTTCTGGTATCGGCTGGGAACGAGAGCATTACGGCGGGCAAACTGGTCTCGAGCTCGAATTACGGGCCAAGTTCGGTGAGGGTTCTCATTGTCGGGCCGAATCGGACCTCGATCGGCACCGGCGTGGTTGCCACGGTATCGGCAGCCGCAGGCGAGTCGGCTTTCGTCCTGACGAATGTGATTGGTTCGGACGAGAGCGGAAACGCCGTGCCTTTGAGGGCCGGTGACACGACCCTGTCGCCTATAGTCCCCACCGTTCAGGGAGTGGCGAATGCGGCCAGCTATGCGACCGGTGTAGTCGCACCCGGGGAAATTATAGTGATCCGCGGAATTTCGCTCGCGTCTGCGACGACGAATACTTTGCAGGTTACGTCTTCGGGCGTCGCCGCAAGCGCACTCGGCGGTGCGCGCGTGTTATTCGACGACATTCCCGCGGCGCTCGTGTACACCACGCAAACGCAGCTTGGCGCCATCGTTCCGTATGAGGTGGATGGAAAATCGCAGACCTCAATGCAGGTTCAATACGACGGGATGCTTTCGGCCACGGTGGTATTGCCCGTCTCGAGGACTGCGCCTGGAGTATTCACTCTGGACGGCTCCGGAACCGGCCAAGGCGCGATAGTGAATCAAGACGGCACAATCAACGGACCTGATCATCCGGCGCCTCGCGGATCCACCGTCTCCATTTATGCGACCGGGGAGGGGCAGACCGAGCCCTCCGGGGCGAACGGCCGCATTGCGACTGCATCAGATTTGCGGCGTCCGTTGGCGGGGGTTATCGTATCGATAGCAGGCCAAGGCGCCGAAGTGGCTTTTGCGGGCTCGGCTGGGGGGCAGGTTTCCGGCCTGTTTCAGGTGAATGCAGTGGTCCCGCGCTCGATTCCGGGCGGGGCGGTTCCGGTGACGCTTAAGGTGGGCGAAGCCACCAGTCAAGCGGGCGTGACTATGGTCGTGCAATAGTCGCGATTACGGAGTCGGGATGATGGCCTGGACTTCGTTCGAAGGGCTGCTGACGTTGCTCGAATTCGAGGGGTCCACAGCTCTGATGACATAGAAGTATGTCAGCCCGGCTTGAGCCGTCGTGTCGGTGTAACTCGTCGTTCCGGCAGGCACCGATGCCAAGGCTGAGCCGTAGGCGCCAGAAGCGGTGCTCCGATAGACGTTGTAGGTCACATTCGGAGTTGTACTGGCCGTCCAATTCAATGCAACGGAGTGGGGAACAGCGCCGAAGCCGGTGACGCAGGTGCTCGTACCTGAGGGAGGTGGCATGGCGTTCACCACTCGTTGAACCACCGCAACGTTGCACACGCCGTTCCCCGCAATGTTGGCGGTGCAAGGCGTCAGGCCGAGCGACATGCTGATGGCGGCGTTGACGTCGGCGGAATCGATGGTGCCGAAGGGAGAGGCGAGATCGCAGGCGTTGGAGCCCGTGCCGCCGGTCCCGGTGCCGCCCGTGCCCGTGCCGCTGCCGGTTGCTTTAAATGAGACGGAACTGCTGGCGTACGTCCCGGAGTCGGTGGACCACTGCGCTGCATAGGTCCCCGGAGAGGCGGCGACGAGATGCACCCAACCGACGCCGGCTTGCGATTGATCGCTGGTAAAACTGCTTCCGGCGGCAAGGCCGTAATTCCACGTCGAGGGGATCATGGTGGAAACGATCAGTTCGCCGGCAGTGGCGGTCGTAATCGACGCTCCCGCGGGCGTGGTCGTTGCCGGCTGCGTATTCAAGGTCGATGTATGAGTCAGGGGCGCAGTCGTATCGACGCCGGAAAACTCCCAAATGACAGCAGCGCCGTTGGCCCCGGCCGGGTTGGTCGTGATGGTCAGCGTGGTGGCTCCGGGGGTGCTGTTCTTGGCATACCACAGGTCTACCATGCGGTTCCCGGAGGTATTGATGGCTCGGGAGCTTCCTGCCTGCGCGTACGTATTCCCGGCGCTATCGGTCACGCTGCTGATGGTCGGCAGGGGATTGACCCCCAGGTCTGAAGCCCAACCGACCAGAATCAGGTCGCCGGTTTGCGTGGGCGGAATGGAGCAGGTTGTGGCGGGAAAAGCGCCGGGGCCGCAAGGCGTGACTTGCACAAGGTTGATCTGGGCCCAGGCAGAGGCGGCGAAGGCGATGAATGCGCCGATCAGTGCCACGAACGATCTCTTCATTGGAGGCTCCTCAGTCGCCGGTTTTCGAGTCAACATTTGACGACTCCGTCGTAGCTTGCTTCTGAGCAGACCAAGAAACGAAGACCGACGCACCCATTTTAAACGGCCGAACAGGAAGCGGGACAAGACGTCCGAGAGTTAAGATGTCCGGCCTAACTTTCAGCAGTCCTCTTTTGGACGAGAGGGCGCGTCAGTCCAGTCTTTTCGAAAGCTGGTCCATCGCCAGTTTGGCGTCGGCGGCCTGTAGGAAATGGGGATCGGTTTTCAGAGCGGATTGCAAGGACCGCCGGGCCAGATCGAACCGGCGAAGAGCCATGTAGGCCATGCCCAAGTGGTATTGATACATGGGGTTGGCGGGCTCTCTTTGGGCGGCTTCCCGCAACTGCTTGACCGCCGAACCCACCGAACCGAGCTTATAGTAGGCCCAGCCGAGGACATCGGCAGCGATGGGGGAGTTGGGAATTCTTTGTTTCACCGACTGGGCGAGCGAAACCGCGAAGTTGACGTCGCCGCCGTGCTCGAGATAGAGGAATGCGAGCTCCGCCGCAATGTACGGCGAAGAGGGGTCGATTTCGTGCGCCTTTTCGAAGAGCTTTTTGGCCTCGTCCCAATTGCGCTCCTTCTCATATTGGGTCCCGAGGGCCGAATAGCTGGAGATCGTCCGCGGGCTGACGGCGATGGCGGTGCGCAGCTCGGCCTTGGCTTTTTCCGTGTTGCCGCGCGCGAAATCGATGTTGGCGAGAAGCGGATGCGCCTGCGGCGTTTTGGGATCGATCGCCAGTGCCTGGCTCAGAGAGGCTTCGGACCGGTTTAGGTCGTTCAGATTGAAGTAACACAGGGCCAGCAGGAAGTGCAGTCCGGCGTTGCGCGGATCGTGCTCGAGTAGGCCGGAAATGCGCGGCAGCACTTCGCGGATTCGGCCCTGGGTGCTGGCGAGGCTGACCAGGGCGGCGAGCGCGGGAAGGGAAGCGGGCTCGCGGCGCAGGGCCTCCTGCAGCGCGGCATCGCCCTGCTTCAGGTCGCCTTTCGCGATCAGGGCGCGGGCGCGCGCCAGGTAGCCGGAAGGAAGTTCGGGCTCGGTCTTCAGGGCGTTGTCGGCGAGACGCAAACTCTCGTTCTGGCTGCCGCCTTTGATGGTGAGGGCGGACAAGGCAACCGAGGCCTCCGTCAGCCGGGGATCGCGCTCGAGCGCGCTCGCGAAAGAGGAGCGCGCCGGCTCCCAAAGCCCGAGCGATCGTTGCGCCAAACCCAGGTAGTAATACACGCCGGCGGATTTCGGATCGGCGCTGGCCGCCTTTTGAAGCGCAGCCAAGGCTTCTTCGTACTTCCCGTCCATAAGCAGAATCCGGCCATGGGCGAGGAGAGCAGCCG
>DASXAK010000202.1:0-11762 GCA_036406715.1 Bryobacteraceae bacterium | reverse complement strand
CCGGCTCACCACCGCGGCCAGCGCCAGCAGGACCGCCGGTTTGAAGAGAATCGAAATCGCAACCGCCCGGAACCGGCTTTTCATTTGCATCACCTCGCCTACAGCTGATAAGAACGGATGCCGACTCCGAGTTGCGCATGTTCCGAGGTTACGGACGCTTGATAACGTACCGGCTGAAAAGCACCACCGGTCGGACTGCGGGGGATGCTAGCCTGAAAGAAAGCTTTCCGCACTCAGAGAATTCACGTATGTCAAATTCTTCAGCCTTGCAAGAACTCCCTCCGAACGCCCGTATTATGCAATTGCTTACGGGCAAGTGGATCGCGGCCTCGCTGTCGGTGGTAGCCGAACTCGGAATCGCCGACCGGCTCGCCAAGGGCGATAAAACTGTCGACGAACTGGCCGCGGCGGTTGGCGCCCACGCACCGTCGCTCTATCGCGTGCTGCGCGCCCTGGCCAGCGTTGGGGTGTTTGCCGAAACCGAACCCCAGCGCTTCACCTTGACCCCGCTCGGCGATTGTCTCCGCAGCGATGTTCCGAACTCGATGCGCGAGTTCGCGCGGTTTCTCGCGATTCCTGCCGCCTCGCGTTCCTGGGAACAACTCATGCACTGCGTCAAAACCGGCGAAACCGGATTGCGCAAGGTCTTCGGCGTGCAGTCTCCGTTCGAGTACTTCAAGACGCATCCGGAAGAGCAAGCCATCTTCGATGCCGCGATGACCGACAACAGCCGCCAGTCTTCCCCTGCCGTCGCACAGGCCTACGATTTCGGAAAATTTCGCCAACTGGTGGATGTGGCGGGGGGTCGTGGCTTGCTGCTCGGCACCATCCTGCAGCATTATCCGCAACTACGCGGCGTCTTATTCGACCTGCCGTCGGTGATCGCCGGCGCGCACGGGACGCTCGCCTCCTTCGGCCTCGACGGCCGCTGCCAGACGGTCGGCGGCGATTTCTTCCAGTCCGTGCCCGAAGGCGCCGACGCTTACATCTTGAAGCACATCATTCACGATTGGGACGATGAGCGCTCCGTGACCATTCTGCGCAATGTTCGGAAGGCGATCGATCGCTCCGGCCGGCTGCTGGTGGTAGAGCCGGTGATCGCGCCCGGCAACGAGCCTTCGTTCGGCAAGCTGCTCGACCTCGAAATGCTGGTGATTCCGGGCGGCCGCGAGCGGACGGCTGAGGAATACCGCGAACTCTTCGCGGCGGCCGGATTTCAACTGGCACAAATCCATCGGACGGCGGCTCCGCCCAGCGTCATCGAAGGTGTTCCGGCTTAAGTCTCAAAGCAGCAAGCCAGAGACGTCACGGTTTCCAGGTCCGTGTTTTCCACACGGTGCGGAAGCCGGCAGGCAACTCCAGTTTGCGACCTTTGAAAAAGAACGCGGCGACTCCCGGCAATTGGTACAGCGACCGGCTCTCGATCATTTGCCGGCCTGACCTGGCACCGAACAGGTCACGGGTTTGCGCCGCGGCCGTCGTGTTGTCCGTCGTGAGGAAAGCCGACACGCCCAGAGCCGAATCCATCGTCAGCAGGTCCGCATAGAAGAGGTGCCGGATGCCCTGCACCTCCACTTCCGTGAACTCCAGCCCTATGACAAAGTACGGAAACGGGTCGGTATAGCGCTCCATGCGCCGGATACGGCCCCGCACCACGGAGCCGGCCGGAATGATTTCCGCGCGCTTCAACGTCACGGGATTCGCCACCGCGCCGTCGATCAGTGTGCCGACCGCCATCTCCTCCGAGATCCGGCTGCGCAGCTTCACGGGAACTTCCAGCCCGGCGGGTAACGGCCGCAATATGTCGTCGACCGCCACCGTTGCGAAGCGCGGCGCCGGTTCAGGAGAATCCGGCGCATCAAAATCGATCTTGCTCTCCGCTCCGAAGACGCGGCAATGCGTGAACTGCGCCCGGTTATGGCTGATCTCTCCGGACTGCTTCACCAGCCGCACTTCCGCGGTTTCCGGCAGCAGCACCAGATCATCGCCCAGCCGGGTTCGGGTATAGTCGATTCTCGTCGTCATTTCCGAGACCGGCAAAGCAGGCGGGATGTTGTCGGCATGGAGTTCCAGCCGCGTCACATCATAGGTCTGCGGGTCTGCCCAGAACGATCCGTGAAGCCCGACACGGCCTGAGCCCTCCACAATCGAAATATTCTGGCCGCTCAAGAACGGCGGAATCTGATAATCGTAGCGTGCCGGCCGGCGCCCTCCGATCTCCTCTTCTCCTTTGTACTGGACCGACACGTGCTCGCTCGTCACGATTTCCCTGAGGTACGGTCCGAACAGCCCGTCACCCAGGGTGCCGCTGCCCGCAAAGGTCAGGGGGTGTTTCTCGTAGAATTTCCGGTCGCCCGGCGAAGCAAACAACTCCTTGTTCCCGCTGGACAAGACCTCGAGCCGAATCGTATCCAACGGCCGCATCTTGCCTTTGGGCGGTTGCAGTTCGCGCTCGACGGTTTCCAGGCAACTGATCGCGGCGAGCCTCTGCAATTCCTCTTTGATGTGGATCTTGACTCGTGAAAGAAGCAGCACCCCGGCGGGAAGATCGTCGGCGAATACCGGCGCAATCAGAATCAACCCGATGATCGCGGCCGGCTTCATGGGTTCACGTCGCCAACATCATACAATGCCGCGCTTCGCGGAGAGACGCCGGCGCCAGCGCCATCAGCTGTTCAACGGGAGCCGGATGACGAACGTCGTCCCCTGTCCGGGTTTTGATTCCACGCGAATCGTGCCGTTATGCTTCTTCACGATCACGGCATACGCGAGCGCCAGGCCTTGCCCGGTACCTTTGCCGACGGGCTTGGTCGTAAAGAACGGATCGAAAATTTTGGATTGAATCGACTCGGGAATGCCGCAGCCGGTGTCGCTCACGCGGATCTCGGCAAATTCGCCATCCTGACGCGTGCGGATATCGATGCGCCCTTTCTCCTCGGGCGCCTTTTGCAGATCCGAGATGGCGTGCGCGGCATTGACGATCAGATTCAGCATGACCTGATTGATCTCCCCCGCAAGGCCCCGAACCGGATAAAGGTCAGGATCGAGATCGGTCGAAACGTCCGCCACGTATTTCCACTCGTGGCTGGCCACCAAGATCGTGCTCTCGATCGCGTGATTGAGATCGATCGACTGTCTTTCGACCGGCCCCGGATGCGAGAATTCTTTCATCGCACGCACAATCCGCGCGACCTGAGCGGCTCCTTCCTGTAGCTCGTGCAGGGCTTTCGGCACCTCCGCGCGATGGTAATCCAACACACTGCGATCGAGTTCCTGCTGGGTGGGCAGTCCTGAATTGGCAATGCCTGGCGGGCCGGAGACCCACCCCATGCCGGCGAACTTCAGAAGGTCTGTGAATGCGTCTTCGAGGAACTTCCCGTTATCGCCTATGTACTGGATGGGCGTATTGATTTCATGGGCCACGCCTGCCGCGAGCTCACCTATCGATTCCAGCTTCTGCTTATGCGCGAGTTGCCGCTCATTTTCGCGGAGCTGCTCCATCATCGCCTTTTCTTTTGTGATGTCGATGATCGCACCGATGACGCGGCTCGCTTTGCTTCCCGCGCGTTCCACGCGTCCGCGGGCGCGGCACCACCGCTGGCTCCCGTCCGGCAGGATCACGCGGAACTCCACCTGGTAGGCTTCGCCGTCCCGGATCGCGTCCTGCAAGGCGGTTGCGTTGGCGGCGCGATCATCGGGGTGGATGAGTTGGCCCAGATCCGTCCCGCTGACCCGCGCAGCTTTTCTGGCGAGGCCGTTCAGGGCGGCGGCCCCTTCCGACAGCATCACTACGTCATTGTCGAGATCCAGATCCCAGAGACCGAAGCCGGCTGCTTCTTCGGCAAGGCGGAGCCGCTCCACCGCTTCGCGCAATTTCCGGTCGGCCGTCAGGCGTTCGATGACATTTCCGGCCAGGTAGGCCCCTGCTTCGACGATCGAAAGATCGTGCGGTTCCGGAGTGGCCGGTACGCGATGGTACATGGCAAACGTACCCAGCACCCGGTCCTTCGAATCACGGATAGGCACGCTCCAGCAGGCGCGCAGACCAAAGCCCAAGGGCAGCTCTTTGGCGCCCGCCCACCGGTAATCGGTGGCGATGTCGCTCACGATCACCGTCTGATTACGAAACGCGGCGGAGCCGCACGAGCCCACATCCGGACCGATCTCCAGCCCGTCGACCAGCCGCATGTACTCTGCGGGCAAACTTCCGCCCGCGCCGGTTCTCAAGTGTCTTTTATCTTCGTCCAGCAGCAGAATCGAGCAGAAGCATTTCGCTGCCATGCCTTCGATGGCCGCCGTCAGCGTGTCCAGGACCTCGTGCATCGACGCCCCTTTGGCCACCAGTTGCAGCACGCGCCGCTCGACTTCGAGGAATCCCGACTGCTCGACTTCCAACACACATCTCATATCGCCGGGATCAGGGGATTCCTCCACGAATTCATGGTGGTTTCCTGGATCACCCTCGCGAAAGTTTACTGCAGTTAGTTAACGGGAGGCGGCGCGCGGCTAGCGAGCGTCCAGGAGGCTCTTCAGCCGGTCATAGCCGGCACGGCTGATGGGGAGCCGGGCGCCTTCGGTAAGGATGGCGACGCGGCTGTCCTTGGCGTATGGCTCGATGCGGGCGACGCGCGAGAGGTTGACGAGATAGGAGCGATGAATGCGGACGAACTGCTGCGGGTCGAGCAAGGATTCGAGATTCGAGATAGTCTGCTGCTTCAACCAGCTCTTTCCTTCGCTATGCAGAGAGACGTAATCGTCCTGGGCCTCGGCGTAATCGAGGCTCGCGATGGGGATGATGTGCACCTTGGTTCCATCCTTGACGACAACGCGGTCGGCGTAGCGGTTGGGAGGGCGAGCGGCGGCAGACAGATCGGCGGCGGCCGGAGCGGGCTGGCCGACGCGCTGGCGGGCGCGTTCAACAGCGGTTTGAAACCGGTCCAGGCGGAAAGGTTTAAGGAGGTAGTCGACGGCATGGGCGTCGAAGGCGCGCATGGCATAGGTGTCGTGGGCGGTGGTGAAAATGACGGCGACGTCGCGGCCGATGAGCTCGAGGACCTCGAAGCCGTCGAGCTTGGGCATCTGGACGTCGAGAAAGACGAGGTCCGGCTTGCGCTCGGTGATTGTTTTGACCGCTTCGAAGCCGTTGGCGCACTCGGCGATGAGCTCGATATCGGAGATCGAGCCGAGATACTCGCGCAAGATCTGGCGGGCCAATTCTTCGTCATCGACGATGACGCACTTCAGTGGCACGGGATCTCCAATACGGTGAGAAAGCGATCGCCTTGTGTTTCGCTGGTAAGACGCGCGTGGCGCTGATACAGGGTTTCGAGGCGGGAGCGCACGTTGGAGAGGCCGAGGCCATTTTGCGCGGCGCTCGACGAGTGGGGATCGAAATCGTTCTCTATCGCGATGCGGAGGAGACCGTCATGGCAATCGGCATCGAGGCGGATGGCGCCGCCTTCGACCAGGCCGGCGATGCCGTGCTTGACGGCATTCTCGACGAGCGGCTGCAGGATCAGTGACGGAACGCTGCAGCCCTGGCACGCCTGCGTGACCGATTGTTCGACCCGCAGCCGGTTGCCGAAACGGACCTGCTCGACTTCCAGATAGGTGCGGGCCAGGGCGATTTCGCGCTCGATGGGAATGATTTCCTCTTCGGCGAGGTTGAGGGTGGAGCGCAGAAACTCGGATAGCCGAAGGCACATCTCTCTGGCGCGCTCCGGGTCGACGGTAACCAGCGCGCTGATGGAATTGAGGCTGTTGAACAGGAAGTGGGGATTGATCTGGGCTTTGAGCGCCTTCAGCTCGGCTTCGCGCGCCTGCACGCGCGCTTCCTGCATGCGCGTCTCGGCTTCGCGGGAACTCTGGAAAGAAAACAGAACATAATGCAGGGCGACGGCGAGGAGGTAGAGCAGGACGCCGGCCGCGAAGAGAAATGCCTGCTGGGAATCGGGGACCGACAACACTTTGGCGATGCCGAGCAGGAGAGTAGCGGCAACCAGGGCGGCGGCGGTGTGGTTGAGCAGAAGTTTTCCGAGCGCGGAGGGTTGGAACGGGAGATAACGGCCGGAATACCAGGGTGACAGGCAGACCAGCGCATAGAAGAGGGCAAGGCCGGCCGCGGTGAACGAGCTCTGCACCCAGGGCAGCCGGCCGGCGAGTGCGAGTAGAAGCGCGCCGGCGGTGGCCAGTGGAACCCAGGCAAGCAGGTAGAGCGCAAGGCGGGTCCGGCTGATCAGAACGGGATGCATGGCGACGCCCGAGGCGATCAGTTGCTAACGGTGACGCCTCCGAACATAGCGTAACCGGTAACGATGAGGCGCGGCGGGGCGGGCGAACCGGCCGGAGTGGCGGGCGGGAGGGTTTCGTCGCTGAAGCCGCCAAACAGGGCGGTGCCCTTGACTTCGGCAACCCAGGTCTCGGGAATCTGGATATCCACGCCGCCGAACATCGCACTGACATCGATGGTGGCCTGAGCTTCGGCCAGGGCTGCGCCGCGTAGATCGATTTCAAAACCGCCGAACATGGCGCTGACTTGGCCTCCGCGAAAGTCCTGAGCAGTGACTTGCCTTTCGCCGCCGGAGAACATGGCCCACAGGTTGATCGTTCCAGGGCTTGGAGGCGGCGGATTGGCGCCATTGGCGGCGGGGGCGGGTCCCGGTTCGGGACGCTGCGTCATGCGAATGAGCATGAGGATGCCGAGGCCGATGAGGACGGCCGGCCAGAAGATCCGCCAGTCGAAGTAG
Source organism: Bryobacteraceae bacterium (assembly GCA_036406715.1). Classification (GTDB taxonomy): domain Bacteria; phylum Acidobacteriota; class Terriglobia; order Bryobacterales; family Bryobacteraceae; genus PSRJ01. The sequence goes on along the minus strand of DASXAK010000202.1, from coordinate 5,016 downwards.
AAGATGCCGAGATTGTCGAGCAACAGGAGGGCGCCCACGCCGGCGAGGGCGCCGCCCCAGACTAGCGAAGCGGTGCCGTGAGAATCGACCAGGCGGACGATACCGAGCGCGATCAGAATGACCGGCCAGTAGCGCGCCACGTCATGGAAGCGGAGGATCCCCATGTTGTCGAGAAGGAAGAGGGCGCCGACCGCGATGAGGGCGACGCTAAAGACGATGCCGTGAGTCGGGCTGGGGTGTCCCCACTGATGTTCGCGATTGGCCCAGCGCTGCTGCCGGCGCGCCCACCGCTCCTGTCTACGCGCCCAGCGTTCCTGCCGGCGTGCCATGCGATCTTGCATCCGTTGCCATTTGTCGTCGTATTCCATGACCCGAGAGTAACCGGGGTAGTTCGCGGGTTCGATGGAAAATCGGCCGGTAGGGGAGATTTACCGGCGAACGCCGGGACGCGGGAGGTTGATAGAGTGAGGGGAAATGGCGCGGGCAGCGGCGAAATCGTTTGAGGCGGCGCTGGAACAGGGCGACCGGCGGCTGGGTTGGACGATTGCCCGGATTCCCTTCGACGTGAACAAGGCTTGGGGCTCGAAGGGGATGCTGAAGGTGAAGGGCGACATCAACGGCTTCGTTTTTCGGACATCCCTATTCCCGACCGGCGACGGACATCATCTGCTGCTGGTGAATAAGAAAATGAAGGCCGGGGCGAAGGCGGGGCTCGGAAGCGTGGCGCGGTTCCGACTGGAACCGGACACCGCGGAGCGCACGGTCGAGGCGCCGCGGGAACTGGCCCGGGCGTTGGCGGAAGATCGCGCCGTGCGCCGGTGGTACGACCGATTGAACTACTCCACGCGCAAGTACATCGCGGAGTGGATCACGGACCCGAAAAGCGCCGAAGCGCGCGAACGGCGAGCCCAACAGACGGCGGAGCGGCTGTTGGCGACGATGGAAGCCGAGCACGAGCTGCCGTCGTTCATCCAGATGGCGTTCGCACGAGACGGGCGCGCGTATGAGGGCTGGAAACGGATGCCGCCCTCGCATCGGCGCGGCCATTTGCTCGGCATCTTCTACTACCGCAATCCAGCGGCGCGGGATCGGCGTGTGGCGCTGACGGTTCGGCTGGCGCGCGAGTACGCGGAGAGGAAGTTGAAGAGTTAGCCGCCGATGAACGCAGATTGAAAGTGCGGAACCAACGATTGCATGGCGGAGGCTGTGATATAAGCAGGAAATATGATGAGCAGACTGTTCCTAGCCGCTTCGTTAGTTGCCATACCTATGATTGCTCAGCCCGGCCCGGCGCCTTCGGCGAATCCGCTGTCGAGCTGGCTTCGTGACGCATACGGGCGAAACCGCAACACCATCGTACGGACAGCGGAGAAGATGCCGGAAGAGAATTACAGCATGCGGCCGGGACCGCAGGAGGAAGTGCGGACGTTTGGGCAGCAGGTGGGGCACCTGGCGAACTACAACTTCCTGTGGTGCTCGCAGGCGAAAGGCGAGCCCAATCCAAGCGCAGGCAAGAACCTGGAGAAGCTGGCGACCAAGGCTGAGTTCCTGAAGGCGGTCAACGATGCGTTCAGCTATTGCGAGGGCGTGTACACCGCGCTGACGGACGCCTCGGGCGCGGAGACAATCGACATCACGCAGGAGAACGGCCGCCAGACGAAGAATCTGCGGATGGCATTGTTGATGCTGAATTACGGGCACAACAACGAGATCTACGGCAGCATGGTGACCTATCTGCGGATCAAGGCAATTGTGCCGCCGGCGTCGGAGCCGCGCGGATCACGCAAATAATAGGGGGCATCAGCGGTAGATCACGCAGCCGCGAGCTTCGAGCGCGGCGAACCAGGGTGGAGGAGCTAAAGAAGTAACCCATCGCAGGTCGAGTTTGTCGAGGCGAGGCAGTTCCACTAGCGCCGCCGGCAGATGGACCAGCGGGTTGCCGCGGAGATCGAGATGGCGCAGTTCGCGCAACATTCCGATCGATTCGGGGACGGTGGTGAGCCGGTTGTTCCTCAGATGCAACTCGCGCAAGCAGGAGAGGCGGCCGAGGCAATCGGGAAGCGCCGCCAGACGGTTATCGGACGCGCGAAGCTCGATCAGGCCCCGCATGCCGCAGACGCACTCGGGAAACTCTTCGAACGCGTTTTCGCTGATATTCAAATAACGAAGGCGGTAGAGGCGCTCGAGCGAGGGCGGCAGCGTGGCGAGCCGGTTGTCGTGAAGGTACAGGAAGCCGGTGAGCGCATCGAGATCGCCAAGCTCATCAGGCAAGCGCGTCAACCGGTTGTGGCCGAGGTCGAGCATACGGAGCTTCTTCAGACAGCCGATTTGCGGAGAGATTTCGGCAAGATCGTTGTCCGCCAGGACGAGCGTTTCAAGCCCCGTATTTTGCCAGACGTGCTCGGGCACGCGGCCCAGGTGCTGCTTCCAGAGGCTCAGATGGACTGCTGCCGGATCGGGCATCAAGGTGATGCTAGCGCAGATCCGTTGATGTATAGTCATTCGGGGGATTGGCGATGCGGGTACGACGGGTGGCGTGGCTGGCGTGGGGTATCGTTTTCGCGGGATTACCGCTGGCCGCGCAGTGGGTGGATGTAAAGACTCAGCGGGTGCCGCTGCGGAGCGGAAAGCCGGACTTGTCGGCGCCGGCTCCGAAGCTGCGCAACGGGAAGCCGGATTTCTCCGGCATGTGGGACCCGATCCGGGTGCCGTGCGAAGGCTCTCCAGCGGGCGCCGTTTTCGGCTGCACCGATGTCCCGCTCGGGGTGCCCGTCGGGCTTTTCGACGTGACGGCGGACGGTTCCGAGCCGGGGCAGCAGGGAAAGACGTCGCCACTTCCGTACCAGCCGGGCGTGGAAGCAACCATCAGGCAGCACCTGGAGGAGAACCGCAAAGACGACCCGACCACGAGGTGTCTGCCGATCTCACCGGTTCGGCAATGGGCCGACTTCTTTTTTCAGAAGATTATCCAGACCGATGACGAACTGACGGTCCTGAGCGAGTACATGGCGCAATACCGCCAGGTCTTCCTGGACGGGCGCGCGCTGCCGAAGGACCCGTTTCCGAGCTTCAAGGGCTACTCGGTGGGGCACTGGGAAGGCGATGAGCTGGTCATCGAGACCATCGGATACAAGGACGGGCTTTGGCTCGACCTCAAGGGAGATCCGCTCACTTCGGCGGGACACACCATCGAGCGAATCCGCCGTCCGAACTACGGCAGGCTGGAAGTGGAAGTTACGGTCGACGATCCCAAAGTCTACACGCGTCCGTGGAAGGCGAAGCGGTATCTCAAGATCGCGCTAAAAAACGAACTGATTGAGGACATCTGCAACGAGAACGAGAGGTCGTTCGCGCACATGGTGGGGAAATAGGGAGGATCTATGAACGAGCGCCCGAGATGGCTGGGACGCGGACTGGCCGGGTTGGCGGCCGCCGGTGCGGTGGTGTTGTGGGTGATGCTCGCCGGCGCGCAAGAACCGGCGGTACCGAAGTTCAAGTTCGATCCGGATTGGCCCAAGCCGCTGCCCAACAAGTGGAAGATGGGGGGCGTCACCGGCCTCGCGGTCGACAAGGACGACAACGTCTGGGTGCTGGACCGGCCGAACGATCTCACCGATATTGAATTAGAGGCAGAGTTGAACCCGCCGCTGGCGGACTGCTGTGTGCGTCCGCCGTCGATGATCCACATCGACAAGAACGGCAACGTGATCGGCTCGTTCGATGCGCCGCAGGGCCACGGCATGGCGGTGGACACCAAAGGATTCGTCTATATCGGACAGGACACGGTGCGCAAGTACGATCCGAAGACCGGCAAAGTGGTGGGCGAGGTGCCGCGCGCGCCGGACAGGGAGCCGGGGACGGGCGGAGGCGGCGGCAGTCCCGCGGGGAGTGCGACGCACACTCCAGGTCGCGGCAGCGCGGGGCCGGTCGCCGGATTTCTGCGTCCTCCGGGTGGGCGAGCGCCTGCCGATCCGTCGGCAGCGGCGGAGCGCGAGAAGCGCGTGGCGGCATTTCGCGCCAAGTATCCGCCTACCACGCCGATGATCGTCGGGGGGCTCGAGGAGATCCGGCTCGATGAACCGGCGCACGAACTGTATGCGGCCGACAATTATCTCGGCGGGCGGGTGATGGTGTTCGATCTGGACTCGCTTCAGTTCAAGCGGGGCTGGGGGGCATACGGACACAAGCTTTCGGAGATAACCACCGACGGCAAGGATCGCGAATATACGCCGGGCGGACCCGAGCCTAAGGAGTTCCGCGGCCACCTGACGCTGAACATCTCACACGACGGCCTGGTTTACGCAGCGGACCGGATGGCCAACCGCATCCACGTGACAACCAAGGAAGGCAAATTTCTGAAGGAATTCATTCTCGCCCCGACGACAGGTGTGGGCGGTTCGGCCGGCGGCGTGATGTTTTCGCCGGACAAGGCGCAGCGGCTGCTTTACATCTCCGATCTCACCAACAATCACATCTGGTTCTTGAATCGCGAGGACGGAAAGGTGCTCGGGAAAATGGGAACGATGGGCGAGAACGGCGGACAATTTTTCGGATTGCACATGATCGCGGTAGATTCCAAGGGGATCGTTTATACCGGCGAGGTTTTTCAGGGCGAGCGCGTGCAGCGTTTTTTGCCGGTGCGGTAGCCGCCTACAAGAACATCTCCATATAGACATCGGCACGGGCGTACGGCGACGGCGTCACGCGCTCAGGCGGGACGTGACGGAACCCGACCGATTCATACAAGTGAATCGCATTGGTGAGGCGGCTGTTGGTTTCGAGATACAGGCGAGTGGCGCCGTGTGCCTTTGCTTGCATAATGACGTAACCAAGGAGCCTTCGGCCTATGCCATGGCCGCGGTAATGTTCGGCTACAGCCATTTTGGCAAGCTCGAGGACGGAGTGCTCCATCGGAATCAAAGCACAGCAGCCAATGGGCTCATCCGCGTCCAGCGCGATGTAGATGTGGCCGCCGGGTTCAAGGATCTGTCCGACCGGGTCGTCCAGTGTAAGGCG
>DASXAK010000201.1:0-4507 GCA_036406715.1 Bryobacteraceae bacterium | reverse complement strand
AGGCCCGCCTCGAGCTCTCTCGAGAAACGGGTCCTGCGCGAGTGCGAACTCATTTTCCGGGGCCTCTGCAAACAGTGCGCCGTGCGGCACGTTTCCCGTCGAGTGTCGTAGGCGCGTGGATGTCGGATGCACGGCCGCTTGTCATCGCGGCGGCGCCGATGGTTTTTATCGGGTCGATGCCGGCCGGAACTGGCCCGCCTCGGCCGCTGGATTATTTTGACTAACTAGAGGAAGAAGGAAGACATGGACAAGCAACTTACTACGGCAGTAGGGGCGTCCGTCCCCGAAAAGCAAGACCAGTCAGCCGAAGCCCAGTGCCCGTTTTCGAACGGCTCGCGCAGACATACGATGGCAGCGGCCCCGGGCAATGCGGACTGGTGGCCGAATCAACTGAACCTCAGGATCCTGGCCCAGAACTCGCCGCTGTCCGATCCCATGGACAAGGAGTTCAATTATGCGCAGGAGTTCAAGACCCTCGACCTGAATGCGGTGATCAAGGACCTGCACACCCTGATGACGACGTCGCAGGAGTGGTGGCCCGCCGACTTCGGCCACTATGGGCCGTTTTTGATTCGCATGGCGTGACACAGCGCCGGCACGTACCGCATTGCCGACGGCCGCGGCGGAGCCGGCTCCGGCATGCAGCGTTTTGCGCCGCTTAATAGCTGGCCGGACAACGCCAATCTCGATAAAGCGCGCCGCCTGCTCTGGCCGGTGAAGCAGAAGTACGGCCGGAAGATCTCCTGGGCCGACCTGATGATTCTCGCCGGGAATGTCGCGCTGGAGTCGATGGGGTTCAAGACCTTCGGTTTCGCCGGCGGACGCCCGGATGTATGGGAGGCCGACGAGACCTTCTGGGGCCCGGAGAGCACTTGGCTCGGCGACGAGCGCTACAGCGGCGATCGTGATCTTGCCAATCCTCTCGGCGCGGTCCAGATGGGTTTGATTTACGTGAACCCGGAAGGCCCGAACAGGAATCCGGATCCCCTCGCCGCCGCGCGCGATATCCGGGAGACGTTCGCGCGCATGGCGATGAATGACGAGGAGACCGTCGCCCTGATTGCCGGCGGACACACCTTCGGCAAAACCCATGGCGCTGCCGAACCGCCCAAATACGTCGGCGCCGAGCCGGAGGGCGCGCCCCTCGAGATGCAAGGCCTGGGCTGGACCAACAGCTACGGCAACGGCTACGGAGCCAACACGATCACCAGCGGGTTGGAGGTCACATGGACGACAACGCCCATCAAATGGAGCAACAACTTCCTGGAAAACCTGTACAAGTATGAGTGGGAGCTCACGACCAGCCCGGCCGGCGCGCACCAGTGGACGCCGAAGAATGGCGCCGGGAACGGGACCGTTCCCGATGCGCACGACTCATCGAAGAAGATCGCCCCGGGAATGCTCACCACCGACCTCGCCTTGAGGGTGGACCCGATTTACGGGCCGATCTCGAAGCGCTTCCTCGATCATCCGCAGGAATTCGCCGACGCGTTTGCCAAAGCGTGGTACAAGCTGACGCACCGCGACATGGGGCCGCTCTCGCGCTACCTCGGCCCGCTGGTTCCCTCGGAAACGCAACTCTGGCAAGACCCGGTTCCCGCCGTGAATCATCCGCTCATCGACGAGCGCGACATCGCCGCTCTGAAGGCCAAAATCCTCGCATCCGGGCTCTCGATTTCCCAACTGGTGACGACCGCATGGGCGTCGGCGTCCAGCTACCGCGGCTCCGACAAGCGTGGCGGCGCCAACGGCGCGCGCATTCGCCTCGCGCCGCAAAAGGATTGGGAGGTGAACCAGCCCGCTGAGCTCGCCAAGACGCTGCAGAAGCTGGAAGCGATCCAGAAGGAGTTCAACGGTGCGCAGTCCGGCGGCAAGAAGGTCTCGCTGGCCGACCTGATCGTTCTGGGCGGTTGCGCGGCCGTCGAGGAAGCGGCCAAGCGGGCCGGGCACGAGGTGAAGGTCTCCTTCTCGCCGGGCCGCACGGACGCTTCGCAGGAGCAGACGGATGTGAAGTCGTTCGCCGTACTGGAGCCTGCCGCGGACGGCTTCCGCAACTACGTCGGCAGCAAGGCCAACGGAACGCCGGCCGAGGAACTCCTCATCGACAAGGCGCAGTTGCTGAACCTGACTGTTCCCCAAATGGCCGTTCTCATCGGCGGCATGCGCGCGCTGGCGGCGAATGTCGGCCAGTCCAAACACGGTGTCCTTACCAATCGGCCCGGAACGCTGACGAACGATTTCTTCGTCAACCTCCTCGACATGAACACCAAGTGGGAGCCCACCAAAACGGAAGGCGTGTACGAGGGGCGCGACCGCAAGACCGGCGAACTCAAATGGACCGACACCCGTGTCGACCTGATCTTCAGTTCCAACTCCCAGCTCCGGACACTCGCGGAAGTCTATGAGAGCAACGACGCGAAGACGGCTTTTGTGAAGAACTTCGCGGCGGCCTGAAGCAAAATAATGAACAACGACCGCTACGACCTGATTCCCTAGCGTTTGTGTGGGGCGGAGCTCCAGCTCCGCCCCACTGCGTCTGCGCGGGACCCGCTACGGCATCGGGGTTTCGAGCACGCGAGCTTTTTGCGTCAGCTTCGTCTCCCCCGCCTGCAGCGTGACCGTATATTCTCCGGGAGGCATTGGGGCGCGTGGCTGAGCGCCCCGGCCTCCCCCAAATCCCCCGAAACTCTCCGTGGCCACTCGGTTCAGACCCGCCTTTTGCGACCCCGTAAGCGTCCGCACCGTGCGTCCCTGCGCGTCCGAAACCGTGATCACCGCCGCCGCCGGAAGGTCCCGGTTCAGGTAGTAATAAATGATCAGCCCGTTCGGCTCGTTGGGCGTGATTGGAAACGTGTCGCCGAGCAGCCGGTAGTTGCCGAGCGCGCCCTCGCGGCGGATCGCTTTCGGAAGGACGTTGAACAGATACGGCCCCTGGAGATTCGTCGCGGTCATCTCCCGGATCGGGGCAATGTCGGTCACCCAGATTCCTCGGCCGTAAGTGCCGGCGACCAGTTGCTGCTCGCGCGGATGCACCACCATGTCGGTCACCGGCGCGGGCGGCATGTTGCTCTTGAGCGGCAGCCACCGTCCTCCGCCGTCTACCGAGACGTACACGCCGATGTCCGTGCCCGCGAACAGCACCGACGCATTCACCGGATCTTCGACGATCGCATTCACCGGCCAGCGCGGCAGGTTGGCCGTGATGTTCGTCCAGGTCGCCCCATAGTCGACCGTCTTGAAAACGTACGGCTTGAAGTCGTCCTGCCGGCGTCCCGTCTTCGATATGTACGCCGTTCCCGCGGCGAATCGCGACGCGTACACGCGGCTCGTCCATACGTCCTCCGGCCCGCCCGCGGCCGCCACGCCTTTGGTGAGGTCGCTCCACGCGCCGCCGCCGTTGCGCGTCACCTGCACTTTTCCGTCATCCGTCCCCACCCAGATCACGCCCGCCGTCACCGGCGATTCCGAAATCGTCACGATGGTGCAGTATTGAATGGCGCTGCCTGCGGCGCTGCGATTGGTCTTCGCGGCGTCGTTGGTTGTGAGATCGGGGCTGATCTCCTGCCAGTGATCGCCGCGGTCCGTCGACTTGAAGAGCACCTGCGCCCCCGCGTACAACGTTTTCGGGTCGTGCGGCGACAGCACCAGGGGCGCGATCCAGTTGAACCGCAGCGGCGGCTTTCCCTCCGCGCGCGTCGGCACGATTCGCACCCGCTGCCGCGTCTTTTGATCGTAACGGCCATGGCCGCCGAACTCTTGCGTGTTGTACACCCAGCGGCTGTCCGTGGGATCCGCCTGGTTGTACATGCCGTCGCCGATCCCCACCGTCACCCAGTCATCGGGTCCCACGCTGCCCGACCAGCCATTCACCGGACCTTTCCAGCTCTCGTGGTCCTGCAAGCCGGCATAGATGTTGTATGGATTCTCCATGTCGACGCCTAGCGCGTAAACTTCGCCGCCCCTGATCGTCATGGCGTGCTGGCACGTTCGGCCGCCATCGTAGGAGATGAACACTCCCCCATCCGATGTCGCGATCATGTGATCCGAGTCTTCCGGGTCCACCCATAAAGAACGGAAGTCGCCGAACGCGCGGCCGAACACGCGCGGTCCTCCGCGCCCGGCCCAAGCTTTCCCGCCGTCCGACGAGGAGTTGAAACTCGATCCGGTGATCCATATGCGATCCGGATTGTTCGGGTCCACCGTGAGCTGATTGAACGAGTACCCGGCCTTGCCGCTCACATCCACGGAATCGGGATTCACTCTGCGCCACGTCGCCCCTGCGTCGTCGGTCCGGTAGACCTGCCCGTTGATCGTGTCCATCGCGTTTCTCGCGCTGGGTCGCAGATTGTGGTTGTCGTAAACTGCGTAGAGCGTGTCGGGCCGCGAGCGGCAGATGTCAATTCCGATGCGCCCCATCGGCCCCTTCGGCAGACCGTTGGTCAACTCCTTCCATGTGGCGCCCCCGTCGGTCGTCTTATAAATGGCGGTGCCGGGACCGCCGTCCTCG